>MKUB01000181.1:18384-40141 GCA_001898545.1 Sphingomonadales bacterium 63-6 | reverse complement strand
GGCACTGTTGTGGTCGGGCTCCTCGCAATCGGGATTCTGCGCCGCGGGCCGGCATTGCACGGCACCGCCCGGTTTGCGCGCGAAGGCGAGATCCGGCGGGAGGGCCTTCGCGACGCTGCCGGCATCGTTGTCGGCCGCAAGGCTGGACGTTTCCTGATATTCGGCGGGAGCGAGCATGTTCTGCTCGAGGCGCCCACGCGAGCGGGCAAGGGCGTGGGCGTCGTCATTCCCAATCTGCTGACCTGGCCAGACTCGGTGGTCGTGCTCGACGTGAAGCGGGAGAACTGGGGCGCAAGCGCCGGTTATCGGGCAAGAGCCGGTCAGGCTGTGCATCTGTTCGACCCGCTCGACGCGGAGGGGCGGACGGCGCGGTACAACCCTCTGGCGCACATCAGGCGGACCGATGACACCGAGGTCGTCAACGAGCTGCAGAAGATCGGGGGCATGCTTTTTCCGGCGCCGGAGCGATCCGATCCCTTCTGGGCGGAGGCGGCGCGAGCAGCCTTTGTCGGCGTCGGCGCCCTGGTCGCATCCAATCCGGGACTGCCCTTCACGCTCGGCGAGATATACCGCCGCCTCACGAGCGGTGATCCCAAGAGCGACCTTCCCAGGGCGCTCGAGGAGGCCGGCAGGGTGGGCCAGCGCCTCAGCCAAGCCTGCGTGTCCGCGATCCAGGATTTCACCTCGGCCTCGGACAATACCTTTTCCGGAATCAAGCAGACCGTCACGGCGCGGCTTAATCTCTGGCTCAATCCCATGGTGGATACCGCCACCTCGGAGAGCGACTTCGACCTGCGCGAGGTGCGGCGTCGGCGCATGTCGATTTACCTTGGCGTGTCACCTGACAATATCGACCGCATCGCGCCGATCTACAGCCTGTTCCTGCAACAGCTCGTGGATCTCAACACCCGCGATCTCCCTGAGGGCGCGAGCAATGTCCCGGTCCTGGTCCTGCTCGACGAGTTCGCCAGGCTCGGCAAAGCCTCGGTGATTGCGAGCGGCTTCTCTTACGTCGCCGGCTATGGCCTGCGCCTGGTTCCGGTCATTCAGAGCCGCTCCCAGCTTCGCGCAATCTACGGTCCCGATGTCACCGACGAGATCATCGCCAATTGCGGCCTCGAGGTGGTCTTCACGCCCAAGGAGCTAAAGGTCGCGAACGAACTCTCCGAACGGCTCGGCTTTTTCACGATGAACGTGAAATCCCGCAGCCGTACCATCCACGGGCTGCTGGCGAACCGAAGCATCTCAGAATCTGACCAACGCCGCGCGCTCCTACTGCCGCAAGAGCTGATGCAGCTGCCGAAGAACGAGCTCCTGCTCCTTCGCGCCGGCATCCCCCCAATTCGGGGGCGCAAGATCGCCTATTACCGGATGCCCCGTTTCACGCGGCGAGTGATCGCTCCGCCCGTCCTGCCCGCACGTCCAATTGCGGCAATGCTTTCTCCCCCCGCGCCAGCTTCAGGGCAGCAGGGCTCTGGCACGTCTGGGCTGAGCGGCACGCGACGGCAACCGGCGACAAGCTCGGGGGGCGCCATACAGGAGGAAATTGCGATGCGGGAAATGACCGAAGCCGAACTGGCAGGCGCGGCCGAGATCACGGATGACATGCTGGTTCTGGGCGACCTGGCCGAACTGCCGCCCCCGGGCGACGAGGCCGCCGCGATCGCCTTCGTGTCGGCGATGGTCGAGCGGGCACTTTTGCCACCGGTCGGGCAGCCATCCACATCCATTATCCAGGAAAGGACAGCCCATGTCCGCTGAGAAGTCCGAGAATTCGCGGGGCGCCAGGAAGCGCGCCAATGCCATTTCAATCGGTGAAGGTCAGTCCGCACCGCGTTTTGGGAAAGACATGCGTGACGACATTCCCAAGGATCCCGGCACTCCTGACAAAGGCAAGGAGTGGGCGGGGGTTGAGCCCCGATCAATTTCTGCCGGCGACATACCGGAGCCCCTGCAAAAGCGCTACTTTTCGTCGACCGGCAAATGGTCGGGCGAACCGGCCTACTTCACGACGGCTCAGACCAAAGAGCCTGCATTTCGGGACCAAGGGCGGCGTCTTGTCACCTCCAGCGAAAGCGAAGAGGTCGTGCGCGATCTCGTTGCCATCGCTCGCCACCGCGGGTGGTCGCACGTCCATGTCACGGGCAGCGAGACGTTCCGAAGGGCCGCGTGGCTCGAAGCCAATCGCCAGGGTTTGGAAGTACGGGGATATCGGCCGAGCGAACGGGATTTGCAGGAGCTGGACCGCATCCGGCGCGAGGCTAGCCGCAACAGCATCGCGCCCACCGTCACTGCGTCGGCCTCGCGCGAACTCGATCGCGGCCCCCGTCAGGCGCCGGAAGGATTGAGGCGACCGTCTTCAGCACAAGCCCGTGAGAAGAATTCGCGCGCGGCCCAGAGCCAGCTCCGTGTGATCGAGGCGGTGGTGCGCACGGCGCTGTTCGACAATCCGGAAGCGGTCGCCAGGGTCATGAAGGTCGCGAACGACAAGGTACAAACGCATCTGCAGGCGGGGCGGCAGTTTCAGGCCGCGAAAGTGCGGGACACATCCGTCCGGACAGTTGAGCCATCCGGCCGCAAGCGGCAGGACGTAGGCAAGGAACGGCCGCCGCTGCAACGATCGCGCGGCCGCTGATCGAGAAGCACCGAGCCTGGCAATGCGCGGCGCGGCGTGCCGCATAAACAGCATCGCCTAACCGGGTGCAACAACCCTATATGCTCGCCTTTGTGGCCATGTAAGGACATAAACAGATATCCACTTGCCCCGCAGGTCCACCATTTATTTCCATTTATTCGGCAGTGATTGGTGAATTAAATGTGGAAAAATGCCCCTCGCTGATATAGCGATAAATGCGAGGGAGACGCGCTTGGCTGTGGCCGTGATCATCACCACTTGTACGAACCGGAAGCGAAAAGAGGTCGCTCCCGACCTCCGCATTTGCGCGGTGGAAACAGCGTCGCTTACTGAAGTGGCCGGGCAATGGGCAAAGCGACTGGCTTCGGCGGGAGAGTGCTATTTGCCTGCCGCGATCTACGGCGGAAGAGGCTTCCAAGAGGCTCGGAGCGTCGCTGGCGTGCTCGAAGCGCGCCTGCTTATCGTTTCGGCCGGCCTTGGATTGGTGGACGCCACGACGCAGGTGCCTTCTTATGCTTGCACGATCATACCTGGCTCGACCGATAGCGTAGCATCGAGAGTGCGCGGGGCGTTTTCCTCACCGCAGTGGTGGTCTGCGCTCAACAAGGTCTCGCCGTTCGGGACAAGCCTTCTTGAGGCTCTCCGAAATACCAAAGGCCTTATTCTCGCGGCTCTCTCGGACGCCTATATCGAGATGATCGCGGACGACATGCTGACATTACCCGAAGCGGTTCGCGCTCGCTTGCGGTTGTTTACGCGCGCTCCGATGGGCCGGATAAATCCAGGCCTTCGCTCGTCAGTAATGCCTTACGATGAGAGATTGGATGGCCCCGACAGTCCGATCCCCGGCACAATAAGCGACTTCTCTAGCCGCGCCGCGCGGCATTTCTCGGATGTAATTTTATTGCCGAACGACACCCGTTCGCCAGCGGAGCATGCGCGCGAGGTGCGGAATGTCGTCGGCGCTTGGCGAAAGCCCGAGCGTCCAGCGCGCTTGCGCCTGGAAGATCCCGCGATCCTCGAAATCCTGCGTGCCCATTGGGATGATGCCAAGGGGATGTCTCTTCCCCGACTCCGGGGTGAATTCAATGTCGCATGCGAGCAAGGCCGCTACGTCGGCCTGGCTCGTATCATTCGGAGTGAGCGAGCATGACTGCACGCGAATATCTCAGAGTTCGAGCCGTGAAAGCGGAGCAGGGTCAGGGTACTGGCGTCTTCGCATTCTTCCTCTACGGCGCCGATATAGACCGCATCGCGGATATCAGCCGTGTCCGTCGAGAAGATCAAGAGTTGAAGGGGTTTCAACGCCGCGAGATCCGCGAGCACGTCAAGGAAATCACGAGCTTTCTGGACAGCGGCCCGGTCCTGTTTCCGAACGCCATCATCCTGGCGCTTTCGCCAGAAGTCGATTTCGCGTCAGCGCGTGGTCGTGCGCCGGGGAACATGTGCGAAGTTGGCGACGCTGGCACCCTTAGCATCCCCCTTTATCCCGAGGGAGGAAGGGCGGCTTGGATTGTCGATGGGCAACAGCGCTCGCTTGCTCTGGCTGCGGCCAAGAACCGGCAGATTGCCGTGCCGGTTATCGGCTTCGTCTCAGATGAGGTTGCCACGCAACGAGAGCAGTTCATCCTCGTCAATAAGTCGAAGAAACTGCCCACCGGTCTCATCGATGAATTGCTGCCAGAGGTCTCGGTTCAGCTTCCCAGAAATCTCGCGGCACGCCAACTCCCGAGCGAGCTCTGCAATGCGTTGAACAGCGATCCGAAGTCGCCGTTCCATGGCCTCATCAAGCGGGAATCCGATCCCAAGAATGGCACAGGGATAGTGAGCGATAACGCTCTGATCGAGGCGATGAAGGCAAGCCTGCGCACGACCGCCGGCGCTTTGGGCCAGTTCAAGCATAATGGTGACGGCAACGACACAACCGCCATGTACGAAACGCTTATCACGTTCTGGACGGCGGTTCGGGACACCTTCCCCGATGCATGGGGTAAGTCACCAAAAGAGAGTCGTCTCATGCACTCCGTGGGAATCAGGGCAATGGGGGCCTTGATGGACATGATCATGTTTCGCGCCGACGGCATTGCTGACAAGGCGTCCGTTGTGCGGGACATCCTCGGGCGCCTTGCGCCGCAATGCCGCTGGACTGCAGGCCGCTGGGAGGGCCTCGGCCTTGCGTGGAATGAATTGCAGTCCACACCGCAGCATATCAACAAACTGAGCGAGCATCTCATCCGGATGGAGCGGGAATTGGCGAGGATGCCGGCATGAAGTTCATCTTCGCCGACAGCCTGGACTATGTTGACCCAGCGTTCGACTTTATCGCCGACCGTAGCCCAGCCGAGCGTCAACCGTATTGGGATGACGCATATCCCCATGAGATCCTGGGTTATGCGCCATATGACGGGGTTCTCGTGTCCCGTGGCATCGTGGGCGATCATCGCGTGAAGGGGAAGTACACCGCGAGCCAGGCTCGGCGTTTTCATCTGGTCGGCGTTCGGAAATTTTTGCGCTTAGATAAGCCAGAGTTTGCCCATCTCGATATATTCGGTGACTGCGGCGCATTCACCTATGTCCAGGAAGAGCGGCCGCCCTATTCGCCGGCTGAAATGGTTGAGTTTTATGATGAATGCGGCTTCACGCACGGCTGCTCCGTCGACCATATCATTTTCGATTTCGATCCGGCCGGGAAGGCGCTTGAGGGCGGCTCCGATGATGCCAAGACCCGGTTCGATATCACCCTTGAGAACGCGGATGCCTTCTTTCGCGAGGCGAGGGCAATCGATGCTGGCTTCACCCCGCTTGGCGTGATTCAGGGATGGTCTCCCGGAAGCATGGCAGAAGCAGCCAGGCGCCTTGTCGCAATGGGCTACGATTACCTAGCGCTAGGTGGCATGGTGCCGCTCAAATCGCCGGAGATCAAACTCTGCCTAGAGGCAATTCGAGCAGCCGTGCCTTCGGCCACCCGCCTGCATATCCTAGGCTTCGCGAAGGCGGACGATATCGATAGCTTCCACGGCTATGATATTGCCAGTTTCGATACAACTTCTCCGTTGATACGTGCTTTCAAGGACGCCAAGCAGAACTATTATCTGCCCGGTGAGGGCCTGGGCCTGCGCTACTTCACCTCGATCCGGGTGCCGCAGGCGATCGAGAATCCAAAATTACAGCGGGGCGTGAAGAAGGGCATGTTCCGGGCGGAAGAACTCATTCGCCTCGAGGCTCTCGCGCTGGACTCGTTGCGGGCTTTCGACCGGGGCGAAGCGGAACTCGAAGACACGTTGCACAATGTCCTCGTCTACAGCGCTCCTCTCGTAGAGGAGAAGCCCTACGAGGACTGCAAGGGCAGCGTATCGTTAACACGGCTTGCCCAGCGTTACCGCGCGACCCTCGCCGAGCAGCCGTGGAAGCAATGCTCCTGCAAGATCTGTCGGGACGCTGCGATCGACGTGATCATCTTCCGCGGTAGCAACCGCAACAAGCGGCGGGGAATCCATAACCTCGCTGTCTATCAGGACCACATTGAACGATTGGATCTAAAGCGTGCCGTCGACTGACTCTCTTTCCTTCTTCGCAGTCCAGGCGAAGCAAAGCAGCGAGCACACCGTGCTGACGTTCGCGGCCCGAGCGGCTGACGTCCTGCGCTTTGCATTGATCGATCGTATCGGTCGCGATGCCCAGGGTGAACTGAGCGGCTTCCAGCGGCCGCAGGTCGCGGCGCATATCCGTGAAATCCGGGACTATCTCGAAAAGCCTGACGCGGTGCTCCCAAACCCCATCGTGGTGGCTTTCACCGAACAAACGAACGTCGAGGACCTCGGGAATGGGACGGTACGCCTGACGATCGACATGAGCCAAGGTGTCCCCGGCCTTGTGGTTGACGGCCAGCAACGTCTCACCGCTCTGTCGGAGGTCGATCGGGATTTCCAGGTCTTCGTCTCGGCCCTTATTTGCCGCGACGAAGCTGAACTCCGGCGGCAGTTTGTTCTGATAAACAACACCAAACCGTTGCCGAAGTCGCTCATTTACGAGCTCCTGCCGTCGGTCAATGATCTGCCCCCGCGGCTGAGCCGCAGGTCGGTTGCCGCCGACCTCACTGCTCGTCTGAACTTTGAGCACACAGCGCTGCAGGGCTACATCAAGCAGCATACCCAGCCGGACGGCATTATCGCCGACACCGTCGTGCAAAAGATTATCATGGAATCGCTGACCAATGGGGTGATGCGCGAACTCATCGACACGCCACGCGGTCGCGATCGGTGTGTTCGGCTGGTCTCGAACTTCTTCGAGGCCGTGAAGAAGGTGTTCCCCGAAGCGTGGCACGGGCAGAAGCCCGCTACCTCGCGCCTTCTCCATGGGGCGGGCATCCAGGCGATGGGCGATGTTATGGAAGTGCTTGCCGCTCGCATGGACGCAAAGTCGGTGGAGGATTTCCGTGAAGGTCTCGAGTGCCTGAAGGGACGAACGGCCTGGACCGGCGGCGAGTGGGAGATCGGCGGCGAGATTCGCCGTTGGAATAGCTTGCAGAACGTCAATCGCGATATCGCGTTGCTGAAGCACTATCTCGTTTCGATCGTGAAAGCGGACCTACGGAAGCGCGCGCGCATCGCCCCCACACCTCTGTTCGAACAAGCGGAGGGAGCTTGATGGCCTACGCCGTCAAGGAGATATTCAAAACGCTTCAAGGGGAAGGGGCGCAGTCCGGCCGCGCGGCGGTCTTCTGCCGCTTCGCTGGCTGCAACCTTTGGTCGGGACGCGAAGAGGACCGGGCGGGTGCTGCCTGCATTTTCTGCGACACTGACTTCGTTGGAATGGACGGGACGGGCGGTGGGCGATTTGCCGACGCGGAGGCGCTTGCGGTAGCGATCGAACGAGAGTGGGCTGGACCCGCCCACAAGCGGTATGTGGTGTTGACGGGTGGGGAACCTCTTTTGCAGGTCGATGAAACCCTCGTTGCCGCGCTCCATGGGCGTAGCTTCGAAATCGGCGTCGAAACCAACGGCACGCAACCCGCGCCCGAAGGGATTGATTGGATTTGTGTCAGCCCAAAAGGGCGGGCTGAACTTGTTCTGCGGACGGGCCATGAGCTGAAGCTGGTTTATCCTCAGGCCGAGGCGAGGCCCGAGCACTTTGCGGGCCTCGAATTCGAGCATTTTTTTCTTCAGCCCATGGATTCACCGATGGCATCGGCCAACCTCGAAGCCGCCATCAGCTTCTGCACCGAAAACCCGCAATGGCGCCTCTCCATCCAGTCTCACAAGATGATCGGAATTCGCTGATGTTCGAACTGAGCAAGCAGTTTCGCTTCGACGCTGCCCATACGCTCGACCGAGTGATCGAGACCGAGTCCAGCCGGCGCATCCATGGCCACAGCTATCGGGCGGAGGTGTTTGTAAGGGGGAGGCCCGACCCGGCGACAGGCATGGTCGTGGACCTCGGCTTACTTCAGCGGACGATGGAGGGAGCACGCGACGCTCTCGATCATCGCTTCCTGGACGAGATCAACGACCTTGGTCCGGCGACGATGGAGAATCTTAGCCGGTGGATCTGGAATCGGCTGTCGCCAGTGATCGGCAACCTCCACAAGGTCACCGTTTATCGCGACAGCAGCGGGGAGGCATGCTCCTTTTGGGGTGAGGAGGTCGCGGCATGAGTAGTGCAGACGGCAGCGCACTGGTCTTATTCTCCGGCGGGCAAGACAGCGCTACGTGTTTGGCTTGGGCCCTCGACCGCTTCAACCACGTCGAAACAATCGGCTTTGACTACGGCCAGCGCCACCGTGTCGAACTCGAAGTCCGAGACCGGTTGCGCGCAGGCATGATGGAGATACGGGCTGACTGGCGAACCAAGCTCGGGACCGATCACATGATCGAACTCGCTGCGCTTGGGCAGATCAGCGACACCGCGCTGACGACCGGCGTTGAGATTGCAATGGCAGCGAGCGGTCTGCCCAACACCTTCGTTCCTGGCCGAAACCTGCTGTTCCTTACATTCGCGGCTGCGGTCGCATATCGACGCGGTATCAAGCACATCGTGACAGGGGTCTGCGAAACCGACTACTCTGGGTATCCGGATTGCCGCGATGATACGATCAAGGCTCTCCAGGTGGCTCTCAACCTCGGCATGGAACAGCGTTTCGTGCTCCATACGCCGCTCATGTGGATCGACAAGGCAGCGACTTGGTCGCTTGCTTACGCGCTGGGTGGACCGGACTTGGTCGATCTTGTCCGTGTAGAATCGCACACGTGCTATCTCGGCGATCGGGGAACGACGCATGAGTGGGGTGCGGGCTGCGGCCACTGCCCAGCTTGCGAATTACGACGGGCTGGTTGGCAGGAATTTTCCGCCAGATTGGACACTTAGGACGGCAGATTTGAGGTTGGCAGCCAGCGCGACCTTATTAGAGTAGCCTCGAGAGCGATAAGAGGGGATTCGCTCGCGGGGGATCTGATCTGTTTCAGGGGATGCTAGTAGGGCTACCCGGGCACAAGGGTGTCGGGAAATTAGAAGCGGCGGCTGATGGTCGTTGCTCCATCTCTGTTTTCTACTCGCTCAATCGAAGAGAAACGATCGAATGCGATGTTTCTGAGATTGAGCGTGCCTACCTAAGCCCGCAAACCCGAGCCTATGTTCGTGATGGTGATCGCACGCGGGTCGGGCGCGTCAGGGATTATCTCCAGCATGAAAATGGGCTTGTCACCTATGAGATTCGCTTCCCCAACGGGAAGCAGGAGGATTTCAACGAACTCGATTTGTTCGTCCGTCCGTGGAATGCCCCCGAAGATCCGGCTGAGATGCTGGCGGCGGGCGGCGCTGAAAGCCAATTTCTTCACGACCGACGTCAAGCGGCGTTGACGCCGCTGCGCGGGTTGAGCAGCGCTGCGCAAGGCCTGACCGCACTGCTGTCAGCTGGGATCGACTTTGTGCCGCACCAAGTTGCTGCCGTTCGCCGCGTCCTAAGCGACCCTATCCAGCGTTATCTGCTAGCTGATGAGGTAGGGCTCGGCAAAACGATCGAGGCCGGCCTGATCATCCGGCAGCATCTTATCGACAATCCCGATACGGAAGTGCTGATCGCCACCCCGTCGGCGCTATGTGAGCAATGGCGGCGCGAACTTTCCGATAAGCTCCGCCTCGATCAGTTCGGCGCACCCTTCGAATGCTGCTCGCATACCGATATCGCGCGGGTCTCGCGGACACCCGATGTTCTGGTGGTCGATGAAGCGCATCACCTGGTCGGACTTGACGATGGCCCGCTGGCTGCTTCGGCGGCACGGCTGCGCGAACTCGCCCGCGATGTGCCAGTGCTGCTGCTGCTTTCCGCTACGCCGCCACTTGGCGAAGAGGCCCGGTTCTTGGCACTGCTCAACCTGCTCGATCCGTTGACCCATCCGCTCGACGACCTCGACGGGTTCCGCCTGAAACTCGAACAGCGCCGTGCAATCGGCCGCTTGCTGCTCAGTCTAGACCCCGACGCTTCAGGGATCGTTCTGCGCCAGCGCGGTGCCGAGCTTGTCCGTAGCTTTCCCGACGATCCCGTCGTCCAGGATCTAGCCCCGCAGATGATTGCCGCGACGCGAGAAACGCCCGAGCGACTTGTCGACCTGTGCGGCGCGCTCAAAGAGCATGTCGCCGACAGCTATCGTATTCACCAGCGCCTGATCCGTTCGCGCCGGGCCGATGCCCAGGGATGGGAGTTTCGACCGCGCGGCCCGGACGGCGGCGCCATGACCCACGTGCGCACTGAAGGCGATCCGAGCGACGACCTGGCGGTGCTACTCGGCACGCTCGAGGATTGGCGATCGGCCGCGGTCGATTCGCTGGTCGAGGGCGGCGAAGGGGCGCCGCTGCTCTCAACGCGCTACCGTGATCTGCTGGGCGCGGTGTCCGAAGGTGCCGATGCGTTTCGTGCCTGGCTGGCAGCCGCCACGCCGATCTTCGCCGGCGAAGCCGAAATCCTCGATGCGCTGCGCGACCAGGCCGAGGAGTATGACGATGCCGATCGCATCGAGACCATGGTCGAAAGCGTGCGGCGGCTGATCAAGACGCTGCGAATCGACATCGATCATCCCAAAATTGTGGTGTTCGCGACCACGACTGGGCTTGCGGCAGCGTTTCACGAAGCCCTCGAAAACGGGCTCGATGACACGCCGTGTCTGCTGCTCGTCGAAGGCGGCGAAGCAGGGGACGATGACGAAGACGGCGTCGGGGCGTTCGCGCAAGCACCCGATACCGCCGTTCTCATCGTCGATCGTTCGGCCGAAGAGGGCCTCAACCTCAGCTTCGCCGACGCCATCGTGCATCTCGATCTTCCGATGAGTGCTGCTCGGATCGAACAACGTATCGGCCGTCTCGATCGCTATGGCCGACGCCAGGGGATCATCCGTCACCGGATCCTGCTGCCCTCGGACGAAGACGAAAGCCCCTTTGCCGCTTGGCTGACCTTGCTTGCGGACGGTCTGTCGATCTTCCACCGCTCGATCAGCGATGTGCAGTTCCTCCTTGAGGATTTCGAGACCCGCGTACTCGACGCACTGCTGTTGACCGGGCCCCATGCATTGGTCTCGTTGACCGAAGAAATCCGCAGCCAGATCGCCGACGAACGCAAGTCGCAGGACGAACAATATGCGCTTGATCGGATCGCGCTCGCGGAGGAACCCATCGAGACCTTCATCCAGGCGCTGGACGACGCCGAAGCGGATGAGGCGGCCCTCGAAGCCGGCGTCGACCAATGGCTGATCGGCACGCTACAACTCAAGAAACGGCCCTTCGCCTGGCCGGAAGAAGATCCGTTCAAGCTCGGCATCACCAAAGAGACCTTGATCCCGCGCTTGCCGTGGCAGCAGCAACTCGAACTGGACGATAGCCAACCGCTGAGTTGGAAACGCCGGATCGCAACACGCCGCACCGCCGTGACTTTGCTTCGTCCGGGCACGCCGCTAGTCGACGTGCTGACGCGGTTCACCCGCTGGGACGATCGCGGGACCGCCTTCGTGACCTATCGCCCCGTTTCGGACTGGCGCAACGATGTGTGGATCGGGTTCAAGCTCTGCTTTACGATCGAGCCCAGTCTCGACATGGCCGATCTGCTCGCGCCGTCACGCGCCGAACTTGCCGCATCACGCCGCGCACAGCGCTATTTCGCGCAAAGCGAGCAGACCTTATTCATCGACATCAATGGCGAGGCTGTCACCGATCCGGCCCTGCTCGCCGTTCTGTCCAAACCCTATAACAGCCATGGTAAAGGCCCGAGCGCCGACATCAATCTCGGGAGTCGGCCGCATATCCTCGCCGACTACATCGATCCCTCTGTGTTCCCAGTGGTGTGCCGCCGCGTACGCGACGGCGCACGGCAAACCTTATCCGAGCAACCCGCGGTACTTGACGCGATCACCGCAGCCACAACCCTTGCCGCAAGCGACCTGCAGCGGCGCCGGAACCGCCTCCAGCGCCGCCAATCGGCCGGTGATACGATGGCCCGCGAGGATATCGCGCTGATCGAATCGATCCTGCCCAGCATCGCATCCCCCGCGATCCGGCTCGACGCTATGGGATGTTTCATCCTCGGTACGGCAATTGCCAGGTCCGTTCATGGCTGATCGGGATGGCCATGACGCCTTTGTAGCACTGAACCATTTGCTCGACCGCACCGATAGCGGGGCAGACTGGCGAGCCCGGTCACCTGCGATCGAACGGTTGCGCAAAGCGCTGGTCGACCCTGATCGCCAGGCGAGCGGCCTCGATCTGGCAGTCCTACTCCGTCAGGCAATGAGTCATGAGCATGTCCGGCGCGGCGCGATGGTGTCGCCCGCGGTGCGCGTGTCGCACCCGCGCTTCGACGGGTTTGCTGGATGGGATGCCGTTGGACTGCGCAGTACCGACACCGGTGAAGCGCGTTTGGTGACGCTCCAGCCTTGGAAACCAGCATGGCTCTCCGGTACTAGCGACAGCGTCGATGCTTTTGCCGCTTCTGAGACGACGCGCCGCGAGTTCAATAGCGCCGACTGCAAAGGTGATCCTTTGCTCGCCGCAGTCGGGCGGACCTCTTATCGTAGCCGCGGACAGCGCGCTGCCGTACGTGCCGCGCTCTCGACCCCCGCCGGCGGAAGCCTCGTCGTTGCTCTGCCTACCGGCGAGGGTAAGAGCATGATCTTCCAGCTGGTCCAGACGGTCGGCTTTGTCGGCGCGGACCAGGCGGAAAACCGCGGCGTAACCCTGGTGATCGTCCCTACCGTCGCGCTCGGGGTCAATCACGAACAGGAAGCGGTCGATGTCTGCGGCCTGTCGCGCCCGCTCGCTTTCCAGGGCGGCAACGACGTCCAGAACAATATCATCGCCGAACGGATCGCCGACGGCACCCAAGGCCTGTGCTTCGCGTCGCCCGAAGCCGCATGCGGCCGTCTGCGCGACCCGTTACGGCGCGCGGCCGAGGCAGGCCTGTTGCGCGCGCTGGTGATCGACGAAGCCCATCTCGTCGACCAATGGGGAACAGGCTTTCGGACCGAGTTCCAGGAATTGAGCGGCCTGCGGCGCGAATTGCTGTCAGCGGCAGCGCCCGGCCAGGCGCTGCGCACCATCATGTTGTCGGCGACGCTCACCGACTCCTCACTCGAAACCTTACGCTCTCTGTTCGGCGCCGAAAGCAATTTCGAAAGCTTGGCGGCGGTGCAGTTGCGGCCCGAACCGGACTATTGGATTGCGCCGTCGACCAACGAGGCCAGCCGAACTGCCCAAGTCCTGGAGGCGCTTCACCACGTGCCTCGGCCCGCGGTGCTTTATGTCACTGAGGTTGCCGCCGCCAACGCCTGGTATGCGCGGCTGATCGACGCGGGGTTTCGCCGGGTTCGCAAGCTCCACGGCAAGACCGGGCGCGCCGAGCGAGAGGAGATTGTCGGCCAGTGGCGCGACGGCACACTCGATATCGTCGTCGGAACTTCGGCGTTCGGGCTTGGCATCGATTACGGGCATGCCCGCAGCGTGATCCATGCCTGCGTTCCAGAGACGCTCGATCGCTTCTACCAAGAGGTCGGGCGGGGCGGGCGCGACGGCAAGGCTGCGCTTTCGCTGATTGTGCCGACAGACAAAGACATGGGGATCGCCGAGCGCATCAACGCCCAGCAAGTCATCAGCATTGATCGCGGCTACCATCGCTGGTCTGCGATGTTCGCGCGAAAGACCAGCCTTGGGAACGGACGCTTCGCCGTGCGGATCGACGGCCGACCCGGCACCGATGAACGCGACATCGACATGTTCGGCGATGCCAATACCGACTGGAACTTGCGCACAGTCGCCCTGATGGCGCGTGCTGGCATTCTGCGACTGCTCGGCACACCCTATCCACGGATCGAGCAGGAGGGCGACTGGCTCGAGATCGAGATCATCGACGACCATCATCTCGACCTGGCGCTATGGCAGTCGCGCGTCGAACCCGTGCGCCGGGTCGGCTGGCTTGCCGCCAAGCGCAATCTCGACCTTATGCGCGAATATCTGCGCAACGATCGCTGTCCGGCCGCGATCCTTGAAGATTTGTACGGTGCGAACAGGGTCGGACGAACCTGCAGCCGATGCAGTCGATGCCGTTCTGACGACACGTGCCGCCTCAACAGCGTGGCGGTCGGCGAGCCGCGGGGACCCTGGACCGAGGACCTCCATCCGCTGGTCGCGAACCTTCTCGACCGCGATCTCCGGCTGCTGGTTAGCTACGATCCAGGCGACCTGGCCCGCAATGCGTCGCGCCGTCTCGGCGACACACTGCAACGTTTGGCGCAAGCGCGTCTCGCCAAACTGATCACGATGGGCCCGCAACCGTTCGACATGTATCGTGTGCTGAAATTCGCGGAAAAGTGCGCATTCTTCGTCAGTGATCTATCGTCGCTTGCGTTGTCGCGCCTACCGCGCGGTCCCGAACTTGTAATGGTCGGCGACAAGCAAATGCTGGAGCCGCAGAACCTCGCGCCGCGCGCCGACAATCCCCGTATCTTCCTGGCACCGATCGACCAACCGGCCCCGGATGGACGCAGGTTGAAAGATGTATTTGGTGGTCGAACGCTGACGCTCGACGAGTTTAATGCAAGAGTAGCGCAATGAGTATAGTTACAACTGCCCAAGCTGTTCCAAGCCGATTGTTCGCGATCTACGCGGCCTTGTTCGACAGCGAGAATGGCGAAGTCAAAGACCGGATCGAGGCCTGGGCAACGCCGCCGTCGCTCAGCGGCCGCGGCGGCGATGATGATGGCGAGTCGACCACGACATTGTTCAGCAACACGCTTGCCGAAGCACGGCGGATCGGTCTGGTCGAAGAGATTGAGGACAAGTTGCGTTTGACTACCGATGCGCGCGGCGGCGGGAAAAAGGGCAAGGGCAGCGAGATGTTCTTCTTGGCGTTCATGCGACGCACCCTGTTCGATCCGACGCGAGCCGCCGAAACCCAACAAGCCGGCTTCATGGTTGCCCTGTCCTGGTTTCTGAGTTCGAGTCCGCTGCGACCAATGAATTTCTCCGAGCCGCCGCAAAACAGTCTGAAAGCGCAGATCGGCGACCACGCGTCGAAAACCGAATTGACCTCGCTAAATCGCTACCAGAACTTCCTGTACTGGGCCCGCTATCTCGGCTTCGCGACCATCGTCGGTGGCGGTAGCGATGCCGAGGACCTCACCTCGCGCCGCGTGATTCCCGATCCGGTCAAGGCCATCGAAAGCGCGCTTCCAGCCATCTTTTCCGAAGGCAATGACATGCCGATCGAGCAATTCATGACGCGACTGGCAGCGATCTTTCCAGTCTTCGAAACCGGCAGCGTTCGCCAGGACTATGAAGCTATGCGGCTCACCCCGCTGACGGATAGCGATAAGCGACTTTCGATCACCACTAGCCTGGCGCTGCAGCGGCTTGTTGACCGCCAGCGCCTGACCATGACGACCGTCGCTGACGCTCCCGGCCGCATCCTCGATTTTGGACCGCGCGAAGGTCGCGTCAGCCGTATCGCGCTGCGAGAGGCCGCATAATGCGCAACGTTCTCTGCTGGGATCCCGGTGCCGTCCGCCAGGTGATCAATCCGTTTGCCGAACATATCAGCGATAGCCTGTTCCGCGCGGTGCATAGCGACTGGGATCTCAAGGTCAGCCCGCAGGTCGGCAAGTCATTCCAGGAGATCGGCGAGGCCTCGTGGGCCGATATGACCCCCCCGGCGTTTCTCTCGGATTTCCTGCGCGAGGACCGACCGCATGCGCTGGCGGCGATCCTTGGCGAGACTGGCTCGGGCAAATCGCATCTCGTTCACTGGATGCGGCTCAACATCAAGCCGACGAAGGATCGCGTCGTCCTGGTGGTGCGCAAGTCGGGCACCTCTCTGCGCAACATCGTCAAAATGATCATCGCCGAATTGCCCACCGAACAGCAGGCGAGTTTTCTCGAAACGCTGCAATCGGCGGGCGATGGCACTCAGAGCAGGGCAGACCAAAAGCAGCAATTGCTCAACGACCTTGCGCAGGTTATCCGCGAGGAGGTCCTGCCGACCGACGCCGACGAGATCGAGGAAGGGCTCGCAAGCAGCCTGCCCGACCTGTTCCAAGATCCGCATATGCGCAAAGAGCATTTCCTGGGTGACAACACCGTCATCGCCGAGATTGTCGATCACATCTTCGCGCCGTCCAACGCCAAGGATCGTCCCGATAAGCGCCGCGTGTTCGTCGAGGGCGACTTGCCACTTGGCGGCATGGACTTCGCGCACGCCTCGCGCCTCGCGCGCGATGCGATCGACCTCATCGAACTGGACCCAGCGGTTCACCTTCCACTCGCGATACGGATTATCAACCGCAATCTCGATCGCGCCGTAGCGCGCACCTTGAGTTTCTCTGGCGACCGGATCGAGGAGTTGATGACCCGCCTGCGCACTTACCTTAAGTCGCAGGGTCAGGAACTCGTCCTGCTCGTCGAGGAATTCGCACGTCTGCAGGGCATCGACCGAGCACTGTTGCAGGCGATTACCTCGCAGGGCGACGAGCGCCAGTGTAAGATGCGCACGGCAATCGCGGTCACCACGGGCTTTTTCCAGAGCGTGGCCGAGACCGCCTATATGCGCACGACCCATATCGTCGATATGGATCGGTCCGCCGGCAGGGCCGAGGGCCGGTCGGTCACCAAGGCCTCGCTCAATCAGTTCACCGCGCGCTACCTCAACGCTGTACGACTTGGCCGTGACGGCATCATCCAGTGGAGCGATGCTGCGGCGCCCGGCGACAGTCCACTCTCCAAATGCGACACCTGCATCCACCAGACAGAGTGCCACGCCATATTCGGCGAGGTCGACGGCTATGGCTTGTATCCGTTCACCTCGCAGGCCCTGTGGAACGCGGCGTCGCGCGCCGATGCTTCGATGCCGGAACGGCTCAACCCCCGCGTCCTTCAGAACGATCTCCTAGTCGAAGTGCTCGATAACTTCGGGCCGGAGGTCGCGACCGGCACATTTCCGCCGTTCAAGCTGCTTGAGAAACTCGGCGGCATCACGGCGCTGCCCGCCGTCGCTCAAGCCGAACTGCGCAACCGTAATCCCCAAAATTACCAGCGTTGGGCAACTTTTCTCGAACTCTATGACGGCACCGGCACGATCGCTAATCTCGACGAGCACCTTCGCGCGGCGTTCGAGGTCCCGGAGATACCGGGCGCCGACGCGGCAAAGCCGAGCGAGCCAACCGCCGATACACCGACGCCCGAAGCGCCGCCGCGTAACGCCGCCAGCAAGGAAGATCTCCTGATCGAGCAGTGGATCGGCGGTCAGGGCCTCGACCAATCCGTTGCAAACAATCTCAGGTTGCTGGTCTTTTCGGCCGTCTCCAATGCCATCGATTGGGACATGGTCGGGCTGGCCAAGGCGAGTTTCGTCGGTCGAACCGGTAAAGCGTTCCAGACAGCCAGCATCAGTTTCGATCGGCAAACGACGCAAGTGCGCACCGACCTGCAGGTCAAACTCGTCATCCCAGGCAACCTAGTGCAGCCTGAAACAGCAGCAGCGGCCCTCCAGGGCGTATTGCGCGCCAGCAAAGATCAGTTCCGCTGGGAGTTCCCCAACGGCGAGAAGATGTTGGGCGCCTTCCTCGATTGCGTCGAGATCTGGGCGAAGGACGTCGAGGCGCAATTGCGCGACATCTGCCAGCCAACGCCACAGTGGAACCAAGCGGCCGCCGCGGTCGAACTCCTCTGTGTTGGCGCCGCGATCGGCGGCAAGATCAAGCCCGACGCGAAGATTGCCGACATGATCGACGCAGCGTTCAGCCCACAATGGGCAAGCGAGTGCGCAAGCACGGCGCCCGAGATGAAGGCGCTGTACGACAAGCTGATAAGGCAACGCGAAAAGCTGGTGGGGATCGCGCAATCCCAAATGTCGAGCATGAAGGGCGGCCGCGCCGGTGCGATGCTCAATCCCGGCCGCATCATCGGACCTATCCGCGAATTTCGTCAGGCCAAATGGCAGTTGCGCTTGGAGCCCCCCGATGGTGAGGCTCAAGAGCCCGCCAAACTCTATCGGGAGGTCAGGGCTGCGCTCCCCACGGCAGCAAGCTCGGAGATGGCGGTCCGCAAATCGTGGCTCGATACGATGCAAGATGTGTTCGGTGTGAACGCTACGCGCGCCACTATCGTAACGGCGCTTGATGCAGCGCGGCAGGCCGTGGCTGA
This sequence comes from Sphingomonadales bacterium 63-6, assembly GCA_001898545.1. Classification (GTDB taxonomy): domain Bacteria; phylum Pseudomonadota; class Alphaproteobacteria; order Sphingomonadales; family Sphingomonadaceae; genus Andeanibacterium. Next base: position 21,837 of record MKUB01000181.1, on the reverse strand, counting down.
CGCTGGTATTGGAACCAGTTCCACGGGACGCATTTTGGCCGAAGCGCTCGACCGCTTCAGGACCGTCTATTTCGATGATTCGCTAGCTGCCGCACGGGCACTTGGCAGCGAAGGCGATGCGGTTGCCGCGCTTCCCCACTTTGGTCGAGGTCGACGCGGCGCGGTCGACGCGGGGACCGCTCTGGTCGCCGCGGCGCAGGCCTTTCTCGATACCGTTGACGACAATATCGGCGCGACCAGTCAGAGTCTGGATGCCAAGCAGGGTGCAGTGGCGACCAGTCTCGATCAGATCGACAGTTCGCTTACCGCGATCGAAGCTGATTTGATCGCGATGGCGACAACTGATGGGGAGCAAGCCGATGCTGCTTGACCGCGCCGCCACGCTCGCGACCAAGATCAACACCTATCAGAAGCTCAAGAACAGCGCCGCCGAAGCCGAACAGTTCGCTACGCGCGCGAAGCAGTTCGAGACCGCATCACTGCTCATAGCTGGACTGCGCGAGACACTGACCGCCCTAGCGGAAGCCGGTGTTCCGGTCGATTTCGAACCAAGCGACGGTCTCGGCTATGCCGACAAGGCGCGCACATTGCGCGAAGCGATCAAGGAGGATCCGGCAAAGGTCAACGATCCGCCGTTCGACATCAAACACGCATTTACCGACCGCCTCAACGGTATCGTCAGCGCGGGTCACAAGGCCGCGAGCGCTGCGTGGAAAACCTATGTCGACAAGCGCGCCGCCTTTGGCGCCGATGATGTCTTGAGCGCTCTCGGCCAGGTTCCGCAGTTCCGGATGAGCGTCGCCAAGATACGGCAGATTCGAAGCGAGGTAGCAGCCTCTGGTGCTAGCGTGCCCGCGGACCCCAAGGCGGCGATTACCAGTCTCGACGAGCTCGTCAGTCAGCACGAGGCGGCATGGAACACCCTGGCGGCGTCCGATATCCCCTCAAGCGTCGTCGCTTTCATTCGCTCCGCAGCCAATAGCGAGGCTCTCTTAAGTGCTTATACGTCCGAAGTGCAGACGTGGCTCGAAAGCCGCAACTTGCTGGGCGCGTTCCGCATCAAGCTGAGGTAGGCACAAACATGCCCGTGTCTAACCACGCCCTCGCGGTGCTCGACCGTATCGAAGCCATTGAAATGCGCTCCCTCGAATGGGGATTCACCGATGGCTCGCTGAGCGAGGATGAAGCCTTCGAACTCGGCGATCAGGTATGCGCTGCGGCAGGAGTCAGTAGCACTGACGGGCAGGACCTCGTCGAGGAACTCATCGATGCCAAGCTGATCTTCGAGATGGCCAGCGTCGGCGGCGACGTCCGGATCCGGTCGCGCTTTGCCGAAATGATGCGGCTCCTGGCTGCCAACCGTCAACTCTTCCCCAACAAGCCCTGGCAAGGTGCGCCGTCGCTCGTCGCCGACTTTCGAGTCGACTGCCGACCGCGACGCTTCCCCAAACGACTGCGTTTGCCCGCCGATATCCTCGCCGAGCATGCGTCGGTACTGGGCGGGTCACAACTGCGCCTGGACTTGTGGCGGGCATTGACCTCGCGCGACGGCATGAAACTCGCAGGCTTTCAGGAGCGCGCCGCGCTGCGTCTGTCGGCCGCAACCGACGATGGCGGCACGATCGTCACCGCGGGCACCGGCAGCGGCAAGACCATCGCCTTCTACCTGCCCGGCATGATCCGTATCGGCGAAGCGATCGGCGCCGATCATTGGGTCAAGGCGATCGCGATCTACCCGCGAATCGAACTGCTCAAGGACCAGTTCGCTGAAGCGTTTCGCATGGCGCGAACAATCGATCAGACACTTGCCGCGCATGGGCGCCGGCCGCTGATCATCGGCGCTTTGTTCGGAAAGACACCGACCCGTGCGACCCGCCAGGAATTGACAGAAAAGAGTTGGGTTCGACGCGGTGAGGACTTCGTCTGCCCGTGGATGCGCTGTCCGCGCTGCGATGGCGAACTCGTCTGGCGCGGTGCCGATATCGCGTCGGGGACCGAACGGCTTGTCTGCGTCCAACCAAGCTGCGGCCAGACCATCGGCGACGACCTGATCGTGCTGACCCGGACCCGGCTACAGCGCAATCCGCCCGACATCCTGTTCACCACAACCGAGATCTTGAACCAACGCCTGTCCGATCACTGGATGCGCGGCCTGTTCGGTGTCGGGCTCGCGGCGGCGCGCAAGCCCTTGCTCGCCCTGCTCGACGAAGTGCACACCTATGAGGGCGGAACAGGCGCGCAAGCTGCGCTCACCCTACGCCGGTGGCGGCACTTGCTGGCGGCGCCGATCTCCTGGGTAGGCCTTTCAGCCACGCTCGGCGATGCCGCGCGCTTCTTCGCAGATCTTATCGGGGCCGCGCTCGACGATGTGGTCGAGATCACCCCAACGATCGAGGAGTTCGAGGAACAAGGCGCTGAATATCAGATCCTGCTCCGCGGTGATCCGGCGTCGCGCGCGTCGCTTCTTTCGACCACGATCCAGACTTCGATGCTACTGCCCCGGCTGCTCGATCCGCCCGGCGCGAGCAACGCGTCCGGCACCTTCGGCCGACGCGCCTTCCTGTTCACCGACGACCTCGATGTCACCAATCGCCTCTATGACGATCTGCGCGACGCCGAGGCCTTCACGATTTTTGGTCGGCCCGATGCGGCGCGCATGCCGCTGGCGAATATTCGTCGTGCCGGGCCCGATGCTGCGGTTCGCGATGTCGAGGGCCAGCGGTGGCGGATCTGCGAGGATATCGGCCATCCACTCGATCGCCGCCTGATCGTTGGCCGCACCACCTCCCAGGATGCCGGCGTCAATCAATCTGCCAATATCGTGGTTGCGACCGCGGCGCTTGAGGTCGGGTTCAACGATCCGCTCGTCGGTGCGGTTATTCAGCACAAGGCTCCGCGCGGCATGGCGTCGTTCCTGCAGCGCAAGGGACGCGCCGGCCGCGACCGCGCGATGCGCCCGATCACGCTGACCGTCCTGTCGGATTATGGCCGCGACCGCGCCTTCTACCAGGCGTTCGAACACCTGTTCGATCCATCGCTCGAGCCGCAATATCTCCCGATCCGCAATCCCTATGTGATGAAGATTCAGGCAGTGTTCGCGCTCTTCGACTGGCTCGCGGCGAGCACCGCCGGCTATGAAAAGGCCTGGCAGTGGAATTTGCTGAGCCGCCCGTTGCCGCAGGCAAGCCCCGCCGAACGTGCCGTCCTCGACCGCACCCGCACCAAGCTGACCCAACTGGTGCAGGGCGACGCCGCGACCATCGACGACCTGCGCAACTACCTCATGGGCGCGCTCGGGATCGATCACTCGGCGGCTGAGACATTGTTGTGGGAAGCCCCGCGCTCGCTTCTGCTCGAGGCGGTGCCGACCTTGGTCCGGCGGCTGTTCCGGGGCTGGCAACTTGCAATTCCCAACGCCGGCGTGACACTCGATCTACAGGTCGATCATCACCC
>MKUB01000181.1:0-18374 GCA_001898545.1 Sphingomonadales bacterium 63-6 | reverse complement strand
TTCGTCCCACGCAACCTGTTCAGCGACCTGAGCCTACCCGAAGTGCGGGTCATCATTCCGCCTGCGACGGTCAATCACGAGGAACGGGTCGAGCAAATGCCGATCCTCCAAGCCCTTAATCAGTTCGTGCCGGGGCGCGTGACCCGCCGCTTCGCGCATGAACGCGGCGCGCTGTCGCACTGGATTCCGGTCGATCCGGCGTTTCCGGAGCAGTACCGTCGTATCAGCGACTATGCGCTCGAGCATGAGTTCGTCGGCGTCTTTTCCGGCAGCCTCAATGATCATGTCGGCGGGCCGCCGCTGCTAGTCTTTCGACCTTGGACCGTTCGCCTCGAGCGCGCCACCCGAACCGAAGCGCTACCGAGCAGCAATGCCCGACTCCTCTGGCAATCCGACATCGTCGCCAATGGCGATGCGCTGGGCGTGCCGGTCCCGACGCGATCGGAGTGGCGCCACTACGTCCGCGCGATCGACTTTCATCTGCACCGGTTTCGATCGAGCGTCAGCGTGCGCCGCTTTGCCGGGATCGCTCAGGCGAATATCCGAACGCTGCAGGACGATTTTCCCGTCACGCTGGCATTCACCAGCGACGACGATCGACCCGCCGCGGTCGGGTTCGAACTCGAGGTTGACGGTTTCCGGCTCGATCTCGCCCTGCCGCATGCAGAAATGCTGAGCGGCGACCGCTTGCCTCCCGATGTCCTAGCCGCCAGCAGGCTGGCTTATATTCGCGATCAGATCCGACTCGACCCGCAACTGCCCGACGACCTGAACCAGTTTCAGCGTGAGTGGCTGGTCCAGTTCCTGTTGTCGGCGTTGCTGGCTGATGCCGCGGCCCACGATCGGCCGCTTGCCGAGACGATTGCCGATCTGCTCGACGACGACCGGATCGAAGGCGTGTTCCGTGCCGTCATGGACGAGGTGTTCGGTGCGATGCCCCCGACGCAGCCCGATAGCGACGATACCCAAGACAGCGATGCCGACGACGATGCCGATGGCGGGTACTTTTCCGGCGGGCCGGTTGGCGCGGGTGGTGCAACCGGGGGAGGGCGCTTGCAGCAAGCGCTGCTCCAGCAGATCGGCCGTCCAATCGTTCGGGAGCGATTACGCGCGCTCGCCGCGCAACTGGTCGCGGTGGATCCCGCGATGTTCAGCCTGTGGCTTCGCCGCCTGATCCTTGAAACGCTCGGTGAGGCGATGCTGCAGGCATGCATTGCAGCGGCACCGAAGCAAGCGACCGTCGAGACGCTCCTCGTTGATATCCGCGATGATGCGACTTCCGATGTTGCAAGCGTCTGGATCAGCGAAACGACCCTAGGCGGCGCTGGTGTGCTCGAAGCCTTTGCCGACCGCTTTGCCTCCGAACCACGCCTGTTTTTTTCCGCCCTCGATGCGGCGTTGGCACCCAGCGACCTCGAACTCGTCGACAGTAGTTTGCGCGAGATCCTGGCGCTCAGCATCAACGATGTCGCGATCGGTGACCAAGTCGCGCTACTGCGTGCGACAAGCTCGCACAGCGAGCGTGCGACCCTATGGCGGACACTGTCGCACAGCCTCGCACAGCGCGGCGGCATCGATCTGAGCCACGCGCTTTCAGTTTCACTCAACAATCGCTTGCTTCGCGCCGGTTCCGGCCCCCAACTCGATCAGTTGCTGCTCGACCTGCAGACTCATTGGGACTCGACCCAGGGCCGGTTCGGCATCGCCATCGGATTGCGCGAATATGCCTATATCGCGAGTTGCGACGCAACTTTGTCCAGCGCCGTTCGCGCGTTCCTTGCCGCGACGCTACCTGCGGCCGCGATCGCGCATGTGACAGTCCTGTCGGCGATTACCAGCCTGATGTGGCCCCGCGCCAACGAAGTACGCCAACGCGTCCTTCAGTCTTACAATCCGTTCCGCCAAACACGCTCGACCGATCCTGCGGTCGTGCGTCATCTGCTGCTTAGCCGGGCAATTGCGACAATTGCCTTTAGCGATCCCGATTGGGAAAGGCAGCTTGCGGCCGCGTTTGAAGCCCAGGGGACAGCCCGGCTTGTCGCCGATGCCGGCGAGGCACAACTGTTCCGCGCGGCACTCGTCAGGCTTTCGGCGGCACCCGTTAGTGTCGGCGTCCTCCAATTTTTTCCCGCCATCGAGCGCGTCGAACGCGCCGACGGCAGAATCTTCGCCACGCTGACACTGAGGGAGCAGGTCTGATGCATTATCCCTCACGCGATCTTCATGGTCCGGCGCAGTCGCGCGCGGTCCGCGACCTGTTTCAGAGTCTGTTCGTTGCCGAACTCATCCATCCCAGTCCGAAGCTGTGGCTTTTCTTTGCCTGGATCAGCGATGTCGAGATCATCGACAATTCGGCGCGAGAGTTCGCGGCACTCGAACCCGACTGGCCGGCCGCGCCGATCCGCCTGTCTCAAGCCTTGCGTGCCCTACTCGCGCGCGGTGTAGAGATTCGGCTGGTGATCCGCGCGGATGGCCACAACGACTATTTTATCGCCCGCCTTCAGATGCTTAAGGCGCGCTACGGCGACCAGATCAAATGGACCGTTGAGAAGAGCTTCCACGCTAAGGGTCTGCTCGGCGCCGACTATTTCCTAAGCGGTTCGATGAACCTCACCCTCAATGGCATCTCGATCAATGGCGAGCATCTTGTGTTGAGGACGGACCCGGCAGCGATCGCCGAGCAATCGATCGAACTCGAGACGCGCTGGGAAGGCCAGATGGCATGATCGGCACGGACCTTGATGCGGCGCGGACCGTGCTTGAAGATCTGACCGCGCTTCGGCCATGCGCGGGCGTGACTTCGGATATAGCGGCGCTTTGCGCGGATGTATCCCAGTCAGTGATATCCGAGACGTTCCCCGGTGCGTTGGTTCCCGTCATCGATAGCGCCGGGGCAATGCAGATTGACGTTGCGGCGTCGACCATGTCGGACTGGCGCCGGCTCAAGCCAGTCCTGCTGGCCTTTGCCGGGCCGACGCTCACCGGGTTCGACGGCTTGCCGGAGTCGTTTGCCACCTCCGATCCCGTAGGTGCCCGTCTTCAACTTGCCGCGCCAGCCGTCACCGCAATCATGCGCCTGCCGGGCGATGACCGTGCTCGCGTTGCGGCCTTGCGTGCCGTCTTACGCGCACGCGATACACTGGCCCGTGCTCCCGAATTACAGCGCTCAGCCCCAGTCCCTACCTCTTGGCTGCTGGCGCGGTTCCAAGATTTTCTCAATGTCGGACGCCGCGACGGTGCCACCGGGATACTCGAACGGCTGCGCAGCGAACTCCGCCTCGACGCGCTCAACGTTAAATTCCTCGAAGTCCAATTGCTCGCGGCGTTCGAGGATTGGAAGTCGATCGTCGCACTTCCTGAATTTCCGAGTTTATGCGTCGCACGGCGCACCCCAGCGATCACAGCGATACTCCTCGAGGCGCTGTATCGAACTTACATTGCTGGTCCATTCGACAATGGAGATGCCACAGGCACGCGCTCGTCATATACGCAAGGCGTTCAGGGCTTCGTGCAGTCGATGGGAATTACTGCGCCGCCGCCAGCGTTGGGGGCGGGGGGATGGCGCCTGCTTGGTCTGGAGATCCTTGACGATCCCGGCCGTCAGGACTGGCGCGCCGCCTTATCAGACCAGGCGCCGGACCTTGGCTGGATAGCAGACCTTCTGCCGGTTCAAGCCTCCATCGAGCCGCAACAGGTAGAGGTCGCGGCGCCGATCGATGTCGCTCGAGGCGCGTTGATCCAAGCGGGAGCGGTCGACAGCGTCGACCTTCTGGCGGACGCAATGGCGGCGATGGCGCGCCTCAGTCCTGAAGAACTTGAGCTTCTACGCGAAACGATGCCGTTCCGGCCAATCGTGCAGGTAACCGACAACCTGGCCAGCATCGCGCCGCCAACTTCTTGGGTGGCGTGGCTCGACCGCGCGGCCGAACCGGCGTTCGCTGATGCACTCGAGGTCGCGCGGCGCGGAAAGGACGAATGGGCGATCGGGGCCTCGACGGCCGACCCGGTCGCGGTACACACCCTCGTCGCAGCACTCGAGAAAGTGCAGGGCGATCCACTCGCCGCAGAGCGCACGACCCAAGCCCTGCCATACCTTGTCGCTTGGCTGCAGCGCGACAAGGACTTCCCATGCGCTGCGCTGTCACCGATCTATGGCGAATTGCTAACCCTGTTTGCGCTTGGCAGCGCGCGCGGCGCGACCGTCTATGAATCGAGCCAGGTGCTGGTCGGAGCGCTTCTCGCGGGTGGACTTGACCAGAAGGCCTATCGTGACCTGATTGCCGACACCGACGAGATCGCGGGCGTCGGCTTCGGCGTTGACATGATCTATTGGGTCCTAGAACTCGTCGAGAACTTCATGAATTCCGCGACGCCTGATGCGGACGCGCGCGAGGCATTCCTTCACCGTATCCTAGCCCGCATCGCGCCCATAATCGGGCGTTTAACCCGCCTGCAGCGGATCGCCGTCACCCTGTTGTCGCGCGAGCTTGGCTGGGAATTGCCGGTATCGCCGACAAGCGATGTCGCGCCGACGGACGATGGTCTCGCGAGTCGATTGGCTGGCATGCGCATAACTATTTATTCGCTGACAGAGTCTTCGAGCCGACAGGCCAAGGCAGCGCTCGAGGAAATCTCGTCGTCCGTGACGGTCGATATCAATGCCGACCATAGCGGCAGCGCCCGATTGCGTGCGCTTGCGGAAAACAGCGATCTTTTTGTGATGACATGGTTGTCGGCGAAGCACGCCGCCACCGATTTCATCCGCATGCATCGCGGCAATCGGCCATTGATCTACTCACAGGGTAAAGGCTTCTCGAGCATGCTTCGAGCAATTGAGGATTTTCTCTGCTCGTGATGAGCGCCCGCGCTGACAACCCAGAGTTCATATCACTTACGATTTAACATAAGAAATATTATCAGTCTTTTATCGTTCTATTTCAAATACTTAGATTACTTGCTCATTCGCGGTCTCCGGCATCAACGCCCGTTGATCGTCCCCTCGATCGCCGCCAGACCCTTCATCAACGCCTCGAATTTCGGCGGCGCGGCCATGAACATCTCCGACATCGCGCCATAGTCCCGCTCAAGCTTCTCCCAAGTCGCGCCATCGGGCGACAGGCGCAGCGTTCCAACCACGGCGGTGTCATAGGAGGCCGACCTATCCGCGAACATCAGGCTCTTGTTGTGCACGACCTGCTCGAGCAGATCGATCCGCCCCATCGCCTCGTTCGTGATGCCCGCCTGGTCGAGCATCAGCACGTCATAATAATGGCGCGACATGCCCTCGCGCAGCTTGCCGTTATGATGGAGCGCATGAAGGATCGTGACCTTTTCCCAGAAGGTCCGCGCAACGGCCAGCGTCGGCACCTCGGTCACCGGATCCGCCAGTTCCTCGGGAAAGTCTTCGGCCAGATAGGGCAAGATCGGTCGAAGCGCGAACGGTTCCGTGTCGCCGCGGGCGCCAAATTCCAGCTTGATGCGCGGCTTGATGTAACCGCTTTCATCCGCGCCGCCGTAATTCTCGCCATAGGCGAGCCCGTAACCCGAGGTGCGCGGATAGACGAAGAGCAGCGTCTGCTGGTCCTTGTCGTCGGGATCGAGCGCCAGGCTCCAGCCCTCGGCCGTGCCGAGAGCGACTTCGATTTCGCGCGCCAGGATCGGCATGGCGACCGTGGCGACATAAGCCTGTGCCGCCGCCTTGAGCGCCTTGGTCCGGCGCTCGCGCTCCTTGCCGGTAATGTCGCTGTCCATCGGCGAGGCGACTTCGCTGAGCAGCGGCGCCGCGCGGCTGATGGTGAGGTCGATATCTTCGGAGAAGCGCGCGATGATCCCATAGGCTTTCGACAGCGAGGTCCCGCCCTTGAAGGTCATGTGACCGGCGAGGTCGGGACACATGACGAGGCGGCGTAGCGTCCAGCAGACCCAGAAATCCTTCTCGATGATGATCGGCGTCAGATCCCGCCGCGCCGCCGCTTCATCGATAAAGGCGCGCCGATCCTCGGCTGGTCTGCGTGCGAACTCATCCATTGCGGGCGGCGCCGATCTTTAAGACGACGTCGCCCATCCATCCGGGCATCTCGGCCCTGGCCTGGGCGAGCATCCGCATGTCGCGATCATCGAGGCGGGCGGCGAAGTGCCGGATCTTGTCGCTATCGATATTGTCCTTCCCCAGATGCGCGAGCGCCTGCACGACCGCGTTGACCGAGTCCGGCGCATTGTCGAGCACCGGTGCACGGCTGTGCTTGAGCGTCAGGCTGCGCCCGCCCGCTTGCCTGACCCGGGTGCGGCCGGTCGTGGCATAGCTGGCCCGGGCGGGAACCTGGGTCGATAGCCCGAGCCTGTTCGCCGCCGCCGCGCCCGACGGTGCGAGCTTGTCCCCGCTCTGCGTCGAGAGGGCCTTGGCGACATTGGCGGGATCGGGACTGAGCGCACCGAGCTTGTCATGCTGGCGCGGATAGTCATAAAGACCCCGGCCGATGCGCCGGATGTCGCCGGCGGTCACGAGGCGCGACAGCGCCATGTCGACCGACCCACGCGTCCCGAAGTCGACGAAGCTCTTGGGCGTGAACACCCAGCCGCGGCCCTTGCCGCGCACGCGCTTCATGATCCGATCGGCTACCGCAGACACTGGCTGTGCTCCTATCTGTTAGATAATAGCACGCTTTTTTCTAACAAGCTAGAAGCGCGTATCAGCGCCTAAATTCGCTATTTTCCAAGATATTTTGGCATCGCATCCAGATAGGATGCCAAGGCCACACAGGCAAGGTAGGCAAGCCGCCCGCGGGAGCGCCGGCCATCATCGTTCCCGATCCCGGTGAGGCGGTGGCCGCCCCTCGTCCGCACCTGTGGGCGGCGAAACGCCCTCCGGCTCGTTTCGGCGCTCCTGCGGCGGCCGCTCGGATTGCAGTATCTCCCGTGCGCGCGCGAGCCGCCGCGACACCGCCGGCGGCATCGCCGCCAGAAAGCCGGCGATTTCCTGCCCCAAGGCCCGATCTTCCGGTTTTCCGGTGGCGGCGAGCGCGACGGCGGCCTCGGCATAGGCGCCGCGGATCTGCTTCTGGCGCGCCAGCGCCATGACATCTTCCGGCCGGCGCTCCTGGTCGGCCGCACGCACGAAGCTTTGCGCCCGCAGTTCGTTGAGCTGCGCGAGATTGAGCCTGCGCCCCTCGGCCCCAAGCCGGGCATCGAGATGGAGCGCGGCTGACCGCACGCGCTTCTGGACATGACCGCGCGCCCGCCGGGGTGTCGCTTCCGCCGCGACACCGCGCGCGCGCAGCTCATGCGCGAAGGTCTCACGCATATGATGGAGATCCGCCTTGCGCGGATTGAAGCGGGTTCCGTCCGCCCCTTCGGTCGCCACCGTCAGATGGACGTGGGGATGATCGGTGTCGGTATGGAGCGCCAGCATATAGGCATGGTTCCCCTCGAACAGGATTCGCGCGAATGCCTGCGCCGCATCATGGAGCGTCTCGGCGTCGGTCGATCCCCCAGGCATCGACAGCACCAGCGACATGGACGTCGGCCGTTCCCGGCCATGTTCGTTCATGGCCTCGTCGAGCATCGCCCAGTCCTGAGCGATCGCCTTGAGCCGATCCGGCTCGGTGATAATCTCGCCCTCGCTCGATTGGACGGCGAGCTTCCCGTGGCGCGCCACATAGCCGAAATGCTCGGCGACATGATGAGCGCCATATTGCTTGCCGGAGACCTTCACCATCACCTCGGGCGCCTTGCGCACGATCCGCTCGAGCTTGGCGCGCGCCTCGGCCTGGTCCATCGACATCGGCCGGGCGGCCCCGCCCCCGCTTCCGCCCGGTTTGATCCGAACATAAGCGCCGCGCAGGGTCCGCTTGCCGCCTGCCGGCGGCCGCCAGGCCTCCATCAGGCTGGGAAGCGGGAGAACCCCCTCCTCCTCACGCATCGGCCGTGTCCCAGTAGCGAAGATCGCCCTTGAGCGCGGCCCCGAGACCGGCGAGCGCATCGACGATCTCGGACCTAAAGCTTGCGACCCTGGCCGCTTCCCGCGCGACGTCGAGGCCGGATTCGACCATCACCGAGGCGTTGAGCGCGCGGGTCGCCTGGTTGAGGTTGATCCCGATCCGATTGAGCTCGCGCCACGCCTGCGCGATGGCCGCCCGCTCCTCGCGCGGCAAGGGCGCGTTTGCACGCAAGCGCCGCGCCAGCAACGTGGTGATCCAGTCGGTACGCTTCATCCCCAGCACATCCGCCGCGCGGTCGAGCGCGGCGATCTCTTCCGGGATCAGCCGAACCTCGACCCGGCAGGTTGCGCGCTGGCGGGCGCGCCGCGCCTGATGCCCCTCCCCCGCCTCCATGGCCAAGGCGTCACCGATCAAGCGGCGCAGCAGCGCCGAGCGGCCGCCCGATACCGCCGCGAGCGCGGCGAAGCGCTGGGCGACATCATCGTCGAGCCGAAAGGTGAGGACGGGCATGTCCCCAACGCTATTGTCATACATCCCCGGCGCCAAGCCTATCCGGCCCTCACCTTTACTCAACTCATCTTATAGTCTGCTTGGGCAGACTTTCGTTCTTCGGCCAGCAAACCCCTCTCGAACATCGATCGTCCGCAGCAAGGGGCGGCGCCTTCGGCGCCGCCCCCGCCCATCGACACGAAAAGGGCCGCACCCCGAAGGGTACGGCCCAAACCATCGTGCAAGATAAACTACGAACGCGGAGGAGGCGGGTCAGTTGTTGGCAAGGCCTCGCTTCTCTCGCCGGTCGGACCGATCGACGAGGCAGCGACTTCACGCTCGCGGCCATCCTCGAAAATCACCGTGACCAAAGGCGCCAGCGGGAGCCACGCAGGGAAGCCGTCGACCAAGACCGGTAGTCTAGGAGATCGGATCGGCGCGGAGGGTTTGTCCGTGAGGCCCGATCGAACCGGATCGCGGTCGGTGGGGGCCAATGGCTGTGCCACAGGCGCCCGCGGAGGGACCGGCGCCGGGTGCGTCTGCTTGAGTTCGGCGATGAAGCGCGATCCTGCGGCGAGCGTTGCGCCGGCGTCGCCCCAGCTGGCGACATAGGCCTCGACCTCGGCAGGGTAGTCCCTCGCCGTCCGGTGCAGATCATAGAGAAGGCGAATAGGCGCAAACGGCAGGGCCGCCTTGAGATAGGCCGGCATGTCGCCATAGGCGGCATAGAGCGAGACGAACTGCTTGGATCGGCCGAGTGCCGCCGCGATCTCGACCTGGTTCATCCCGCCCTTCAGCATCCGGGCGATCGCATGGGCGAGCTCGACCGACGACAGATTGGCGCGCTGGTCGTTCTCGACGATCTGGTCGGCCAGCAGTTGCACCCCCTCGCCGACCGGCACGACGATCGCGGGGATCGTGGCAAGGCCCGCCAGCTGCGATGCGCGGAAGCGGCGCTCGCCCAGACTTATCCGGTGCATGCCCTTCGCGTCGGGCGGCGTGACCGTGATCGGCTGCAGCACGCCGCGCGACGCGATCGAGGCGGCCAGCTCGGCGAGCGCGTCATCGTCGAAGCTGCGCCGGGGATTGCCGGGGTCGGGCAGGATGCGCGCAAGTTCGATATCCTCGACCCGGCGCGCCCGTTCATGGTCGCCGACAAGAAGTCCGAACTCCTCGATGCGCTCGTCGAACTTGCCCATCAGGCGGCCACGACCTCCTGGCTTGTCATGCGCCGCTCGATCTCGGCGAGCACCGCGCGAATCTCCTCGGCCGCCGCCTTGGCGCCGCTGCCGTTCTCCTGCCATACCGGACGATGATTTTCCGCGGCATGCTTGTAGGTCGGCCGCGCCTTGATGAAGGCCGGGAACATGAGCTTCTCGCCGACCGCATGCGCGAGCTTCACCGCATTCTCCATCTCGCGCCGGTCGAACGGATTGACCATCGAGGGGAGGAGCCCGAGGAAAGCGATCTTGCGGCCGGCGCGCGCGGCCTCGGCCTTGCGCAACGCGGTCAGCAGCATCTTGGCGCATTCGACCGAATCCTCGGCAACCTGCACCGGGGCGATCACGGCATCGGCGACCGCCATCGCGCTCAACGTGAGCTCGTCCCACTTGGGACCGGTGTCGATGACGCAATAGTCGAAATGCGGGCGGAGCGCCGGGAAGCGCCCGATGAAGTCGCGCACATCCTGCGCCGCCTTGACCATCTGCAGGCGGGGATCGGCGCCGAGCACGGTCAGCCCGGCCTGCCCGTCGGCGCTGAGCGCAGCGGCAGGATCGAACAGGTCGGCGGAAAACCCGCCCTGCCGCTCGCCGCCCAGGCGCCGCGTCGAGCTGCCCTGGGGATCGAGATCGACGAAGGCGACGCGGCGCTCAGGCGGTTCGGCGAGATACCAGGCGAGATGGGTGGCGAGGAAGGTCTTGCCGACCCCGCCCTTGAGCAGGCTGACCACGATCGTCTTCATGACCGCGGCACCTCAGCAATAGTCGTCCGGACCATCGCGCAGGTTGCGCTCATAATGATCGCGCGAGGACCAGTCGCCGCCACCGCCAATGCCGGGACCGACATAGCGGAACAGATAGACGGTGAGGGCGAAGCAGCCGAACGCGAAGAGAAACGCGTGATCGGGATGCGCGGCGAAATATGCGGCCATGATAGGTCTCCTTGGAGCCGGTGAAGGGCAAAGCGAACGGCGCCACTGGCGCCGGCCACGCGCAATCGCGCGGCATCTCGGACCCGCGCCCTCCCCTCCCACATTTGCGGACGCGGCGTCCGTTGCCCGCATAGTCTGCTCAAGCAGACTATGCGGGCCATCCCCCCGGTCGGGGGGATGGCTGCGCCGGATCAATATTCGTCGGCCAGCAGGATGGTGAGCACGCGCGTCGTGACCTCGGGGTTCGCGGCATCCGCCGAGCCATAGGCGAGCTCGAGGTCATAATAGTCGATCTTCCAGTAGAGGATCGCATCCTCGAACTCGAAGCGGCCGAAATCATGCTCGCCGATCGGATCGTTGTCGGGCGTGAAGCTGTCATAGTCGCGCACGATCCGGATGATCTCCGCGCGTCGGCGAAAGCCGCGGAACAGGGCGACCTCGCCGATCAGCGCCGCAACGCCGGCGGTCATCACGATCTGGTTGCGGCCCGGGCTATGGATGGACCGGCGAAGCGCGTCATTGAGTTCGGCGACGCGGGCGATCCGCTCGGCCTGGCTCATCGCATTCGGGGAGGATTGGGACATGAGAACGCTCCTGATCTGTCCAGCCCCGCCCGCCGGGGCCTTCCGACAGGCGTGCCAAGGGCCGGCGGCAGAGCGCGGCCGAGCACCCGCAGGGTCGCAACGGCAGTGGAGAAGCGCGCGGAGCGGGCTTGCACGGGCGCGCGCGCCGGCCAGGCGAGCCGACAGGAGGAAGGTCTTGGCGGGCGGGATCGCGAAGAGATGATCGCGGTGTCCCGATCCTCTGGCTCCGCGGAGAGCCCGGCGCTATCCTCCGCTCATTATGACGAGCAGCGCCACTCTCTTCCGCCTTGCCCCGGCCTGGACCGCGTCACTCCAGGCGATGCGGCTGCGCCAGATCCTCGTCCGATCGCAATGCCGCCGCTGCGGCGGGTTGATGCGCGAGGATGTCGATGCCCTGATCGGGCTCCATGGAGCAGGCGCCAGCCTCATCGACCGGCAGGCCCGATGCCGCATGGTCGGCTGCGACGGCGCGGCCTATTATCTCGCGGCGCGCGGCCATGACCGTCCCTGGCACATATTGCTGCACGATGAGCACCTGCGCGCAGGCCTGGCCAACTGCCCTCCAGCGCGCGGCGCGACCGGCCGGGCCATCGTTTGCGCGCAGGGTTGAAGAGTGCGAGCAGCCACGGCAGGGATCGTTACCCGAATGGGCTGAGACTTGGCACAAGGCTCAGGGCGAAGCCTAGAGCCCGGTCCGGCCGCGCCGGAGCCGCCATTCTCAGGGCATAGATGCAGAGAAATCCGACTTTCAGACGGCAACCGCCCGTCGCAGATTGCCAAGTGCAGAACACAATTTCTGCGATACCTTACGGAGCTGCTGAAGCCTCTCCGCCGCCTCGTTCTCTTCGATCACGAGCGTCGAACGATCAGCCTGCCGTGCCCGGATCGCGATCACACGAAAGATGGCGGCCCATCGACTGGTCCGTTCGACTGTCAGCTTCGCCTGGCCATGGGCGAGCATCGTGCGCAGCCCTTCCTGGTGCCGAAATTCCGCCAGCAGGCTCGCGACACCCTTTCCCTCCACGGAAAAGGGGCCGCCCTCATTGACGAGTGCAGCAAGGTCATCGAGCCGTTGCCCGACCAAATGCCGCAGCTTCACCGACTGTCCTCGTCCCGGCTGAGCGCTCAGATGCAGCAAAGTCTCGGTAACGGCCACCTCCACCGAGGCGAAGCATTGCAGACAGGCACCGCGCCAGGCGTTCACCTCCTGGGTGATACGCGCCCACAGGGCATCATCGCGGGCATTCGCTATCTCAGCCTCAATCGTCATTATCACAGCATAGTCGCGGCATCTGAACAATCGGTTCTCGTCGTCGGCGCAAGCCGCGAGCGAAGCGAGGGGAATAACCGGGAGCCGAGCGGCTCCCGGACGAGCCGTCAGGCAAAGGGATCGAATTCGGTGACGATGGCGACGCTGCCGTCGGCGTCTTCGGCGGTGATGACACCATAATGCTGCCCGATCGCGATGACGAAGGTGACGACCATGAGGCTGCGCGAGAGGCTGAAGGCATGGCGGCGTGCGATTGCGATGTCGGTGAACATGTCGAGGCTCCTTTGCGCGCCGGCGGGTTCGTCCCGCTCGACAGGCGCCCGATGTGTCCGGCCGGTGGCCGCGATCACTTTTTCGGCTGTAGGCCCAAAAAGCCGTAGCGAAGCGACCGGACCCCTTGCGGGTTGATCGCAAAAGGTCACCGGGTGGACCAAGGATCGCGCCGATTGAGAGCGGGCGAACCCGCCGGCCAGGAGGCCAGGTCCCCGCCGATGTCGCGCCCCACCCCTTGCCCTGCCTGCCGCTCCATCCAACGGGGTCCGGATGACAGGCCGCCGCTTGTCGGTTAGCCCCGCCGGATGCTGTTCCCGCTCCTGCTTGCCGCCGCCGTGGTCCCCAATGGTCAGACCTTCGCCTGCACACCGACGCGCGTCTGGGATGGCGATGGCCCGATCTGGTGCCGCGAGGGCGCCCATGTGCGGCTCGCCGGCATTGCCGCGCGCGAGATCGACAACAGCTGCCGCCCCGGCCAGCCCTGTCCGAGAGCAAGTGGCCCGGCCGCCCGCGATGCGCTGGTACGCCTGCTTGGCGGACCGCGCGGCCGAACATCCACCGGGCATATTCGCGTGGCTGGCTCCACCATGCGCTGCGTCTCGACCGGCGAGGCCAAGGGCAACCGGACCGGCGCCTGGTGCAGCGCGCCCGGCATCGGCGATCTCAGCTGCGCGATGATCGCTACCGGCACCGTGCTGCGCTGGGAACGCTATGCCAAGGGGCGATGCCGATCCCGCTGATCCGCTTGGGACCATGCCGCGCCTGAACAGGATAAGAGGCCCGGCGGCGATGCCGCCGGGCCGCCCTGTCCGACCTCAGAACGGGATTTCATCGTCCTCGGGCTCGTTGCCGCCGCCGCTATTCTCGTTCGACTTGGCGCGGGTGAGGAAGGTAACCTCGTCGGCGATGATCTCGACGCCGTAGCGTTCGATATTCTCGCTGTCGGTCCAGCGGGTGTAGTGGATACGGCCCCGGACCATGACCTTCATGCCCTTGTCGACATATTGCTCGACCGTCTTGCCGACGCCGTTGAAGCAGGTGATCCGGTGCCATTCGGTGTCCTCGAGGCGGCGATTGTTGTCGTCGCGCAGGATCTTGCCGTTGCTGTCGCGCTTCGGGCGCGAGGTGGCGAGGCTGAAATGGGTGATGCGGGTGCCGCCCTGGGTGGTGCGGGTTTCCGGCATGCCACCGACATTGCCGGCGAGGATGACGAGGTTCTGCATGGCTTGGGTTCCTTCGATGTGGGTCCAAGGGACCGTCCCTTCGACTGATCCCCGGCCAAGGCGGACAGGACGGCCCATCCACCGGCAGCGCAGCGCCGGGGAACCCCGAGACAAGGGGTGGTGCGGGCAGCCGTGGCACACGGCAACTCGGCCCGATGGCTCGCGGGTTGGATGCGGCGGACGGCCGGCTTAGGGATCAGATGAGGAGAAGGACGGTGCGTCGCTTGGGCCATGACCGGAGCCCACCCAGCGAAACCGCCGATATTGCCGGCTTTGCCGAGCACGCCGGTCCGGCATCTCGCGGACCTTACGCCCGTGCCTTATCTGCCCGTCCCTTGAGCCGCAGGACGGGATTGTAGATCCTTCGCATGGCCACTCGCGGGCTCGACACGACGTCCGTTGCACGATCACGCGGAGGGGGAAGAGGAGGTACGCAAGGTGGCGGCGCCTGGCGTGGCTGGCCTCAGGCAGGCCGCCACGGCATCGAGGAGCTGCCCGGTCTCGCAAAGCACGGCGCCGATGTCGCAGGCATAGCCACCTGCCACCAGCGCGTCGATCCGATGCACGGCATAGGCCGGGCCGAGGCTCTTGATGAAATCGGCCAGCGGACGACCGGGCGCCGGCAGGCCTAGCTGCCGCGCCTCGTCGAGGGCGCGGACAAGGTCATGACGGATATCGCGGGCCAGCGCATCGTCCGTCCAGCCATGACCCAAAAGATGCGCCTTCAAACCCAGTTCGCAGGAGATCGCGAGCAAGTGCAGTGCCGGCGCAAGCGCAATAAGCGCGCCAATCTGCGCGCCGCGATGAAATTCGCGCGCTCGATCGAGAAACACGGCTGCAAGCACCGGATCGCCGGGCGCCGCCAATCTTTCGATCGCGCGCCAGCGGCGCGGCGTCAGCTGGCCGAGCCAGGAGGGACCGGCCTGGTTGCGAAGATGCCGTAAGTAAGCGCCATCGGCTTCGTCCACATCGCGGCCTGTCGACCATAAGGACAGCAGCTTCGCCTTCCAGTGGCGGCCATGCGCGGCGCGGAAGGCAAGGAGCGCGCACGCACTGGCGCGATCGGGCATGAACATGATGCGGAACCTCCGAAGGGAACAAGGGACGCATCCGCCCCGCCCCCTCCCCTCCGGCACCGGAATCCGCGAGATTGAGAAAAGCCGGCCGCCGAAGCGGCCGGCACGGCGGTCAGCCGCGAGATAAAGCCGCCGGCGGCGTTCCGAGCGGTCCGCGGCGATCGACGACATGGATGCCGCGCGCCTTGGCCTCGACCACCAGCCTTTCGGTGACGCCGTTGCCCTGGAAGGCAATGACGTAGCGCGGCTTGACCGAGAGCATCTGCTCGTTGCGCCGGAAGCCGGCACGATCGCCAAGCTTGCGATCAAGGCCGAACCGCAGCTGCTGGATGCCGTTCTGCTCGGCCCAGGATGCTGCAAGACGCTCGATGCCCTTCATGTCGCCGCCATGGACGAGATACATGTCGCCCACACGTTCGCGCACGGCCTTGAGGGTCCGCAGCAGATTGTCGGCAAACTGCTTGGCCTCGTCGTCGCTGGCGAAGCGAAGGCGCCCGCCGGCGAAGACCACGGGCGTGCCATGGACCATATTGGCATCGCGCACCCGCTCGCGCCGCGCCTGCAAATAGGCCCGGCCATCGACGATCGCAGCGGTCGTGCCGAGCGAGATGCGGTTGCCGGTCGCGGGCACCCAGGAGCGGCCGGTCTCATGCAGATAGTGGCGCGCCGCGGTGTCGCGCATCCCCTCATAGGCCTGGGCGGACTGCTCGACCTTGCGGGCGAGATCGATCTTGTCCTCGAGATCAGCGGTCGCGATCTCCGATCCGTCCTGCTCGGCGAGCAAGAGCCGGATCTCGTCGGTCAGGCGGTCGATCAGCTGATGCTTCTTGGCGGCCGCGCGGTGGAAGAGATTGACGAAGCCCCAGCCCAGATCCTCGATGTCGCGTTCGAGCGCGGTGAAGGGGAAGAGCGCGAAGAGATCGCTCCAGATGGCGCTGACGGTCTGTTCGAGCGCTTCGGCCGGCGGCGGCGCTTCCATCGAGCGTTGGTCGCCCATCAGGTCGAGATGGCCGAGTTCGAGTGCTTGGAGCACTGCTGAAAGGGAGCTGGTCATGAGGGATTGCCTTTCCGTGTCGCAGGGCCGGCGGCCTTCCCGCCGGATGCGCACCCTCCGGGCCATCGAAAAAGCGGCGGCGGCACCGCCGGGCAACGCCCAAGGGGAACCCGATAAGGTCCGGGTGGTGCGGGCAGGCGCGCCTCGGCGCGCCAACACGGCCGGAGCGTTCGGGTTGCCGCCGCCAGCGCGATGGCCCATGTGCCGCATCCTCTGGCGAAAGGCGCGAAGGCCCTGTCGCGTCAGGCATTCATGACGCAGAGGACCTTAAGAAGGGCACCCGCAACCCGATCTCCCGATACGCACAGGACGGCATGAAAGCGCGTCGCATCGGAAGAGCCCGGCCGTCAGGCCTTCGACCGTGAGGCCAGATCTTGGGCCGCGTCGCGCTTGGCGGCTGCCGCCTTGCGTTCCGAATAGCGGTCCACGAGTTGATCGGCATGGCGACGTGTCAGCACCGTGAAGCGCACCAGCTCCTCCATGACGTCGACGATCCGGTCATAATAGCTTGAGGCACTGAGACGGCCGTCCTCGTCGAACTCCTTGAACGCCATAGCAATGCTCGACTGGTTGGGGATGGTGAACATGCGCATCCACCGCCCGAGCAGCCGCAACGTGTTGACCGCGTTGAACGACTGCGATCCGCCCGAAACCTGCATGACGGCCAGGGTCCGGCCCTGGGTCGGACGCATGCCGCCGAATTCGAGCGGCAAATGGTCGATCTGCGCTTTCATGATGCCGGTGATCTGGCCGTGCCGTTCGGGACTGCACCAGACCATGCCCTCGGACCAAAGCGCATGCTCGCGAAGCTCATGCACCGCCGGGTGATCATCGTCCTTGATCTGGTCGGGGAGCGGGAGATCGGCCGGATCGAAGATCCGCACTTCGGCGCCGAAGAGGATGAGCAGCCGGGCCGCTTCCTCGACCGCGAAGCGACTGAACGACCGCTCGCGCAGCGAGCCGTAGAGGAGGAGGATGCGAGGTTTCGGCTCAAGCGCGCCGAGCCCGGCGGCGAGATCGGGCCGGATCATTGCGCGGTCCAGCGCGGGCATGTGATCGGGTTCGGGAAGGATACGAAGACGCGACATCAGGCAATCCATTTGTACAAAAGGGCGGCGCTCGCCGGGCATAGCGATCGGAACTCGGCCGATTGCGCGATGACGGCAGGAACGTCGGTCCGTTCGGCTGTTTCATAGCCGTGACGGCGAAAGAAAGGCTCGGCGGTCGTGGTGAGCAGGTACAGGCTAGTCGCGCCCTCATCAGCTGCAGCGCGTTCGACTGCCGTGAGAATGGCACCGCCCAATCCGCATCCGCGCCGATCGGCCTTCACGACCAGCGAGCGCAGCAGGCGGTCGGAGCCGTCGCCTTCGATCCCGCCATAGCCGACAAGGCCAACATCATCCTCGAACCGAAAGAAGCGGCGTCCCGCCTCGGCGAGATCACTGGCAGGCAGACCCGCCGCGCTCAGCTCCGCCATCAGGTCGGAAAGCGACCTGGAATCCAGCAGTGTAGCGATCATGCAGGAACGCGTTGCTCGTACCAGGGCCGCGTCTTCTTGACGATGCTGACGACAGACAGCATTACCGGCACCTCGACCAGCACGCCCACCACGGTCGCGAGCGCGGCCCCGGAATTGAGGCCGAACAGGCTGATCGCGGCTGCAACCGCGAGCTCGAAGAAATTGGACGCGCCGATCAGCGCGGCCGGAGCGGCGACGCACCAGGCCACGCCGAAGCGCCGGCTGAGCCAATAGGCCAGGCCCGCATTGAAGTAGACCTGGATGAGGATGGGAATGGCAATCAGTGCGATGACCAGCGGATGAGCCAGGATCGCCGGGCCCTGGAAGCCGAACAGGAGGACGAGCGTCGTCAGCAGCGCAACCAGCGACACCGGCCCAAGCGTTGCCAGCAGCCGATCGAGCGCCGGCTGCCCGCCTGACGATAGCAACGCCCGACGAATGATCTGCGCGACGATGACGGGCACGACGATATAGAGCAGGACCGAGATGAGCAGCGTGTCCCAGGGCACTGTGATCGAGGCGACCCCGAGCAGCAGTCCGACCAGCGGTGCGAAGGCGAAGACCATGATCACGTCGTTGAGCGCCACCTGGCTCAGCGTATAGGTCGGCTCGCCGTCGCACAGGTTCGACCAGACGAACACCATCGCCGTGCAGGGGGCGGCGGCGAGCAGGATGAGCCCGGCGATATAGGCGTTGATCTCGCCCTGCGGCAGCAGCGGCCGGAAGAGCCATCCCAGGAACAGCGTGCCGAGCAGCGCCATTGAAAAGGGCTTCACCGCCCAGTTGATGAAGAGGGT
>MKUB01000180.1:40869-43425 GCA_001898545.1 Sphingomonadales bacterium 63-6 | reverse complement strand
CATTCGCCAAGGCTCACCGCGCTAGTGGGTGCGCTGTTGATCTGCACTAGGCGGCGGCCGGGCTGGGCGGCCTCCGTTCCGGTACCCAGCACCACGGGCTCGGCCTCGCCGGGCTGGGCAAGGCGCGCACTGACGGTAAAGCCGCCGGGGCCTGCGTTGCCAGCCATGTCGGTCAGCGCGGCACGCCTCAGGCCGCGTCCGGGCGCGAAGAGGGAGATGGCCTCCAGCACATTGGTCTTGCCTGCGCCGTTCTCTCCCACGAGCAGGTTGAACTGCGCGGTGCCGTCAATCGCGCTGGCCCGGTGGTTGCGAAAGGAGGCAAGAGTGATCCGGTCGAGCGCCATCGGCTGCGGCGATAGACTGGCGGGGGCGGGCAGGCCAATGGAAAATGTGGAGGCTGGAAATCGCCTCGCCGAATATTGGTGAAATTTGCCAACTTATAGGATTGAGTTTCCGCGAGATTGGTCACATGCTCATGAATTTCTTCAGCTAACCCCTGGAAATCCGCTCTTTCCGCAAACTGGCACGCCTCCTGCAATTGCTGGTCCATCGGCGGAACGGTCCGCCGGATTTGATTGAGGGAACAGTTCGTCATGCAAACCACCACCACCAGCCGGATCGCCGCAGGCGTCTCGGCCTTCGCCTTCTCGGTGCTTCTGATCGCCGTAAGCTTTGTGCCGCAGGGCGCCTTCGTTCCGGGGATCGTGGCATGAGCGCGTTCGACCGCAACGACAGCACTTCCGCCCGCCGGTTCCGCCTGGACCGTGCGAATGCCAAGCTGATGGGCGTGTGCGGCGGGATCGGCGAGTTTGCCGAAATCGATCCGACTCTGGTCCGCATCGGTTTCGTCGCGACCACGCTGCTGGGCTTCGGCGCGCCGGTGGTGCTCTATCTGGCCATCGGCCTCTTGGCAGACTGACGGGGCTCGCGCCCCCGCCGGCACTCGCCTCAGCTATTCTTCGCGAAGGGCGAGAAGTCCGTATCGGTGTCATATACATCCACCCCTTCCCGCCGCTTGAGAAAGCCGACCACTGCATAAGTGACGGGCGTCAGCACAGCTTCCCAGCAGGTCTTGATCAGCCATTGCGAGACCACGACCTGCATCAGTTGCTCGGGCGGCCAGCCCGCAAGGCCATAGAAAGCAAGCGGATAGAAGATGAGGCTGTCCAGGCCCTGGCCGACGATGGTGGAACCGATCGTGCGCATCCACAGGAAGCGGCCGCCGGTCATCAGCTTCATCTTGGCAAGAACGAAGCTGTTGGCGAATTCGCCCGCCCAGAAGGCCAGCATGGAGGCTGCAACGATTCGCCAGCTATTGCCGAAGACGAATTCATAGGCTTCCTGCCCTGGCCAACCGCTGGCCGGAGGCAGGGCAACCACGACGGCAGCCATGAAGGCCATGAAGATCAGCGCGGCAAACCCCGTCCAGATAACCCGGCGGGCATTGGCGTAGCCATAAACCTCGGTCAGCACGTCACCGATGATGTAACTGACCGGGAAAAACAGCACCCCGGCGCCGAACGACCATTCGATGCCGCCGGGCAATGTGATGAAACTTGGCTTCGATGCACCGATGATGTTCGATAACAGCAGGATGGCGACGAAGGCCGCCATCACATAATCGAGATAGCGGAAATGCCGGCGCCCGCCCGCCTGCCCTTCGATGCGTCTGGTCTGTTCGTTCATGCGCAAGTGCTAACCCGAAAACTTCGCCGGGCATAGATGCTGAAAAGGCACTCCCACCGGGACGCGGCATGTTCTATGGGCACCCCCACGCGCCCGTAGTTCAACTGGATAGAGCACGAGCCTTCTAAGCTTGGAGTTGCAGGTTCGAGTCCTGCCGGGCGCGCCATTCTCGAACAAAAGAGAGAACTGCGGGCGTGGTTTTGGCGGCACCCCCTGCAGCACTTCGGGCCAGCACGGCTTTCGAGCCGCTGATGCGGATTTCCCCATCGTTCACGCGAACCTCGCTAAGCAGCAGCCGGGCGTAGGCTTGCCTGAGATCGCGCGGGCCGTGATGCAGCTTGTCGCGCAGTAGCAGGGCCAGCTTCTCGATCTTGTCCGGCGTGATCACCGGCTCTGCCATGGCGAGTCGCCGGGTGAGATCGACAATCTGCTCGGCAAGCTCATCCCGGCGGAACCGCAGGTTCACCAGACGCTCCCGCATCGAGGCATCCTCGGCATCCATCAGTCCCTTCTCGACCAGTTCCAGGAGCCGGGCGATGCCTGCTTCAGCCTCCTTGTGATCCTGGCGCATTTGCCGCAGTCGATCGCGATTGCGATCTTCGCGTTCCAGCGCCGTGCGCAGATAATCCCCGAGCAAGCCCACGAGATGCTCAGGCTGCAATATCTGCTTCGTCACCTCGCCGATGACGATATTGTCGAGCTTGTCCATCGGCATGCGCAGCCCTTTGCAACCGAAGGGACCTTCCTTGAGGCGGCGCGAGCAGCAGTAATAGCGATACTGCCCGCCCTTGCCGGTGTTCAAGATGAGGGCCGCCCCGCAATTCCCACAACGTGCAATACCAGCAAGCAGCGTCGGCGTGTTGACGATAC
>MKUB01000180.1:30101-40818 GCA_001898545.1 Sphingomonadales bacterium 63-6 | reverse complement strand
CCGTCGAGAACCTGCGTCCCCGCCGCAGGATACCGCGCTCGTTGAGCCACGTGGCGATGGCCTTCACGCCCATGGGCCGCCTCTCCACGCCGGCAGCCATGTCGAAGATCATCCGGACAATACGCGCCTCGGCCTCATCGACGACCAGTATCTTCTTGTCCTTGTTGCCCCGCCGCTCAGCGATCTCGACGCCGTAACCGTAGGGCGGGCGCGCACCATTCCAGAAGCCCTGCCGGGCATTCTCCAGCATGGCGCGGTGGACGTGTTTCGCGGTCTCCCGGCTCTGATGCTCGTCGAAGATGTGGAGCAGCTTGCGGAACATCTCGCCGGTTGGGTCCTGCCCAACTTCTTGTGTGATTGAGATCAGTTCGACCCCCGTTTTCCGCAATTCGCGAATGTAGAGTTCCGAATGGAGCGAGTCCCGGCTGAACCGGCTCAGCGAGTGCACAATCACAAGGTCGAAGGGTTTGTCCGTCCGCTTCGCCGTATGGATCATCTCCTGGAAGACGGGCCGGTCTTCATCGAGCGCAGAGGCACCCGGCTCGGAGAAGACCTGCACCACCTCAATTCCCTGCCGCTGACACCATACGCGGCACTGGGCGATCTGATCGGGAATCGACAGGTCGCGCTCGGCCTGGCGTGCCGTCGACACGCGGACATAGATCGCCGCGCGGGTCATGGGCGGTCACTCCTCGCCGAAGATGAACGCGTCGATTTCCCTACCGAGATAGGCCCGCAAGATTGCCACCTCATCGCGCAACACCGGCATCGCCGCCGGGAAGTCGCTGACCACGGCCTGCTCGCCGCTGATGGGTTGCCTGACAGGCGGCGGAGGCACGGCCCGCCTGCGCCGGATAACGATCCGGCCACTGCGCTTCGGCGCAGGGTGGCCCTTAGGTGCAGGGCAGGAGGCGGGCTGGGCGTCCATCTCCCATTGTCTACGGGCAACGGTGGGATGCAACCAAGACCCAATTTTTCCAGTGGGATAAGGCTTGTCCCACTAGCACCGGAGGCGTGATCGCGCTTGCGCACGATTGCAACGGATTGCACACGGTCTTCACGCATGACGGCGCTCCTTCAACCGCGCCAGAGCGGCGCTTCTGCGGGCCTCCAACGCTGTCTGCACAGCGGCATGGGCACGAGCGGCATCGGCGAGGATGTAGTGCTTATGTGCGGTCCGCTGGTCGGTATGCCCGAGCAGATCGGACACCAGCGCTACCATGGTGGGGTCGTGGTCGACGAAGCTGGTTGCTGCGATGCTGCGGGCGAGGTGCGGCCAGACGTGACGGCCGAAGGCATCCTGGGTGCGTTTCTCGATCTGGGCGCGGATCGGCCAGGCGCTCATCGGTTTGCCCCAGCGGTCGATCCAGAGCCGGTCGGTCCCGGCGCCATCGCCGTGCGCCAGCAGCCTGCACCGGTGATCGCACAGCCAGATGTCTATATAGGGACTGAGTGCCGGGGACAGTTCCGCCTGACCGGGATGCGCGGTCTTGGTCTCTTCCTCGGTGAAGAAGAGCCGATAGCGATCGCCGTCGAACAGAAGATGCCGTCCGATTTCGATGGCCGTCAGGTTGGCGAGCCGCAGGATCGGACAACTGGCGAGGACCGCGATCAGCAGCCCATCGCGCATCCGGGTGGCCGCATGATAGCGATCGCCCATCTCCAGCGCCTGGTCCATGAGATCGACGCCGAGCGCCAGAAGCTGGCGGGCATCCACCATATGGCTGCGCTTGTCCTTTTCCGGCTTGGCGATGGCCTTGAGGTTGGTGATGGCGATCCTCAGCCAGTTCCAGTCTCCATCTGGGGCCATGACCATGATCATCCTGGCAAAGCCCTCGAAGTTCATCGCCGCGCTGCATGACGAGACCCGCTCACGAAGCTGGATCACAAACAGGTGCACGCGGTTGGGCGTTACTCTCGCCTCAGGCGGCGCTTCGATGTCCAGCCATCCATTGCGGGCAAGGAAGGACAGCCACTGACCGTAGCCCTGCTCGACATTGCGGCAGCGGGCCAGGCTCCATTTGCGGGCGGGCTTGGGCGCGCCCATAAAGCTCGTGATCTCGCGCGCTTCGCGGTAGCGCAACTGGTCGATGGCAGGCCAGGCGTGGTGCTTGATGCAGAGAGGAATGCTCACAGCAGGTCCCTCCTTTCGTCAAAGCCGCTATTACCGCTACTACCGCCCCCCTTGCGGCGCGTGGTGCGCTTGATCCTGATCCGGGCAGTTTCGCGGCTGCGCAGGATATGCTCCTGAAAGTGGCGCGAAGCCTGCCGCTGTTGCGGAGGAGCGTAGTAGCGCCGTGTTGTGTTGACGTCGCGGTGCCCGAGATGCTGGCTGATCGTGAATATGCCCTCAGGATTGTCCTTCATCCACAGAGCCGCAGAGATATGCCGGAACTGATGCGGCGTGATGGCCACACCCAGCACCCGCTTCGACTGCGCCCCGACCGCACGAGCCATGCTCCTGGGGTCGAGGCAGGTCCCGTCAGCTGCCGGGAACAGCCAGGGCGACGGGTGCGGACACAGCTTCGGTCTCCAATCCCGGAGATACAACTCCAACAGCTCGACGGTCGGGCCATCCAGCTTGAACCGCAAGTCTTCTTCGTTTTTCACCTCCACGCCATCGCGCTCGATGACCCAGAAGGCATCCTTGCCGTGGCCGATCTTCCTGATTGACTTGCCGAGTTCGAGATCGACGAGATTGGCGCGGCGGACGCTGCAAATGAGCAGTATCTCGATCGCCAGGGCCGTCCGAACCAGGCCTGGCGCTGAGCGCCTGTCTGGCTTTTTCCGCGCGCGATCGAGCAGGGTGAACGGCAGCAGTTGCACCTGATCGGCGACGCGCTGGTCATCCAGCCGGTCCAGCAGCGCCCGGTTCTTCGCCGTCATGCCGCGCCGGGAACCGCGTTCGTCACGCATCTGCTGCCGGACATTGAAGGATATATCCTCCAGGCGCTCAATATCGTCCTGCGCGAAATTGCACCAGCGGGCAATGACCAGCGCGCGCAGCGCCATCTGGACCATCTGGTCAGTGATCCGGCCATCTGCTCGCTTGCGCTGGAACCCCAAGGCTCGATCGAGACGGACTGGCCGGAAAACATCGCCGAGGCCAGACAACTCCTCCATCGGCACGCCGCTGTGAACGAGCGATGACACAGCGATCGACACGTTGTGGCGATATTGCTTGACCGTGCCCGGCTTCAGCACCTTTCTGCGCCGATCGACGAAATCGGAAGGTGTGGACAGGAACTCCAGAAATGCCTTCAGTTCCGATACGAGCTTTTCTGGCCATTCCTCGACCGGAATCCAGTAGCTGGTCCGTTTGACGGGCGGCGGCGTCAGCCTAGGCAGATCCTCGCGGGATGCGGCGAGATTGTTCCACGCCTTGATGCTGCTACGGAGCGTGCCCTCCCAGTCCCCCACCATGGCCTCGTCGCGCAGATGGAGCACGAAACGCTCGATCACCGCGTCGGACATCTTGTGCGGCAGGACGCCCAGCCCTGCGGCAAAGTGGAACAGACGCGAGGTCGCACGCTGCGTCTTTACGTTGAGCGTCGCCTGCAGCGCCCTCCATTCGCCCGTGAGCGGGAAACGCGAACGCGGGTTGGACAGCTTGCCCTGCGCCCGCAACGTGCGGAACGCCTTGCGCGTCCTGGATTTGAGGTTGGCGAAGGACCCATCCGTCATGCCTGCCATCGCAGGCGACACCTGTTGCAATCGCTCGAAGATGAGCCGCTCATTGGCGGGGAAGTCCAGCAGGCCTTGGGCGATCACCTCGTCGACGCGCTTGAGGGCCGAGCGCATGAAAGCTATTTCCTCATCCGGCATATCGCACCTGAGCAGAGCTTCGCGCATATCGCCGATGCTGGGAAGGTGGTTTTTCTGTTCAAACTGGCCGTTGTTATGGTTGTTTGTGTGCATTGTTATTCATCCTCACTCATCTGTGAAAAATTGTGAAATCCCATCTACATTATTCCCTGGCTGTAGTTATTTGGGGTATTCACAAGGATCAGATCGTCTCACCTTTCAGAAACTTCAGAAGATCCATCTTGTCGATCCTGATCCGGCCTCTTTCCTTGAGCTGGTAGGATCGAAGGCCCTCCTCGCGTATCCAGCGGCGGATGGTTGGATGCGACACGACAGCGAACTGCGCGGCCTGCGGCACCGTCAGCAGCTCGATGGGCATGGCCGAGACTTCGCAAGGTTTGGAGGTGGGTAAGGGACGGGTCGGTTTGCTGGCCTTCTTGCGTTTGATTTTAATCGTCATTTCCTGTCTCACTCAGGCTTCTTCTGGCGTGGATATTCACGTTCAGAAGGGTGATGATTTCCGCATCGCCATGCGTAGCGAGATGATCGCAAGCGCTTGCGGGCGTTCGAGATCGCGCAAGTGAATGTCGGGAAGAACGCGCGATCACTTCCCAGACAGCGTCGCCGCTGGCGGAGGTGCGTGCGAAGGGGGGAGGGGCGCCCAAGCAGCTATGAATAGCCGCGATGCATCACATGTAGAGTATGCGAGGCGCCAAGCCTTAAAGGCCGAGGCGAACCGTGAACGAGATTTCAGATAGAGGGTGTAGAACACTGAGCGGGACTTTCGATGACATTGGAATTATCCAAGTCATCGAATGCCGGCTTCGGCACTCAGGCGGTCCTGCCCTCTGATGAACTGATGTGCTTATGACATCTCTGGAAGAGCGGATCAACGCTCATCAGAAACAGAGGGAAGTGACCGAAGCTACCTCCCTCTGTTTTGTGGTTATGCTCAGGGTAACAAGTCAGCTCGATCCTGCCGAAGCCAGCAAAGCGGTGAGTGCAGCTTCCTTGTTTAGCAGCCCTCTCGAATGCGGAATGGCGCCTGCTGTCAGGAGTGCCTGTTCGAACACGGCGTATTGCTCGCTGTCGAGGTGGAGAACGATTGTCTTGCCCTCTGGGTCGAATTCGTTTCCGCGCAAATACATCTTCAGCTCATGCGCGGTGGAGTCCGCCGCCTTCGCGAGCAGCGTGTCGATGTTAACTTTATCGACATAGGGCGAGAGCAGCGCGAGCTTGGTCCAGCCGATCCGACGCAGTTGCTCGATCGGAACACCGAGATCATCGAACGTGCGGCTGATCTGGGCGAGGTTATATGCCTTGCGGATGCCGATCTTCAGCTCCTTGGCAACCGACCTGAAGTCCTCCGGGTGATATTTCTGCGTCTCGCGGAGGTGCCGGGCGACTTCCAGGAAATGATCGCCCATCATGTCGACGATCATCTGAGGCACCTTGGATGTGTCCGATTTATTCCCTTCCATTGTTCCAAACCTTTGAAATTGTTGGGAACTATTTCCTATGGAAAAGACACACCCCGACAAGAGAAAAGCGCAAGAATGGCCGGTTTTTGGGGCTTGAGTTGGAATAGCTACGTATGCCTCACGGTGAAAATCGTCAGCGTGTGAACGCATCCGCTAAAAGCATGAGCACGCCAGCAGAAGAAAAGGCCGACATCCAGATGATCTGGCGCAAATCGCGGCGGATGCGCTTCACTCGGAGCAAGTCATTCATGGCCTGAATTTGCTTCAACTGGCGCGAATGTGCAATCCCGGCATCTGCAGGCTGAGCAGGCTATGCTTCGACATGGTGCCTGCCAGCAAATTCCGTTGCCTTCTCCGCATCGAACAGTTCGGCGACGTCGACCTTCAAAGCATCCGCGATCCTGACGAGCACCTTCACCGACGGATTGCGCACTCCGCGTTCCACGCCGCTGATATACCCGCGATCGAATCCGCTATCGGTCGCGAAATCCTCTTGGGTGATCTCCCGCTCCTTCCGCAGTCGCCTGAGATTCCAACCTATGCGCTTGTGAACGTCCATTGCGCTGGACGATCAGTTCATGAGGCTGATTAGCCCACGACTTATAAGTCTCATTTTTACTGGACGCGCCGATGCCCTTCCGTGCAAAGAATGGGCATGGCAAGGCATCGAGCAATCCCGGTTCTCATCACCTACGACAACAATCGCAGCGCGTTGACGCGCGTTCGGCTGGGCGGTGACCTACATGACGAGAAGTGGCTTCAAGCGCTGATCCACGATCATCCCGCCATCCTACCGATATCGGACATTGAGCCTGGCTTCGGCGATTTGATCGCGGCGGGCCGTGAAGTGCCAACGGGTCATGGCAATATCGACAATCTCTATCTTACGCCGTCCGGCGACATCGTACTCGTCGAGACCAAGCTCTGGCGGAACGGCCAGATGCGCCGCGAAGTGGTGGCCCAGGCGCTGGATTATGTGGCCGCGCTCACCCTGATGGGATTCGAAGCGTTTGAGACGGCTGTCGCGCGGGGCCAGCAAGCCCCACGGCGCCTGTATGATCTTGTCCGTGACCACCCCGAAGTACTGGAAGAGGCGGAGTTCATTGACGCAATTTCGCTGAACCTGCGACGCGGCAGGATGCTGGTCATCGTCCTAGGCGACGGGATCAGGACAGAGACGGAGGTGCTCGGCGATCTGCTTCAGAGCCATGCGGGGGCGCATTTCACCTTTGCGCTCGTCGAGCTTGCCACATGGCGGAACTCGGCAGGCGACATTCTCGCGGTGCCCAGCACGCTGGCCAGGACCGTGATGATCGAGCGCGGTATCGTCCGTGTCGAGGATGGGGCGGCTACCGTCCACCCCATCCCCGCCGCCGCCCGAAGGGGAGCACAATCGATCAGCTCGGCGGACTTCTGGGACGAGATGGCGAAGCGCGATCCGTCGCTGCCTGCCGCGATCCGATCATTCCTGTCGGCACTCGAACCGCTGGGTGTCTATCCGGACCTCAAGGCGAGTCTGAATCTGAAGCTCGACCTGCCTGATCGTGAGAAGCCAATCAACTTCGGCTATATCATGAAGAACGGCACCTTTTGGCCGAACCCCGCATCCTGGACGCTGCCGGAAGCGATCTGGCGGCCGTATTTCGAGGCGTTGGCCGAGATGGTCGGCGGCAGTGTGATTGACGAGCCGAACAATAAATATGTCGCCGTCAACGGCCGATCCGGCCCGAGGATCGAGCAGTTCCTGCCACTGCATCAGGATAGCTGGGTTGCTGCGATCGAGCGGGTCATTGCTGGAATTTCCCTTTTGGGGACCGAAGGCACTGGGGAAGAAGCATGTTGAAAAAGATTGCTCTGTTCTTCGTTCCATTCGTGATCATTGCGGCTCTTGTCGGGTTGCGGAATATCTCCGAAACCCAAAAGGCGACACGTCCACTTGCCGCCGGGGAAAGGACAACCCCCATAAATACCGATGTTCCGGGTTTGAAGCCGCTGACGGGTGAAGCGCTAGCCGAAGAACAGCTGCTGCATGAGCAATTTGCTCGTGAAGCCGCTGAAGAGGCCGCACGTGTTCGTGAGCGTAAAGCTGTCGCGGAGGAAGCGTTGGCAAACTCCCACGCCAAAGACAGGAGAGGGGTCAATCCCTTTCCGATCAGTGTGGCCAGAAACCGGGTCACATCAAAGACCTTGGCGATCGTCTGCCCTCAGCTCCTTGATCTTGAGAGAGCAGTAAATCTTCATAATGCGAAACGGTCTGACCAGGCTTTAGCCTTGGGGTGCCGCTATGTTCGGGAAGGCGAGCAAGGTGTCCGACTCCAGCAAGTCGGCAGCCTGCAGGAAATCCTGTTCGACACAGCTAATGGAAGCCGCTCATACTGGGGCTACGTGTCTCACTTCGTCTGGGAGCCGTGATGAAATAGTCGAGGCCGGACAGGCACCAAAGGCTTTTCGTTTAGAATTTGGGCTACCCCTCGCTGAAGGAAGCTAGGTCAGGGCTACCGCCGTTCCCGCCGACATCGCTGCCGTTCCCGTTCCTTAATCGCGTTACCGGAACCGGCCATCTGTTCATGAAGCTTTGGCTAACTACAAGCGATCGGGTCCGATCCGGGCCTAATTCACCGTATCATCAGCTATGTTTGGTGGCGCGGACGCAATAGTGTTCCCGATACTTAGGTCCTATGAAGAGTGTGGTCACTCAAGGCATGAAACCTAAATTGAAATGATGATTATGTTTTTTAGATGTTTGACGTGGTCACAGTAGGGGGTCAAATGAAGGGTGACGATCGGGCTCGGGAAGATCAGCGTCCGGATTGAGCCCCTCAGCAAGCCGCAAATCTTTCCAAAGCTGCTTGAAATGCGGCGCAGCCGTAGTGGGAATACTCAGGACCACCTCGTTCGATTCTTCTGTGCTCAATCTGTCCTCCAACGATATTGCACAGGCTATCTGGCCCCAATCATATCGGCAACCTTAACCGCATAACGGTCCGTCATACCCGACACAAAGTCGGTCAGGCCGTGGACGGCGTCATAGGGGTTTTTAAGCGAGGAGAGTGGAAGCCCAAGCGCACGGGCGACCTGGAGATGATAGCCGCTAACCTTATCCGCGTCCCAATCAACGCTCCCAAGGTCATCGAACAGAGGCAGGAGGCCATCAAGGATTTTGTAGACGATGTTACGGCCGTATACTTCGAGCTCAGTCTTGCGACGGGCTTTGAAGATGCGGTTTTTCGCGACACTCTTAATCGCTTTGAAGGGATCTTTCACACTTGCCGCCTCAATCAGAGAAATTGGGAATGCTCCGGCCATAATGGCCACATAATTCTCTTTGAAGGCCTCGACACAAGACGCGATGGCGCCTCGGATCGCCAGCGCACGATGGCGAGAAACGATATCTGCCTCACTCTGTTCTGGGTACGCTTTGTTCGAACTCTTAATTAGCCCCTTGAGCAGATCGATAACGAGCTCAGCTTCGAGATCGCCACTGAGATACGCGTCTTCCAAATCCATCACATTGTAACATATGTCGTCCGCTGCTTCCATGAGGTAGGCCAGCGGATGGCGAGCCCACCAATAACCAAGCAGGTTCAGTTCCGGCCCCCGCACGTCGTGAGACGGCAGACCCAATTCTCCCGCGATCGCGGAGAAAGCGGCGACATCATTTTCAAACACACCATATTTCTTGACGCCGATATAGGGCAGACCATCCACTAACGCGTCGCCAGCATGGGCCCTTACGAACGCCGACACCGGATATTTGGTGAACGCCCCGAGCGACCCGATTGTCAAGCGCAGACCACCGTCATCCCGATACATCTCAGTTCTAGCTAGGATTCGAAAGCCCTGCGCATTGCCTTCGAACGCTTCAAACTCGGCGCGCTTCCGATTGTCAATATCGGAGAGGATGCCACGATCGTCCGCAAATTTAGCCCTAAACCAAGACGCGATCGCGGTCTCGCCGGAATGACCGAAAGGCGGATTGCCGATGTCGTGTGCCATACAGGCAGTCTGCACAAGACCAGCAATCACCTCGACTTGTTCCGCCGGGATTTCGCCACTCTCTTCAAGCCACGCACCCACCTCGACACCGAGTGAACGTCCAACACTCGCAACCTCAAGGCTATGAATCAGGCGATGATGAATGTGATCATTGTCGTAGAGTGGGTGCACCTGCGTCTTGTTAGCTAGTCGACGAAATGGGGGAGAAAAAAGAATGCGATCGATATCCTGTACATAAGCAGGGCGGTGTTTCTGTGGAATGTAACCTGCATCGTTCAGGCGCTCGAGCTTGAGCAGTTTACTCCATTCCATCCGAAGTGCATCCTGTCTATCTATACTGACGCCCGCTATCAGCATACCGGCTCATAGCTGCTCTGACCTATATATTTTGCGCTAGAACCCTACAAGATCGTGCCCCGGTGTCACCCCTCCACTTCGATCAAACTGATCGGTAGCTTTCGTCAAAGATTAGACCTTGAAATCGGCGCTCATCCGTTCAGGTTGCCCAAATCCGCAACGGACCAAGGTCACGTGCTGGCCTGATCTCGCTGCTTGTCGGCAAACTGCTTAGCCCAACATAGGCCATCCACCAGTTCCATCTGCGCGATCGTCGAGCAGGGAATTTCGAGCAGCCTGGGATTGGCGAAGATCACCGCTAGGCAGCGCGCGCGGCTGATCGCCACGTTCAGGCGATTGCGGCTATAGAGAAATTCGATGTTCCGGGGGAGATCGTCGCCTGACGAAGTGGCCATCGAGATCAGCACGACCGGCGCTTCCAGACCCTGGAACTTGTCGACCGTTCCAACCCGTGCGCCTTTGGGCAACGTGCGCCGCAGCAGCTCGACCTGCATATTATAGGGCGACACGACCAATATATCATTGGTGCCGATCTCGTGGCGTTCGCCGTGTTGATCGGTCCAGCTTGTCTCGAGCAAGGCGCGGTAGGTGGTCGCGAGCCGCTCAGCTTCCTCCGGCGATCGCTGCGTACGGCCGTCATGGTCTACTTCGACGAAACGCAGGCCCGTGGCGGCCAGAGCCGCCGGATCTGCCGCAACATCCACGTCGATACATTGCCGTATGGTGCTCGCCTCCGCCTCAAGGCGTCCTTCGTAGACAGCGCTGGAGATGAAGCCGCAGAGGTCGGGGTGCATGCGGCGGGAGATGGGCAGGAATACGCCCTGATCCGCCGGCACAGTCGCATGTCCTTCCAGCAGATGTTCGAGTGCCGATCGGCCGCTGCTGCCTGGATGCGTGCCCTTGATCGGCTGCGACAGCTGCATTTGATCGCCGACCAGTACGATGTTGCGCGCCGCCGTTCCCATCGCGATGACATTGGCGAGGCTGACCTGGCCGGCCTCGTCGATGAACAGATAGTCGAGCGTACTGTCGAGATCCTCGCGGGCGAACAGCCAGGCGGTGCCGGCAACGAGCTGATG
>MKUB01000180.1:0-30083 GCA_001898545.1 Sphingomonadales bacterium 63-6 | reverse complement strand
TCCGCTGCCGCCGACGAGGTCGTCGATCCAGCCGTCCGAGCCGAGGGTCTGATCGTTGCGCGACGATTTCTTCATGCCGCGATAGCGCAGACCACGCGCGGCCGTTTTCGCTTCGACATCTTTGAGCAGATTGTTGATCGCCTTGTGCGAATTGGAGGCCACGCCGATGCGCTTGCCCGCAGCCAGCAGCGCGACAATCGCTTCCGCCGACGTGTAGGTCTTGCCGGCACCTGGCGGCCCCTGAACGAGCAGATAGCTGTCGTCGAGCAAGCTTAGCGCCTCAATCGCGCCATCGGTTGCGTCCATGCCTTCCGGCACGATCGCCTGTCCAGATGCGCGCATAGCGAGCTTGGGACGATCTCGACGGAGGATCGCAGTGACGGCAGCATAGCGCTTCTCGCCGTTCGCCACGCTCTGGGCATAGCGGTGCACCGCGGCGCGCAATATCTTGTCGCCCACCGGGCCTTCGGGAATGAGCGCGGTGCCGGGCTCGATCGCCGAACGGCTTGGACCGAGCTTCAATTCGATCATGCCCGCATCCTCGTCGAGCGACATGATCTCACCTGCCGGCTCCAGGGTCCCTGAGCGCAACGGTTTGTCGCCGACCTTCATCTTGAAGTCCTGCGGTGGAAAGGTGAACGGATGGACGACCGACTTCTTGTCTGCCCATGGGCGCAGCGTGGGGTGAGGCTGGAGGTCGGCCAGACACTCGGCATCGTTAAGGAGCGCATCCGCGTCCATCTCCTGCCGAGCGAACATCGCCCACCAGCTGGGCTTGGCCTCGCGCCGGTGGAATTCGAGCAGGTCGATCAGCAACCGGCGCCAGGGGGCGTCTTCAGGGGCGATCAGGGCCTGCGCCAACTGGCGAGTGCGTTCGTCGGCTTCCTCACGCGCAGCAACCTTTACCGGATCCACTGGGGCCAGGGTCCGCCCCGTAAACCAAGGCGTGTCATCCGGCCGCAGCGACAGAAGCCAGTCACGGCACAGCCGGGTCGAGCGGCAGTCGATTTCGTTATAATCCGCGATTTCCGTGAGAAGCGCATCGCCGCCCACGCGGCGCCAGCGCTCGTAGATCACTATGCTATCGCCAGCCGTCTTGACGGTCCCTTGCCGCCCTCCGGGGAGATAGAAGGCTTCCATATTCTTGATCGAATAGCGGGGTTCTGAGGTACGTATGGCTTCCGCCACGACCTTGTAGAGATCGACCAGCCGATCGCCGCGCAGCAGATCATCGACTTCCTGCTCGCGCGTCCCATGATACATGGCGAGGCGCTTGAGCGCCGTCTCTTCGTATGACGCATAATGATAGATATGCGCGAGCGGGTGGCGCGCCAAGCGCGTGGTCATGAAGTCGATCGTCTGTTCGAACGCGATCTTCTCGCTCTCCCGGTCATGCGCCCAGAAGGCGTGGAAGCGATCCTCGTCCTGGTCCTTGGCGACCAGGCCGAACAGATATTCGAGGCCGCCTTCGAACAGCGGGTCGCCTTCCATGTCGAAGAACATGTCGCCTTCGTCCGGCTGCGGCAGCCGCGCGAAACCGCGCCCCGGCGCCGCGTCGAGGCGCTCGATGCATCCCTCACCGGTTTGGCGTTGGTGGGCCTGCAGGCGCGCTTGGGCCGCGAGTTTCGCGACGGTCCCGGCCTGCATGCCGGGGATTTTCATGCCGTCGGGAAGGGCTGCGAGGGCACCTATGCTGTCGATACCGGCATGGCGCAGCGCCGATCGCTGACCGCGGCCCATGCCGGCAACGATAGAGAGATGATCCGCCGCTTCCCATTCGGCAGTGCAATGGTCGGACCAGCGGCAGAAGGTGCAATGGCCGCAGGGATCGCCGGTCGACCTGTCTGGGACAGCGGCTGCGAACTGCTCGAAGCGATCGCGCGCGATCGAGAAATAATGGATGAGCGATGAGGTGGGCAGCGTGACGATTTCACCGCTGCCCAGCACGACATGCATGGACGGTGGCGCAACTCCCTGCATCGTACGCAGCATATCGGCATAGACGCAGAGCTGGAGCACATGCTTGGGCTTGGCCGAGCGGGCCAGCTTGGTGTCGGCCACGTCATAGGCGAAGTCGCCGAACGACGAAGAGATATCGTCGCGCTTGAGCAGGAAATCGGAATAGCCATGCCATTGGCCCGTCAGGAATGCGCCCTGATAGATGACGTCATAGCCCGCCTGCATGGCCTCGAGCGTCGCCTGCGCCCGGCGCTCCAACGTCCCGTCGCTTGAAATCTCGGCTATCGAGCGCCCCTCCGCGCGAAGCCGCTCCAGATAGGCACGCTCGTGCTCGATACCCTTCTCCTGGAGCAAGACCGCGCTTTCATCGTCGGGCGCGAAGCTGGCCGGCGCGACGAGGTTGCCAACATCGAGCACCGTGGCGTGCGCGCAGCCCATGAAGTTCACCAAGTCGCTCGCTGAATAGAGCGTCTGCCCGCCATTCCTCAACATCCCTGCCCCTCCCGATACTTCTTAAGATCTGCTCGACTCGTCATGGCATATGAGCATGATGGTGATACACGACAGAAGTTGTCGCTTCCGGGGGGAGGTTATTATTTCTTATCGTAATGCAATTGACTTGCTGACGGTCGCGGCAAGGGCGGCCTCCATGCGGGGAGTCAGTCTGGCCGAGATTG
Source organism: Sphingomonadales bacterium 63-6 (assembly GCA_001898545.1). GTDB lineage: Bacteria > Pseudomonadota > Alphaproteobacteria > Sphingomonadales > Sphingomonadaceae > Andeanibacterium. Next base: position 27,447 of record MKUB01000180.1, on the reverse strand, counting down.
AGGAAATCCTCGAACGAGATTATCGCACGGCGCAGCGCGTGATCCGGGCGCTTGGGCAATGTTTTCCCGAACTGGAGAAAGTGAAGGACGAGGAATCGGACAAGGCGCGTTGGAAACTGCCCTATAAATCGGTGGCACCGTTACTGGCGCCGACACCCGAGGAAATGGCGGCACTTTCCCTCGCGCTCGACATGTTGGGCAAGGGCGCGGGGAAGGATCAGGTCGAGGCATTGCGCTGCCTCCACGCTAAGATCCTCGCGCTCATTCCCGATGAACGCAGCAGCCGCCTCGCGGCGGACGAGGAAGCGCTCCTCATGGCCCTGGGCCATGCCGCGCGCCCAGGCCCTCGTCTGCTGGGGAGCGAGACGGTGGACGTGGCTATTTCCACCGCGCTCAAGGGCACGTCTCAACTGCGTATCCTCTATCGCGGCTGGAAGGACACGGTCGCGCGCGAGCGCGTGGTGGCACCGCACGGGCTGTTGCTCGGGGCACGGCGCTATCTCGTCGCCGTAGATCTGGGCAAGGTCGGCGGCGGCATTCAGCATTTCCGGGTCGATGCCATCGAGGCGGCGACCGTTCTTCCCCAGAGTTTCGTGCGCAAGGAAGGGTTCGACTTGAACGCGCATGCCGAGCGATGCTTCGGTTCCTACCAGCAGGAAGGCGGCATTCATGATGTCGCCTGGCGCTTCACCCCCAAAGCGGTCAGCAGAGCCGAAGGCTTTCTTTTCCATCCGTCCCAGACCACAGAGCGAGAGCCGGATGGTTCGCTCGTCGTGCGGTTTCGAGCCGCAGGCCTGCTCGAGATGTGCTGGCACCTCTATATGTGGGGAGACGCGGTGGAGGTCATTTCTCCGCCCGAACTCATACAGATGGTCGCGGCGCATCGACGCTCTGACTTTCCCTCGATGCCCTGACCCAGTTCCGGAGCCGGAGCGTGCAGCTCCGGCCCCGATCACGGCCGTCAGCAGTGACGCTCTCAGCAATCGGGCAGATCGTCCAGATTGTTGCGCGACGTGGTGTCGCGGTCGGTCCTGAGATATTTTCCGGTTGGTCCGTTGACCACACGGATTTTTGTCTCCGGCGCGCTTGCCCAGTTGACCCAATATTCATGCAAGCCGAGTTCGATATCGCTGATCGCATCCGCCTTACTGCGGGGCGACCAATATTCGCCGGAATTGCACAGCCGTGTGATGTCGCCCTGTCTGTCCTTGCCGGTGGCGCGCACATAGCGTTTCGCCATGATCAGTTCTCCTTGATTGTGGTGTGGGGGCTGGCCTTTCCGTGCGCGGTTGTGACGTACCGGCCCGAAATGGCGCTGCGGTAATGGGGGCCGGAACTCCCGCTCGGACCGGCGCTCTCGCGGACGGTCGTATGCGGACTGGCCTTGCCATGTTTGGCGGTGACATACCGCCCGCTGATCGCGCTGCGGTGGCTGCCGCCGCTTCGATCCTTGCTCATGCTGCTTCTCCATCATTGATGCGACTCAAGTTCGTCGCGATTCGCAATGTGGAGGGGAGAGGCGACAGATCGCGTCGCATCCATTTTGTTCCGAATGCAGAATTTACTCTGGCGAGGTGGATACTTCTCGATCGGCAGCGGCCGGAATGATCGCGGCCAGCGCAAGTCGCCACAGCATCTGAAAGTGCAGCGGCATAATCTTAGCATCGTGGCACATCTTGCCGGCTGCAATCTATGTCTGTTTCAAGGAAGCTGATACAGGCCCAGCGGCAAGGATTGATGCAAACTCCGACGCGTTCGAACGTCCGCTATCCCGTTCCGTATTCTAAAACCTGCCGTTCCGGATCGTCCCTAAAATCGGCTATTCAAGCGGCATTCGGAAAGCGTTGCAGCATACCGCCCCGTTTCGTTAGTGGCAGGAACCTGCGTCGCTGTTCTTCCCAGTCGGGGGATATACACCGGGTGCACTAAGAGCCCGGCTGCCGATCCCGGCGCGCAGAGTTCCAGTGAGGATCGCCTCAACCACGTCTGGCGCGAGAAACGCAAACCGCACGATCCGGGTGATATCGGTGTCGGACGGGCCTTGCATTTCAGCATTCGCTCCTCCGGCTTTCCTTCGAGACGGCTGATTCCGCAGCTGTCAAACAGGCGAAGCGAGTCATTACGGTTTGTGCCGGTGACAATGGTAAAATGTGTGAAGGCCCGCATTTCCGGTACGTCAGTCTCCCTCAGAAAAATTACCGTTCCGGGGCTGTCGCTCACTGGAAGGTTTTCGTTCCAGTCAACTCTTCTCACCTTCCTGAAACCGGCTATTCTGTGGGCACAGATCATGTAATCCATGAGCTCCACATCGATGCCTTGCGTTACCAATCTGAATATATTGCCTTCCAGGACCGATGTGCGGAGCGCCTAGTTCAATAAGTGGAAGGCTTCCTCTGTCGTTGCAATCCGCCCGTCGAGATGTGCAGATTGATTGCCGCGTAGATGCTGCACATGCAGTCAAGATCGCCCTGTTGCAGTGGAAAAGGAGAAGGCATCGGCATTTCCGGTTTGTGCTGACAGGGAAGGTCCTGTTCCGGGAGTCGTTGACCAGATTTCTTCCGCAGGACGCGAAGGCCGAACTATCCGTTGTGCGTTTCCATGCCGGACTTCAGCCGCGACGGGAGGGGGCAAGCATGTAATGGCGCCGGTCTGCGAGCGCCCGATATATTACGAGCTCGGCGCCTTCGTCACCAGCAGAGAACTGCAGTCGGGCCGGTGGGGCGCCCGGGACCAGTTCGCGATAATCCGGCGAACTGCGGATGATGGCGAGCATGTCTTCGGGAAGCATCCTGAACTCTGCCTCGGAGGTGGGAATCCAGTTAGTCATGAAGGGAAGAATGTCGTGTCCGCTGCGTATCACAGCCAGTTCCCGTGCGAGTTCGTCGATTACCGTCATATCGGGCGTACCGTTTCAAATCAGGTCTGTCAGAATGGAGCCGATAGACAGGACCGGCCCTGGCCGAAAGGTCTGAGTTTTTCTGCCAGTCCGGAAATGGGGGGCTGTCTCCGGACAGGCCGGGCTGCCGCAATTTTCATGGGAGAGCTTTGCCATGCCCGATGCCACAAATCTCGCACTCCGGCGCTGCGCCATATATACTCGTAAAAGCACCAACCACCTGCTTGATCAGGATATGAACTCCCTCGTCACCCAGAGAGAGATCTGCAGTGCCTATGTTGCAAGTCAACGGTATCGAGGGTGGGTTGAAGTCGATCAACGATACGACGATGGTGGCCAATCGGGCAGCGGTCTGGATCGGCCTGCACTTGCCCGCCTGATGCGGGACATCGAGGAGGGCTGCGTCGATGTCGTAGTCGTCTACAAGATCGACAGGTTAACTCGCAGCCTGATCGATTTTGTGCGGTTGGTTGATATCTTCGACCGGCGAGGCATCGCCCTGGTCTCGATCTCGCAGGCGTTCGATACTTCGGACAGCATGGGCCGCATGATCCTCAATATCCTTCTCACCTTCTCTCAGTTCGAACGCGAACTGATTGCCGAGCGGGTGCGCGACAGTGTCCGCACGCGTAAGCGCCACGGCATGATACACGGTGGCCTTCCACCTTTCGGCTATGATTACGAGGATGGTGGCCTGCGTATCGTCGAGGAAGAGGCTGAAATCGTACGCTTCATCTTCGCCGAGTTCCTCCGTACACGCCGCTATACCTCGGTGATGACTGCGGTACGGAAAGCTGGTTTGCGAAGTTCGATCAAGCAGACGAGGCAAGGAGGTACCCGCGGGGGCACGCTGATAAATGGGGGTACAGTACATGGTATCCTGCGCAACCCGATCTATGTGGGAGAAATCCGGGGGCATGGCCGGACCTGGCCCGGCCGCCATAGACCGATCATCTCCGCGGAAACCTGGGAAGCAGCCCGGGCGCTGAGCGCTGAAAGAGCCAAACGGCCACCCCATGGGAAAGAGACTGCGCATTTCCTCGCCGGCCTGCTGTGGGACGACCTTGGCCGGCATATGCTGCTCGACGTCGACTGGCATCGCGGAAAGCCATATTACTGCTATGCGTCCAGCAACGCGACCTGGTCTCAAAGGGAGTACCGGCGGGCCTATCGCAGCAATGCCGATCGGCTTGAGCAACTTGTAATTGCTTCCGTTTCCGGATTCCTGTGTGACCGGCGCCGCCTGCGTCAGGCACTAAAGACTCTGGGGCTTTATGGTCAGGAACTGGATTTGCTCGCCACAAAAGGCGCGCGTGCTGCGGCACATATTGAGTGTTCGCCTGCCAGCAAAATGGAAAGCCTGTTTGCCGCCCTGACCGACCGTATCGAGATTGGTGAGGAACATCTCACGATAGGATTCCGTTCAATTGAACTGCAGAGGTTCTTGGAGTGGGATGGAAATGGAAGTTTTCATGCCCGACCAGGCGACTGGCCGTGCAGCAGCGCGAGGTATGAGCTGGAGATAGCAGCCTGTGCGATCTCCGCCGAGCGGTGGCCCGTGATCAATGTCACGCCCCGGGATCCTGCGTTACAAGCGTTGCCGGACCGGAGACTCAACGCTCTTTTGAGAAAGGCGCGTGATGCGCAGCGCATGCTGGAAAGCGGCCGCGATGAGACTCTGGACCAGCTGGCACGGCAACTTGGTTGCCGGCCCGGTCATTTCTCAAGGTTGGTCAGGCTCAACTACCTTGCTCCGGATATCGTCGCGGCGATTATCGACGGAACCCAGCCGGCGTCACTGGACAGCACGACCTTGCTCAAGGCCAATCTTCCTCTCGACTGGGGGCTGCAAAGGCGACTTCTTGGCTTTGCTGCACCTCGACGCGAACTGGCCCAGAGAATGTTGTTTGATCGAGGAATGTGGCCAGGGCGAGCTGAAAATTCAGGTCAGATCGAAACTCCGTCGACTTGATCCTGGTCTCTTGTCCTGCAGGGTGTGATCCGGCGATAACCGCCACGAGATTCCGCTGTGTGCTGGTCGCTTTCGACCTGATCGGATTGCTGCTAGACAAAGGTCCCATGTCAGTGATCCTCCAGATTTGTGCTTTGTCGGGCATTGCATTGGTGAGCTTTCATGCAGGCAAACTGGCTGTGCGTGCGCTTAGGAAAATGCGCCGGGAATAGCCGGACTACGCCCTTCAGCCCAGGTGCCAGGTGCCAGGCATCCCGGAGACAGAGGAAATCATTTTCCTACAGGAACCGATATGGTTATATGAACGAGTCGAAAGGAATTCGGCATGCTTCATATAGACCCGGTACTTCTCACGGCATTTGCAGCTCTTATCGCGAGTGTAGCATCGCTCGTGCGTGCCTTGAGGGGATTTAGGCACAGGCGGGCGAAGTGAACGATGGCACTGACCCGGAATCAGGAGCTATGGGGGATCGCTCTGTGGGTCGAAAAACACCACTGCGAACAGGGCTGGCTGCATATTGCACAACAGCAGGATCGACTTCTGGCTGAGGGTGATTTCGACGGAATGAAGCTCTGGCGCCAGATCGGGGAGCGATTTGACCGGCTGCAGGCCGGGAAGGGCGGTTCCGGGTCAGGCTGAAGCCGGATTGCCGAGGCAGGCAACGGGCAGGCATCGGGATTGTCCGACATCGCGCTCCACTGACGTAATCGCCAGGTAATCAAATCTTTGATTTGCGATATCCTGCTGCGCGGGCTTCGGCCTCACTGCAGAACATAGCCTCAGGCCGTGTCTGGTTATAGTATGTCTGACCGGGAAGATGGTAGATCAATTCACCCTTGCGGCTGTGATTGCCCTTGATAGCGCAGCGTTCTGATGTGTCGCGATAATCTTCGCTAACGGTTTTGGCGGGAGCTGGCCGTGCCACATCTGGCGGCGGCTTCGCGACGACCGAACCTGACCGGCATCGCGCCAGCAGCCTGCCCCAGCGATCGTTCTTCTGTCCGGTACAGGAAATCGATCCGCTACCCACCAGCGCGGCAAGGGTTTCGCGGGCCTCTTGCCCACAGGACCATTGTGCAGCCTCGCGTTCGCAGGTCTGTTTGCTCTCGGGTGCATCAATGCCCTGCAGGCGTACCCGGATACCCGTGAGCGAGAGTGTGTCACCGTCAATTGTTTCGGCCGGCCCACTGACTGTCTGAGCCAGGACAGGAAACGGAAGGACGAGGTTGACCAGCAGGATCGTTGCCGCCGCAAAATTTGTGATTCCTGCCAAGCCCTTCTCCTGAAACAGTGCCAAAGCCTGATGGTTGGCTATTTATGACCCGAAAATGCTAACAGAACGCCCCATGCGGCCCACCGGTTTTTGGGACTAGTCGGGAAACTTCCCCTAATCCGCGGTTCTCCGGCTGCGCAGGCCGTCTGTTGGAGTTGCTGCCAGGAGTGTTTCTGCTGTCCGGCTAACTGGTCCAAATGAATTGCACCTCTCAGGTGCACTGGATGAGGATATTACTTAGGTAAGAATACGGAGTATGGCGGGTTTTTCGGCAGAAATGCGCATTTGGCGGTGTGATCAGACTGTACTTCTCCGATCAGGTGGAAACACCGTTTTGACTCCTCCGGCATTTGGGGCACGACCTCTCGATGGGGATTCGCATCGGGGGCGCGAATGCAGGGCAATTGTTATTCGGGCCGGAAAATCTCATGGCGTTTCGTCAGTGTAACGTGGCTTTGGGTATGCGCCCTGGTCATCTGCGGGCTGGCATGGTCTGCAGGTGCTTTTGCCTCCGAGACGATCACCTATACCTACGATGCGCTGGGCCGGCTGACGAAGGTCGAGAGTGCGGGCGATGTGAACAATGGCCAGGTGACCTCGACATCCTATGATGCTGCAGGCAATCGCACGAACCAGCAGGTAACGGGGGCAGGACCTGGTCCTGCCCGGCTGGCAATCGACAGTGTGAGCGCCACTGAAGGCGACAACCTTGTGTTCACTGTCACGCGTACAGGTAATGTCGCGACGGCAGTGAGCGTGAGTTACACCATCGCCAGCGGGACGGCGACCTCGGGGAGCGATTTCACAGGCTCGCCAGATACGCTGGCCTTCGCCGCAAACGAGACTTCGAAGACGATTACCATCGCGACGGTCGATGACACGTCGGTCGAGCCTGCAGAAACAATGACAGTGACGCTGTCAGGCGCGACAGGCGGCGCGATCATCTCGAATGCGACCGGCACAGGCACGATCAACGATAATGATATCGGCCTGTCGATCGGCAATGCGAGCGTCACCGAGGGTGGGGCTCTGGTCTTCACGGTGACGCGAACAGGTCTCCTGAGTTCAGCGGTGAGTGCGACCTACAATACATCCGATGGCACTGCGCTTGCCGGCTCCGACTATAATGAAGACCTGGATGGTACCGTGAGCTTTGCGGCCAATCAGGCAACGCAGACGATCACGATCACGACGATTGATGACAGCGAAGAAGAGCTGTCCGAGACCATGACCGTGACCCTGTCTGCCCCGAGTGGCGGCGCAGCAATCACCGGTGCAACGGGCACAGGCACGATCACCGACAATGACCAGCCCGTGACGCTGTCGGTGTCGGATGCCTCTGCCACCGAAGGCGGAGCGCTTACCTTCACTGTCTCCCTGTCGCAGATCAACGGTGGAACAGTGACGGTGAACTATGCCACGGCAGACGGGACTGCGACGGCAGGGGCGGACTATACCGCAGCCTCGGGAAGCCTGACCTTCCTGCCCGGGGAGACCTCGAAAACCGTGACGGTTGCCACGGCAACCGACAGTAATGTCGAGGCGGCAGAGACATTCTCGCTGGAACTCTCCTCGCCCTCCGGAGCGACAATTGCCGATGGCAGCGGCACAGGAACTATCAACGACAGTGATCCGCCGGATGTGACCTTCGCTATCTCCGATGCCAGTGTCACCGAAGGCGGGGCGCTGAGCTTTACGGTGACCAAGAGCGGTCTGACCTTCAGCACGCTGTCGGTGAGCTATGCGACAAGCGACATCACCGCCACGGCCGGGTCCGACTACACGGCGAAGAGCGGCACCCTCAGTTTCAATCTGCTGGAATTTTCCAAGACGATCACCGTGTCCACGACGCAGGACACTATCGAGGAGGCTCTGGAGACCCTGCAGGTGACACTGAGCTCGCCTACCGGGGGCTCGGGCTTTACCGATCCTATCGGTATCGGCTCGATCGTCGATGACGATGGCCCGGTGCTCTCGATCGCGGACGCAAGCGCAACTGAAGGTGGCAATCTCACGTTCACGGTGACGCGTTCGGGCGGGACTACCTCGGCGGCCAGTGCGACCTATGCTACCGTGGATGGTACAGCCATCGCAGGCAGCGACTACACCGCCGCGACGGGAACTGTCAGCTTCGCTTCGGGAGAAACCACGAAGACGATCACGGTGGGCACTCTGGACGACGCTCTGTCTGAAGCATCGGAAACCTTCACGGTGGTCCTTTCTGCGCCGTCCTCGGGAACAACGATTGCCGATGGCACGGCTACCGGAACGATTGACGATAACGACGCTGCTCCTGCAGAAATCTCGATCGGAAACGCGGCGGTGACAGAGGGAGGCTCGCTGAGCTTCACGGTCACAAGGTCCGGTACGATGACTACGGCTGTCAGCGTGAGCTACACCACCGCAGATGGAACTGCGACTGCAGGCAGCGATTATACAGCCGCCTCCGGCACCCTCAGCTTTGCAGCCAATGAAGCAACGAAGACGATTACGGTTGCGACGGCGGATGACAATTATGTGGAGTCCGCCGAGACTCTGAGCGTAACACTTTCGGCTCCGGTCGGTGCAACGCTGGTTGCAGCGACCGGTACAGGCACGATCAACGACAATGACAGCGCCTCTGTGACTTTTGCGATCTCGGACGCAAGCGTCACAGAAGGTGGCAATCTGACATTCACGGTGACCAAAACCGGGTTCACGCTCAGCACGATCAACGTCAACTATACGACGGCAGACGGGACCGCCCTTGCGGGTTCCGACTATACCGCTGCCTCGGGTTCGATCAGCTTCAACCTGGCCCAGAGCTCGCGCACGATTACGATTTCTACCATCAATGATGGTGTCGAGGAGCCGACCGAACAGATGTCGGTCATCCTGACCTCTGCATCGGGAGGCACGGCGATTACCGATTATACCGGAGTCGGCACGATCAACGACGACGATGCTCCGGTCGCACCGAGTTTCTCCATCGCAAATACGAGTGTCACTGAAGGGGGGACTCTGAATTTCACAGTGACACGCTCGGGTGCGACCGGGGCTGGATCAAGTGTGGATTTTGCGACTTCTGATGGGAGCGCGATCGCGGGCAGTGACTATACTGCTGCTTCCGGATCGCTTGTTTTTGCGATTGGCGAGACGAGCAAACTCATCAGTGTGGCTACGATTGATGACAGCACGTTCGAGCCGGGCGAGACAGTCAACGTTACCCTCGCCAATCCGGTCGGTGCGACGATAACCACGGGCAGTGCGGTTGGGACAATCAATGATAATGATGCCCCTCCTGCTCAGTTCTCGATCAGCAATGCGAGTGCTACCGAAGGCGGCGCGCTGACCTTCACGGTCACGCGTTCAGGTTCGACGAGCGGAACAGCGAGCGTCAGCTATGCCACTGCAAACGGCACGGCAGTGGCGGGCAGTGACTACTCGGCTGCGTCCGGCACGGTCAGCTTCGCGGCGGGTGAAACCACCAGGACGATCACGGTCAATACGATCAATGACACTGCGGTGGAGTCTGCCGAGACCCTGACGGTCATCCTTTCAAACCCGGTGGGTGCGACTATCAGCGTCGGAACCGGTACAGGAACGATCAATGATAACGACATTGGTCTTGCGATCAGCAATGCGAGTGTGACGGAAGGTGGGGCTCTCACATTTACGGTGACGCGCACTGGCGTCACGACCGGCTCGACCAGCGTCTCCTATGCCACTTCTGATGGCACAGCGACTGCAGGAGCTGACTATACCTCTGCATCGGGAACAGTGACATTTACCGCCGGACAAACCTCCAAGACCGTCACGGTCACTACTCTCCAGGATACGACCTATGAGGGGAACGAAACGGTCAAGGTGACGCTGTCGTCCCCGAGTGCAGGGGCGACAATTGTTACGGCGACCGGCACAGGCACGATTGCTGATGATGATCCCGCGCCGGCAGTTACATTTTCAATAGCTAATGCGAGTGTGGATGAAGGCGGGACGCTGGTGTTCACCGTGACCAAGACGGGCACTCATACCGGGTCGAGGTCAGTGAGCTATGCAACCAGTAACCTGACGGGCGTTGCAGGCCAGGATTACACGGCGGCCTCCGGTACGCTCAGCTTCACCAGCAGCCAGACCAGCAAGACCATTTCTGTGGCGACCCAGAACAATGGTGAGCAGGATGGAAACAGAACCATGAAGGTAACACTCTCCAATCCGACCAACGGGTCGGTGATCGGTGACGGTGAGGCCACAGGGTTTATCCGGGACGACGACATCTTCTGCGGCGGACAAAGATGTCCATTATAAAAGAATGGCATTTTAAATATATATTGCTTGTTTTTGAAAAAATATTTTTGAAATTGATTTAGATTTTGAGTGCCCCCATCGGGTTCAGCATACGACCTATGCAATGTTGTGTAACGGCTAATAGAGAAATTCTGTTCGATATTGGAGTTTTCCTGCGCCATGAGATGGTCTTCTTGTGCCCGAGCTTTCATTTTTGCATTGGCCTTTTGCCTTTCGCCTGAGCTGGCGGCGGAAGTGCCTGTGACCACTCGGTTTGAGGGAACGCTTGTCTCCCCGGTCACGGCGTTCAGCTTCTACGGCTCTGGAACTGTTCATACGGACGGCGTTGCTTCCTCCGCCGATCGAGCGCCCGAAATCAAGGCATTGGCGCGCTCGCTTAGTCGCGACGGTGATCTAACAGGCGATGCTTTTGTCATTCGTGTAGCAGATTATGTACGTTTAAACATCGACACCGAGTTCCGCTTCGGCCTTGGCAAGGGCGCGCAAGGCGCTTTGATTGATCAGTCTGGGACAGTGTTCGATCAGGCCGAGCTTATGGTGGAAATCCTGCGAGAAGGTGGCCAGTCTGGCGTGTCTTATCGTCTGGGCACAATTACCCTCGATGCCGCTGCATTCGGCAAATGGACTGGTCTCGTTTCTGGGATGAACGAGGTGAGCCAGTCCTTTACTGTGAATGCGAAAGCTGCGTGTCAGCTGCTCGCGGATGGCGGAATTCCTGCCACTGTAAACGGCGCCTCATCCTGCAGCAGTCTGAGCGGTAATTTGACCACGGCCACAATCGCTCATCTGTGGGTAGTGGCTGGCGGCAAGGCCTATGATCCCGGCTTCAAGGTCAACATCCTGAAATCGGGTATTGATGTTGCTGCAGCGCTAGGATGTGGAACAGAAGCTTCGCCGACCTGTGGAAGCGGCATAACTACTGCAGCAACAAGTGGTGCATCGCAGGGAACGGCGAGCGGTGCCGCATGGATCCAGAACGTAAACCAAGCGGGCGTCACATCCTACATCCAGGCTCGAGCGGTTAGCTTGCAGAGCGTGATCGAAGCTGGTGATCCTACAGCATCGACAGTTGAGGTTTTCGGCGGGGCAGAGATTGATCCCAAACAGCGTGTGAGCCCCGCGGCAACCCTGCCGTATCAGACTTCGGTCCAGGCGAACTGGGCTGGGGAAATTCCTGATCAGTACCGTGCGAAGTTCAGGGTGCAGTTTCTTGGTCTCGATGCGACGCTCTATGCCGATGAACTTTCTGGCAAGCGCGTACGTTTGGGCACATTCGCCGACTACCAGACCAATCCCTGGTTGCGTCGGTCCAAGCTCTACGTCGAGACTTCGATCGTCGCGACCGGGACGAGCAATGGAGCTTCGACGTCGCAGCAGATGCAGACAGCGCAGATCAGCATCGACCACCCATTCCCGAGTGGTCAAGGCGATGCCTCGTTCGGAGTTGCCGTGGGACCGGACCTCCGAAACGAGGACGGGTGCCTGGAATACCAAACTGGTGGTGGGACCTATACCAGCTGCGGAGCGGACTATTTTAACGCTTTTCCGCTTGTCCTAGAGGTCGGAGACACGGGCCCTTACCGCGAGGCATATTTCTCGAAGCTCATGAATGCTCGGCCGATTGACGAATACGTCAACAATAATTCTGCCGCATCAAGCTATTACTACAACCGTTATGATCAAAGACAAGCTGAGACCATGGCGGCACGATACGCAGCGCAGACCAGTCAGGCGTTTGAGCTGCTGCAGGGTGTATCGGGTGTTCGGGTCAAGAATCTTCACACTATCGGCGCGCTCTTCAACGGAGGGGATGGGCAACTTTATTTCAACGCCCGCCACACAATAACAACCCAGGCGGCTGACGCGAACTCTACGACGGCTACAGCCGCATTTCTGGCTGGAGAAGCCGTTGCTTCCGCGCTGGAAGGCAGCGTGCTCCAGCAGTCGCAAGACAGTTTCGAATCGTCGGCATCGGTTTCTATGTTCAAGATGGCCAATGATCTGGGCATACGGTTCTATTCGGTCAATTCTGCCAACCTTCAGGCTGTGATCAACGATGATCGCCTTTCGAGCTATGGATCGACACGGGAAGCCGTTCTGCTTGGATATGCCGCTGCCGGCTACTCGCTGATCCTTCCAGCAAAGGGCATGGTTGATGTTTACGACCTGCCGGGCAGCGGGACTGGAGAAGTGCTCATCAACACAATTGGCGAACTGGCTTATAAGGCCAACGAGTCTGGTCACATTGTCAGCGAGTTCTACAAGGGCGGAGCCCAGGCAGCTGTGATCGACCCGGTCAAGGGTACACTAGACAAAGCCAAGGCCGACGCACCTTCCCTTAAGGACAAATCCTACTGGGGTGTCGACCTCGCTTCCGGGGGTTTGTCCTTAAGCCCACCGCCCGATATCGCAGTCGGTTCTGGCGCATCTCGTCTCGAATTTAGCAGGCGTCTTAACGCGAGTGCCTCGGCTGAAGTCCGATGCAATTGGGTATTTAGTGGCACATATAACTGGTATTATGATTGTTCGCCTGTCGGCTCGATGTCAGCGAGCGCATTGGGCGGCGGGTGGCAGCACAGCTTGGACGTTTCGGCAAATTGGTCTGGAAGCGGAAACGAGGGCTTGGGAGCTACTTCCGCATTGAGGGCGTCGCATTCGGCCGCCGCGCTGTATTCGATCTTTGACGTAAACCGGACCAGCACCTTCACCGGAAAGATTGCATCGATATTTGGAACCTATTCGCTGAGCAATGGGCTGATCCGTAACAGTGTTTCCTTCAACGATGGGCGAGAGTTTATTAAACTGCCTGATGGAACGTATGATCCTCCGCTGTCGTCTCGTGGCGCCAGGCTCGTCATTTCGGGGCAACCGTCTGATCCATATGTTCTGGTTGGGCAAAGTAGCGTGCGCAGGTCCTATGAGGGAACCCAACTCTCACTCACTGAAGCTGATGGCAGTTCGGCGATCTTTATGCCGAGTCAGGGCTTTGGATTGCCGGCCAATAACATATACGCTCCGGGCGGCGGGCCGTGGACTGCGAACAACTTGCCAAGTTACTCTCTGGTAACGCGGACCGCCGCGTCGGGTGCTCGGACCAGCTTTACCTACGAGATCGGCTCAGACCTAATTACAGGCACGTCAAAAAAGCTCGTCAATGCGGTCGGAAACTCTTTCGGTTATCAAATCGGCCTTGAATACGTGCCGGTGAGTGCCGGGCAGAATTATGCGATCACCGGAACGCAATATCTCTTGGGAGTGACGGACCAGGTTGGGCGGGCGGCGGAGTTCGATTGCCCCAGGCCCGCGCCAAATGGAGTCACGCCGGTTTACGAATGTGCGTTATCCTCAACCAACCTGATCGGCGGCGTCTCGAGATATGAATTGGCGTCGGGCGATGGAAGCTATACTGGCTCTCGCTTTCCTGATCGTGTTCTGAAGGCTTGGTATACGCCCTCAAGCAATACCGAACCGTTCATCACGATGACATATGATCCGGCACTTCACGTCGCCAGCTACCAGAACAATGAGGGGGAGGCGACGAAGGTTTTCGCGACCAATATCGCGAGTGACCGGTTCCGTCTTGGCGAACTCGAGGATCCACTGGGTAATGTCAGTTCAACCGAGTTCGACCAAAAGGGTTCCGCAATCAAGGAAACCGATCCGTTGGGCCGCGCTACGAATTACGTCTACGATAGCGCCGGACGGTTGATACGGACGGTGCTCCCGGAAGGCAATGCGATCGAATATACCTATGATGTGAGGGGAAACCCGCTCACCGAGTGTCAGATCGCCAAAGGCCGGGTCGCCTGGGTCGGCCTGTCGACGCTGCAGGAGCAGGTTACGCAGTGCAACACAGGGCAGGGCGATCTGCTCACCACAACGACCTATATTGGTGGGCCGGCGTTGTCCGCCCCCGATTGTGCCAACGCCAGGACATGTAACCTGATCGATCATGTGATCGATGCGCGGGGGTTCCGAACCAACTACACTTGGAGCACTGTGCACGGTGGAATGCTGAGCCAGGTATCCGGGCTTAACAGTGCCGGCTCATGCGCGATTGGGAGCACCTGCCCGCAGACGGATTACGGCTACACCGCCTTTACCGGCAGCGACGGGGCGACTTTCTATCTGCTGACTTCCAAGGTGGAAAAGATCGACGCAAGCCGCTCCCGGACAACGACCTATGCCTATGATGCCGCCAACCATTATGCGCTTGCTTCAGCGACCGTTACTGCGACCGGGGAGGCAGACGCCCTCAAGACGTCATTTCAGTTCGACGAGATTGGCAATCTCGTTAGTGCGACCGAGCCCTTGAATTCCTCTGGTTCCGGTGGCGGAGGTGGAAATAACCTGGGCGGTAGCGTAGGCAATGGAGGTGGCAGCGGGTCCGGGAACGGGACCGGCTCAATAGTCTCGGTCGGTAATGCTACGGCGACCGAAGGTTCGGTACTGAGCCTGCCGGTCACGATCAGTGAACCATCTGCGCTCAGCGTTACCGTCAGCTACACAATAACCAATGGCTCGGCCTCGGCTGCGGATTATACTGGTGGTATTACAGGCACTGTCGCCTTCCCGGCCGGCACCAGTGCGTCCAAGACAATCGCGATTCCCACGGTGGACGACGGCACTGCCGAAGGAGACGAGACATTACAGGTGACCCTTTCCAACCCGACGGGTGGGGCGGTTATCGGCACTGCAAGCGCGATCGGCACGATTGAGGACAATGACACCGGATTATCGATCGGCAATGCCCAGGTTCTCGAAGGCGGTATTATTCAGTTTCCGATCACAAGAGTAGGCAAGAAGTACGGTGTGATCTCTGTACAATATTCGACGACCAACCTGACGACGAGTTCGAACGACTATTCTGCCTCCTCAGGCAACCCGTTTCAGATCGCGAACGAGCAAACGAGCTCGGTAATAAAGTTCCAGACAACTCAGGACACAACATCAGAAGGCAA
This sequence comes from Sphingomonadales bacterium 63-6, assembly GCA_001898545.1. GTDB lineage: Bacteria > Pseudomonadota > Alphaproteobacteria > Sphingomonadales > Sphingomonadaceae > Andeanibacterium. The sequence continues at coordinate 12,057 of MKUB01000180.1, read as the reverse complement.
CGAAACATTTCGGGTCACGCTCTCCAATCCTTCGAGTGGTGTGACATTACTCAATACGACGGCAATCGGCACGATAATTGATGATGAAGGCGCCAGCTTCATCACTCTGACTGATCAGAATTTCAGTGTTTTACCTTCTTATGCCGGAGAATACAGCTGTACGGTTGGCCAATATGTGACGACCTGCAAGATCATTTCTACGGACGAAGTTGTTTATATGGCTCCGTACGGAGGTTATCTGGCACCGGTATACAGGGTAAATAACGGACTTCAGGTTCTGTCCTCATATTACGGTCAGTCTGGCAACTGAATGAAATTTGGAAGCCATTCGGAATTCTGGATAATCGTGTGTCCAAAGAAGGGGAAGATGTGGTGAAGCTCTTTCGCGCGGCCTTGTTTTTCATGGCGTTGGCCTGGGCAAATGCTGCCTTCGCACAGGCTGCGCCCTCGGATCATACGACCGGCTATCGTTTCGACGCGCTGCAAAGGCTCACCGGCATCATCAAGCCGGATCCAGATGGATCGGGCCCCCTGCATTTTGCGGCAAAGCGCTTCAAATATGACGCCGACGGACTGCTTGTCAGCAAGGAAAGCGGTGAACTAGCGAACTGGAAGCCGCAATCCACTCCACCCGATGATTGGGGTGCGGATTTCATAGTGCTGCAGATGGTCAGCTACACTTATGACGGAGTCGGGCGAAAACTAACTGAACGGCTGAAAGGCTCGAACGGTTCGACCTATTCGCTGACCCAGTATAGCTACGACAAAGCCGGTCGTGCTTTGTGCACGGCGGTGCGGATGAACGTCAATCAATTCACCAGCCCGCCGCCCAATGTGTGTGCTCCGGGCACCCCGGTGAGCTCCAACGGTCAGGACCGGGTGACACAGAACTTTTACGATGCCGGGGGGCAGTTGGTGCAAGTTCACCAGGCGGTCGGCACCTCGCTTGAGCAAGCATATGTCACATATAGCTTCACCGCAAACGGGAAGCAGGAGTACGTCATTGACGCGAACGGCAACCGGGCGAAGCTCGAATATGACGGGCTCGATCGTCAGACCAAATGGATATTCCCGTCCACAACCAGACCGGCCAGCTTCAATCCGGCATCTCCGACCACGGCACTGGCGACAGCAGGTTTGGTCAATGCGGCCGACTACGAGGAATATGGTTACGATGCGAACGGCAACCGCACCGCGCTGAGGAAGCGCGACGGAAGCGATATCGGCTTTCAGTATGACGCGCTGAACCGGATGACGGTGAAGGACGTAGATGCCACTAATAAGCGCACCGATCTTGCAGCATTGAACAAGCGCGACGTCTATTACTCATACGACTTGATAGGGTTACAAACCTCGGCGCGGTTCGACAATGGAAGCGGTGTAGGTGTGATCAGCGCGTATGACGCGTTCGGTCGCCCGGCGACGGTGACCCAGACCCTGCTGTCGGCAAGCCCCTTGGCATATCAATATGACAAAAACGGCAATCGCACTCGGATAACGTATCCCGATTCCGTCGCGTTCGACATGACCTTCGATAAGCTCAACCGGCTTCGGCAAGTGAAGAACGGTGCCACCGTACTGGTCGCGCCTTCCTATAACAACCGTGGCCTGGTCGCTGGGATGGATCGCTATAACGCGGCGCTCGACCAGACGTTCGGTTATGATCCAGTCGGCAGGCTGTCTGGCCTATCGCAGCAATATAGCTCGAACTCGAGCAATGTAAGCTGGAGTTTTGCACGCAGCCCGGCGTCGCAGATCACCAGTGAGACGCGCAGCAACGATTCATACGCGTGGCGTGAGCGGGTAGATGCGAACAGCAACTACTCTGCGAACGGGCTCAATCAATACGCGCAGATCGGTTCAGTCGGGTTTTGCTACGATGCCAACGGCAATCTCACAGCCGATGGCGAGAAGGTTTATCTCTATGATGTCGAAAATCGCATGGTCGAAATGCGTGAGCGGCAGTCGCCCTCGGCCTGTCCGGGCGCCGGCTCGGGTTATGCCGGGGCATTGCTCGCCCGCTTGCATTACGATCCGCTGGGGCGGCTGTATGAAGTGCTGAAATATACCGGCGGCACGCACAGCGATACGAACCGCTTCCTCAACGACGGCGATGCAATGGTGCTTGAATATGATGGCGCCGGCGCGATCCGGAACCGCTATGTCCACGGCAACGATGCGGGCGCAGATGATCTGCTGATCTGGTATGCGGGTTCAAGCACAGCCATCGGTGGTATCCTTAACCTCTATGCCGATGTGCGTGGTTCTATCGGCTTGGTTATGGGCCAGAGTGGTAATACGCTGGCGATCAACAGTTACGACGAATGGGGCGCTCCGGATCCGGACAATCTCGGGCGGTTCCAGTACACGGGTCAGGTCTGGCTCTCCGAGATCGGGATGTACTACTACAAGGCCCGCATTTACTCGCCGCGCCTTGGCCGGTTTATGCAGGCCGATCCGGTCGGGTATGAGGATCAAGTCAACCTCTATGCCTACGTCGCAAATGATCCGCTTAATCAGATTGACCCGACTGGGAAGGACGCGATCGTGATAATTCGGGAAAATGGTGATGTTCACATCACTCTCCCTATTACGTTCTCAGGCGATGCGGCAACGCCGGAATACGTGGCTGTATTATCGTCGTCCATTGAGAGCACATTTACTGGATCGATGAACGGAACAAATGTCACCACGGTGGTCGTTCAAGGCCCAGTTAACGGTGTTGAAAACACGATGGAAATCACATCCGGGCCCACCACCGGTGGAACGTCTGGCGGACATTCTTACGTCAGAAGTGGTTACGAAGGGCATGTAACAATGATTGATCAAAATGGAGGGTCGATCCCACAGGCCGACGGTACTCAGACACGATCGATGAAGGGAGGTATGACCGGAACTCACGAAGGTGGCCACCTGATCGGCTTTGGCGATACGAATCAAGCTGGGAATGGAATTATGGATCGTGGCAGCGGTACGGCGGTAAGCGGCTTGGATGTAGGAGCCATCACCCAGGGGGAAACCCCAACTGGTGGGTACAACGACGTCATTCGATGCCCTTCAGTGGACTGCCCAAAATGAGCATTTCGACTCAATGCTTAGCGATCATTGCGGGGTTGTGTGTCAACCAATCCGCCCATGTAGAACTCGATCGTCAAGGGTTATGGTCGGGGGCGGATATCTCGATCAATCGAAGCCAACTTAGCGTAGTTGCGAATAGCGATAGTTTGCCCTTTCCTGATCGCAGAAAGATGGCGAAGGCGTGTGTCGAAGGCGGGTGCATTTACTATCATCGACATTGTGAAGATAAGAACGCCGAACTTATTTGTAGGATTTCCTACAATCAAATTTGGTGGCATCACAATAGGCAGATCGTCGTGCATTCGCCCTCGCGAGAGGCGATGGAGGCCGATTTGCACTCCATTAATCTAGTGATTGGCGAAGGCGCGGCGATTGCGCTCAATGATCTTTCGACTACTGCTGAAACAGAATTGCCTCCTTTCTGTCGGCCGTCTACTGATCCGGAATGCAACTAGGTGCTTAGTCACGTCATGCTAAGCCACGTTCCGCCATTCCGGCGCAAACGGCGAGCATTCATGGTTGCAATTTCCTATGCGAATGGGCGACTATCCTGGACAGGATTCGTTGGCCATTCGATGACGATCCATTGGGGGTAGTCTTATGTCAGCAGAGTTGCAGCGCGACACTGTCTTCGTCGCACTGACGCGTCCCCAGATGTTCGCTGGCGTGACCTACAGCTTCTTCGTGATCAACGCGATCCTCGCGGTCGAACTGTTCCTGATTTTCAAAAGCTTCAAGGTCCTGATAGCAGGCGTGGTCATCCACCTGATTGGTGCTCTGGTGTGCCTGCACGAGCCCCGCTTTTTTGACCTCTGGATTTCCCGCGTCAGGTACTGCCCGCGTGTTCCCAACCATTCCTGGTGGCGATGCAATTCCTATCGTCCCTGAACAAGGCTAAATCCCCAGGCGATCCGAAGTTCCTCGGCCGGGAGAAGGTGGCCGGAGAACGCTTGCCCTATGCTCGCCATGTCGATGATGTGACGATAGAGAGCCGCGACGGCCTGCTTCTCCAGACAATCCATCTCGGCGGCCTATTGTTCGAGACAGCTGACAGCGACGAGCTCAACTATCGCGCAGAACTGCGCGACGCCATACTGTGCTCGATCGGCTCCTCACGCTTTGCCGTCTATCATCATGTAATCCGCCGCCGGGCCGACGTGGCACTCGATGGGGACTATGGCGACGGTTTCTCCGCCGATCTCGACCGGCGCTGGCGTCGAAGGCTCGAGGCGAAGCAGATGTTCGTCAACGAGCTGTTTCTGACGATTGTACGCCGGCCCCTGCAGGGGCGCCTCGGTTTTGCTGACCGCCTCCGCGATCTCTTCTCTCGAGGTATCGAAAAACGCGATATCGTGCTGGCTGCAGAGAAACGCGCGCTTGATGCAGCGCGCGAAGCCCTGATGGCCGCGCTCGGCCAGTATTCCCCGCGCCTGCTGTCGGTCTACGAGACCCGGGACGGTTTCCGCTCTGAACCGCTCGAGTTTCTGTCCTGCCTGTTCAATGGCGAGATGCGTCCCGTAGCATTGCCCTATGGCGATATCGGCCTGCACCTTCCCTGGCGCCGGATCAGCTTCGGCCAGGATACCGTGGAGCTGGGTTCGGCAGGCCACAGTCAGCGCCGTTTCACGGCGATCGTCTCGATCAAGGATTACCCTGGCCAGACCATGCCGGGCATGTTCGATGAGCTCTATCGCCTGCCCTTCGAGATGCAGGTCAGTCAGAGCTTTGCCTTCGTAGAACGCGGTCAGGCGCTTGGCCACATGAACCTTGCGCTGCGCCGTATGAAGTCGACCGAGGACGATGCGCTCTCACTTCGCGATGAGCTCTACCTCGCCAAGGACGATGTCGCGGCGGGCAGGGCAGCCTTTGGCGAACACCATACAACCATAGCCATCCAGTCGGACGATCTTGTGCGCCTCAATAGTGAGGTAGCAGAAGTCATCGCGATGCTGGCCGATCTCGGGGTCAATGCAGTAAGGGAGGATGTCGCGCTCGAGCCCGCCTTCTGGGCGCAGTTTCCCGGGAATTTCAAGTATATCGCCCGGCAAGGCCTGATCTCGACCCGCAATTTTGCAGGCTTTGCGAGCCTCCATAATTTCCCGGTTGGTCAGGCGCGCGGCAATCACTGGGGTGATGCGGTTACCCTGTTCGAAACCACGGCGGCGGGGCCCTATTTCTTCAACTTCCACCAGAACGATCTGGGCAACTTCACGATCATCGGTCCCTCGGGCTCGGGCAAGACCGTGGTGCTCAATTTCCTGCTCGCCCAGGCGCGCAAGTTTGCCCCGAGGATCATCTTCTTCGACAAGGACCGGGGCGCAGAACTCTTCATCCGGGCTATCGGCGGACAATATGATCGCCTCCGTCCGGGCGAGCCGTCCGGCCTCAATCCCCTGCAGCTTCCCGACACGCCGGCCAATCGCCAGTTCCTGATCGACTGGCTGAGCCTGCTGGCAGGCAGCGTCGACAATGAAGAGGCTGGTCAGATCCGTGATGCAATCGAAGCCAATTACGCTGAAGACATGTCCCGGCGCCGGTTGCGCCATCTGGTCGAGCTCTTCCGCGGCTACAGCCGTCCGCATGCCGGCGACCTCTATGCGCGTCTGCAATCCTGGTGGGGCGAGGGTGAGCGGGCCTGGCTATTCGATAATGCCGTCGATCAGACCGACCTTGCTGCAGAGACTGTCGGGTTCGATATGACCGCGATCCTCGATGATTCAAAACTGCGTACTCCTGCCCTGTTCTATTTCTTCCACCGGGTCGAAGAACGGCTCGATGGTACACCTGCGATCATCGTGGTCGATGAGGGATGGAAGGCACTCGACGATGAGGTCTTCATCCGCCGGATCAAGGATTGGGAAAAGACCATCCGCAAGCGCAACGGGATAGTGGGCTTTGCTACCCAAAGTGCGCAGGACGCGCTCGAAAGCCGGATCAGCAGCGCGATCATCGAACAGGCCGCGACCCAGATATTCATGATCAATCCCAAGGCGCGGGCCGAGGATTACATCAACGGTTTCGGACTGACCCCGCATGAGTTCGATCTGGTGCGGAGCCTGCCGGACAATTCTCACTGCTTCCTGATCAAGCATGGCAATGACAGTGTGGTGGCCCGTCTCGATCTGTCCGGTGAGCGCGAGATACTCACCATCCTCTCTGGCCGGGAAAGCACAGTGCGTCTGTTCGACGAGCTGGTTGAAGAGACCGGGCATCCGCCAGAAAACTGGCTCATATCCCTGCTCGAAAAGGCTGCATGATGGCCTGTCCCGTCGTTACTACAGGGCAAGGCTTTCTGGTCGAGACGCTCAGCCATCTCGATTGCCAGGCCCAGGCAATCGGCAGCTACGGCTTCCAGTCGCTCGCTAATCCCGCTTCTCCTGCAGCAAGCCTGATGTCGGCCTTGCTGGCCGTCTTCGTTGCCCTGTTCGGCATTCGCCTGCTGTTTGGGGAACGGGTTGGTGCGAGCGATGCTTTGGGGGCAGTGATAAAGATCGGGATTGTGCTGACGCTTGCGCTGAGCTGGCCTGCCTGGCGTATCCTTGCCTATGATACGGTCCTGCACGGGCCTGCAGAAATTGCGGCCTCAATTGGGGGCGAAACCCTTCCGGATCTGGGGGGCGGGCTTGCCAACAGTCTGCAGCGGATTGATGATAGAATGATCGCACTTACCCAGCTTGGAGCCGGTCGCCAGACCGGCGCTCTTGAAGTACCGGGCGAGCAGCGCGGATCGTTCCAGGGCATTGCCCTGCAGGATGAGGCAGGGTTCGGCTACGGCCGCACGGTGTTTCTGGGAGCGACAATCGGCTCACTTGCCCTGCTGCGCATTGCCGCTGCCCTGCTGTTGGCGATCGCTCCGCTGGTTGCGGGGCTTCTGCTGTTTGACCAGACGCGCGGAATATTCGCGGGCTGGCTGCGGGGCCTGTTTCTGACAGCCCTTGGATCACTCGGCGTCTCGCTGCTGCTCGGCGTCCAGGTGGCGGTGATGGAGCCCTGGCTTGCCGACGCAATTAACCGCCGCAATCTGGGTTACGCGACCCCTGGCGCGCCGACCGAGCTGTTTGCCCTGTCGCTGGGCTTTGCAATCGCGGGATTTGCGCTGATTGCCCTCCTGGCACGTGTAGCCTTCCAGAACAGCTGGCCTTCGCTGTCATCGCTCCTGCCCGGCAGGCGCGAGGTGGAGCGTGAGAATGAACGTCAGGTTCCGCTGCGGACAGAGAACCGCGAGAGGCAAGGCCACTCCCGCGCCCATGCGGTAAGCGAGGGGGTTATGGCAATTATGCAACGCGAGCGGGGAGCTGGTGATCAGGGGGATAATCGGCGGACGATCAATATGCCGCCGGCAGCACGCGGCGCGGAGCAGACAGGGAGTAGCGGAGCCTATGGGCGGCAGGCGCCGCTCGGGAGCAGCTATCGCCGGACGACAACCAGGCGGATTACGGGTTCGCGCGAGCGCAGGGACAGGGGGGCATGAACGATCTACGCCGCGAGGGGCTGGAGGACTATTATGAGGCCGCCGGAAGCTGGGCTGAAGACCGGCAGGCAAGTGCGCAGCGTTCGCGCCGCATAGCCTGGTATGTCGCTTCGGCAGCAGCTTTCGTTGCTGTGCTCGAGGCAGTCGCACTTGTCTTGTTGATCCCGCTCAAGCGCGAGGTGCCCTATACGCTGCTGGTCGACCGGCAAACCGGCTATGTCGAGGCCTTGAAGCCGCTGGAGGAGCGCGCCCTCAGTCCCGATGCGGCGCTGACCCGTTCGTTTCTCGTCCAGTATGTAATCGCGCGGGAGAGCTTTGACATCGACAGCCTGCAGGAGAACTATCGCAAGGTTGGCCTGTGGTCCGCAGATGAAGCGAAGAACCGCTATGTCGAGTTGATGCGGGCGAGCAATCCCCTGGGGCCGCTCGCGACCCTGCCAAAGGCAGCAAGAGTGGATGTGCGCATCCGCAGTGTCTCTTCCCTCAAGGCAGATCAGGCGCTGGTGCGTTTCGATACGATCCGCACTGACAAGGGCAGTTCGCAGGAATTTGTCGAGAACTGGGCTGCAGTAATCAATTACCGGTTCAGCGATGCCAGTATGACTGCCGAAGATCGCCTGACCAATCCGCTCGGCTTTCAGGTTGTGCGCTACCGCAAGGATTCCGAGACACTGCCAATCGTCCAGGAGTTGGCTCCGCAGGCTTCGCCATCTCCGGCGGCCTTGCAGCAGGAAGCGCCTGCACCATGAAGCGGCTTTCCCTGACTCTGTTCTGTCTCCTGATGCCTGCCGCAGCAAGCGCTCAGCTTGCGCCTGTGCCATCCTTCGACGATCCTCGCATGCAGACAATAGTCTACCAGCCCAATATGCCCGTCCGCCTGGTGGTGTTTCCCCGGGCGAGCCTCAAGTTGATGTTCCATCCCGGCGAGCACATTACCCGGGTGGTGGTCTCGGACGGGGCGGCCTTTACTGCCGCGGTGCTGGAGCGCAGCGACGCCATCGAGCTTGCTCCAATGAGGAATGGTGCCAGCGCGACGATGAAGGTTGAGACCGATCAGCGCAGCTACACGTTTGAGTTGCAGACTGGCGAGGGCCTTGCCGCTGCCTATCTCGTACGCTTTGTTCCCGGCGAGACGGTGGCTGTGTCAGCCGCGGCGCCGGCTCCCGATGCACCGCTCATATCCTACAGGTTGCAGGGAGATCGTACGGTCAGGCCTGACCGGCTCTATGATGACGGGACTCGTACCTTTATCGAATGGTCGAGGAACAGGGCCTTGCCTGCCGTGTTCGGGATTGGCCCGGGGGGAAGTGAAGAAGTGGTGGCAGGCTATATGCGGGACGATGTCTTCGTGATCGACCGCATCTATAATGAACTGGTCTTCCGGTTCGACAAGGAACGCGCGACAGCGCGGCGCGAGAGCAAGCCCTCATGAGCGATCCAGTGGCCAGCGAAACCGAGGCTCAGGACATCCGGCCGGTCGTGCGCACTGCCGGCACCGGGAATACCGGCCTGTGGATCTTCCTGGGGGTCCTGCTGCTCGGCGGGGGGATGCTGTTCCAGGCCCTCAATGCTCGCAGGCTCGATGCGACAGCTCCTGTGACTCAATATGCCAGCGGCGGGGCAACGATATCATCGCTGCCGCCGCTGGCCCTGCCGGCTGAATATCAAGGCAACGAGATGCCTGCGCTTCCACCGGCGCAGCAGCTCCTGCCCGCACAGCCAGTGCAGCCGGCTCCCTATTTCCCGGAGCGGGCAGTAACCCGGATAGTCGAGGTTCCGGTGCAGGCCGCATCGACACAATCGGCCCCGATGGTCCCGGCAGATATGCCGGTACTGCCGCCCAGACCCGCCATTATCTACGATGCTGCGGTTACTCCGGTTGCCGCTAGGGCAGAGGGGCAGGCCGGGCCTGAAGATGAGAGAGTAACGGCTACAAGGCTGAAGAACCCTTCAGTTACCGTGCCCAAGGGAACGGTGATCCCGGCAGTCCTTGAAACCGCGATGGATTCTACCAGGCCCGGTGCTGCGCGCGCCCTCGTCACCAGGGATGTGATGGGCTTTGACGGAAGCCGGATCCTCATCCCTCGCGGCAGCCGCCTTTATGGCGAATATGAAGCTGATCTCAATTACGGACAGAACCGCGCCATGGTTCGCTGGAACCGGCTACTGCGTCCTGACGGGGCGATGATCAATCTGGACTCGCCGGCTGCCGATCCGCTCGGCCGGGCAGGTATCCGGGGGAAAGTGAACACCCATTTCTGGGCGAGGTTCGGCGGCGCGATCCTGCAATCAGTGCTCGATATCGGTGTGGGCGTTGCGACCCGGAAGATCGATGATGCCGTGGTGGTCGCGCTTCCAGGCAGTACGCAGAATATCAGCCGGACGGCCACCGAAGGCATGTCGCAGGTCCGCCCGACCCTGAAAGTTAATCAGGGTACCAGTGTCTCGGTCTTTGTCGCGAAGGATCTCGATTTTTCGACGGTCGAGCAATGATCCACTCACGAGAAAGCGGCGTCTATCTCGACAGTTTTCTGGCGCCGCTGGCGCCATTTCTTGCCGAGACAAATGTCACGGATATTTTCGTGAACAAGCCGCAGGAAGTCTGGGTTGAGCGCCTTGGCGGCGGGATCGAGAAGCATGCCTGTCCGGCCCTGACTGAACCGGTGCTGATGCGCCTTGCCCGGCAGATCGCGGCGCGCAGTTCGCAGGGGATCAGCCGTGAACATCCGCTGCTGGCGGCCAGCCTGCCGGATGGAGCACGGGTGCAGATCGTGGCCCCGCCGGCAACGCGTGGACATCTCGTGATGGCGATCCGCAAACATGTGGCAGCAAAGCTCTCGCTCGCCGATTATGCCCAGGGCGGTGCATTCGAGGGGCTCGAGCCTGTTGTGAAAGGGCTCGACGGGAACCCCGGCTTTGCAGGGGTCGGGGGAGAAGAGGCTTTCCCGCTTCTGGCCGAAGCAGTGCGCGAGCGGCGCAATGTCCTGATTTCTGGAGGGACCTCGTCGGGCAAGACAACCTTCCTCAATGCGCTGCTGCGCGAGATTCCTGAAGAAGAGCGCCTGATTCTAATCGAGGATACGCCGGAACTTGATCTGACCCATGAGAACTCTGTCGGACTTCTGGCTGCGCGCAGCGCGCTCAGCGAAACAGCCTTGAGTGCGGAAGACCTGCTCATCGCCGCGCTGCGTATGCGGCCTGACCGCATCATCCTTGGCGAACTGAGGGGAAGGGAAGCCTATACCTTCCTGCGTACGGTCAACACCGGACACCCGGGCTCAATGACCACCATTCATGCAGATTCCCCCATGCGGGCCATCGAGCAACTGGCCTTGCTTGTCCTTCAGTCAGGGGCGGAACTGCGCTGGGACGATGTGCTGAACTACGTCCGCTCGAGCATTGACGTTTTTGTTCAGCTTGAGCGCCGAAATGGTCAGCGGAGGGTCACCAGCCTCATGGTGCGTGCGTGACCGTCTCGGCCTCCCTGTTCGATCCTGTGGAACAGAGCCCGATTGAGGCCGCTGGCACATGGCTTGCGGATTTGATGGCAGGCTCAATGGTTACCGCGCTGTGCGTCATCGCGGTGGCGATGCTTGGCCTGCTCATGCTTTGGGGGGACGTGCCTGTTCGCCGGGGTGTCCAGGTGATCCTTGGATGTTTCGTGTTGTTGAGCGCAAGCACGGTGGCCGGCGCCTTGCAAAATCTCGGCGGTGATCTTGCAGGAAGCGATCGGGCACCTGTTCCGTTCGTGATCGAGCAGGCACCACCGCCAGTTCTGCCGCCGGCAAATTATGATCCCTATGCGGGTGCCTCATTGCGGCGCAGGCGCTAGGCAAGACAATCAGAAAGGAAGGTACCAGTGGATCCTCAAGGCTCAGGAGTTTTTGTCAGCGCAGTGACCTGGATGCAGGATACGCTGCTTGGCACGGTTGCCACGACTGTCGCGGTCATCGCAGTGGCGATGGTCGGGTTCATGATGCTGACCGGGCGTATGAACTGGCGCTATGGGGCGGTGGTGATCCTGGGCTGTTTTATCCTGTTTGGCGCTGCCAGCATCGTGGGCGGGATCAGGGCTGCTGCTTTGGGAGGGTAGTCCGTTTGAGCATCCTCTGGGTCCTGTTTGAGGGATACCAGAGGATGAAATGAGGCGACCAGGTAGGAATACGGAGAGCAAATGTTTGATTCCCGGAAATCCGCGATCGTTGTGGGCGATCGGTTTCCTCCGACTGCACAGACGAAAATAGTGTTTTGATTTTTTTGAAGTTCCAGGCACGGGCTCCCGATAGAATTCGTCTTGGGGGCATAAATGTTTGGGGACTACACCGGGGTTAAGGTCCAGTGGGCCTCATGGCGTTTCGTCGATGTAACGTGGCTGGTGGCGTGCGCCCTGGTCATCTGCGGGCTGGCATGGTCTGCAGGTGCTATTGCCTCCGAGACGATCACCTATACCTACGATGCGCTGGGCCGGCTGACGAAGGTCGAGAGTGCGGGCGATGTGAACAATGGCC
>MKUB01000179.1:374-41661 GCA_001898545.1 Sphingomonadales bacterium 63-6 | reverse complement strand
CCAGCCGCTCCGGACAGGGCCGAGCCTTGGCGCGCAGCGGAACAGGCGCCAAGGCCATTCGCAAGATAAACCTTCCGTACTGCTCCCGGCGCGTTGCCGGCCGCGCGGTTCCTTTGAGTTTCCTCACGGCGTTACGTCCGGGCTCGCCGCCGGATGAGAGGGTGTGTTTGCACCCTGCCCAACCCAACCTTCGTCATTCCCGTGAAAACGGGAACCCAGCAGCAACCGCCGAACTGGGTTCCCGCCTGCGCGGGAATGACGAAAGGGGGGATAATCGCAAACCCCGTGAGCCCCTGCGCAGGCAGGGGCCTCCGGCATGTCGCGCCATCGGGTTGGAGGCCCCTGCCTGAGCAGGGGCTCACCGAGCGTAACGAACAGGGCGTAACGAAAACGCCCCCTACTCGCCCTGCCCCTTCCCGCTCTCCGGCACTTCAATCCCGGGCTTCTCGGTCATCCGCTTGTCCAGTTCGGTCTGCATCGCCGCCGCCTCGCTCGACAATTGCTTTTCCTTCTCGGAATAGCGCTGGTCGAAATCCGGTTTCCCGCATCCCGCCAAAGCAAGGCACAGCAGGCAGAACCCCGCGCGGCGCATCTCAATAATCCTTGCGATAGCGGATATTGACGTTCGATCCGCCGAAGCTGCCCATCTGGCTGAGTACCGAGAGCGAGCGGGTCAGGCTGATCTCGATCTGGGTGGCGGTATAGCCGCGCGCATCGGTCACGATCTCAACATAGATATCGTTGGTGATATACTGCCCCACAGCCACCGCCGTGCCGCGCCCATTGGCCTCATCCGCGTCGAGAATGCGGATACGGTCGATCCCCGAGGCCGATTGCAGCACGCCCAGCGGGCTGAATCCGCCCGAACCGCGCAGCGCGTTGAGCGAGGAAGCAAGCTGCACTGCCTGGATGGTGGAAAGCTCGCCAATGGAGCTGCCGAACAGGATGCGCGCCAGGATTTCGTCCTGCGGCAGCGAAGGCGTGGAGCTGAAGGTAATGCGCGGATTGGTGGCCGATCCGGTCAGTTCCAGCGCGACATCCACATCGTCGGCCTCGCCCTCCGCCGTTACCGAGAGGGTCGGATTATAGGGATCGCCATCGTTGAAACGGATGCGGCCCGTCTTCAGATCGAAGCTGCGCCCGGCAAAGCCCAGCGTGCCGCGCACCAGATCGATCCCGCCGGTAATGCGGGGATTGCCGGTAGTGCCGCGCAGCTTGATGTCGGCGGACCATTCGGATTCCATCCCCATGCCGCTGACGAATACACGCTCGGGCGCGACAACATCCACTTCCAGCCGCCAGTTGGAAGGGACGCCGGAAATCGCATCGGGCTTTGCATCCTTGCGGGCCAGCGCCGCCTGGCTGAGCGCCTGCTGCGCCTCGTCAGACTTGCGGCGGATGCCGGTAAGCGTGCGGATCTGCGCCGCCCCTTCGCGCACGATGCGATAGCGGGTTTCGGGCAGGCGGATCGTGCCGCGGATTATCGCCGGTTCGCCCGGATTATTGATGATCGCCAGCGTGCCGGTGGCGCGCGCCTCCATGCCCGGCGCATCGGCCAGCCGCGCATTGTCGAGCTTGAGGTCGAGCTGGAGCGGATAGCCCCGCTCGCTCGACAGGCTGACAAAGCCGCTGCCGCTGACCGTGCCGTTTCCGGCTGTGGCCGTAAGCTCGCTCACTTCCAGCCGGTCATCTGTGAAAGTGCCGCGTACCCGCATCTTGGTGAGCCGCGTGCCATAGGTATCGTTCACATAGGTCAGATCGTCCGCGCGGACCACGCCGGTCAGCGAAGGGGACTGGACCCGCCCGGTGAAATCCGCCGCCACGCCGATGGCTCCGGTCAGATGCTGATCCGGCAAGGCCGCGAGCGAGAACAGGACACTGGCCGGGCCATTGTAGCGGATGCCCCCGCCCAAGGGCGCAGCCATAAGCCGCGTGACCCAGCTGCCGCTTTCCGGCCCCAGCGGCCGCAGATCGGCATTGGCCCGGCCCACAACACTGCCATTGCGTTCCACCACCGCGCGCAGGGTCCCGCCATCGGGCTGCAAGCGCCCGACCATTTTCAGATCGACCGGCTGGCTGATGGAAGCCAGGCTGGTGCGAGTAAAGCGCTGCACCGTCAGCCGCGCATCGGCGCTGGGGAAGCCATCGCCCTGCTGGGAGAAATCCACGCTGCCCGATGCGACACCGCCCAGCCCCAATTCGGGCATGACCGGGCGCAACACGGCAAGGTCCACATCCTTGAGCCGTGCCTGCAGCTTGGTTTCGGGGCCGTAAATGCCCGCGAGCTGGACGTTGCCCTGCCGCAGGGCGAGGTTAGTGGTCAGCAGCTCATAAGTGCCCTCGCCCAGCTTGATCCGGGCGGGATTGACGGTCTGGAACCCAATGCCGCCCGCATTGCCGCGCAGCGCCACGCGCCATTGTTCAGGCGCCATCTGGGCATTGGCCGCAATGTCGAACTGCGTGCCGCGATTGCCCTTGGCCAGCAGCTTGGCCGTACCCGAACCGCCGCGATAATCTATCTGCGCCCGCGCCCGTTCCAGCGCGAAGCCTTCCATGGCGAGCCCCGCCACCTGCACATCGGCCACGACATGCGGCTGATCGAGCAGGGTAATATCCGCCGTGGCGATGGCGCGGGAGATGGAGAGTCGCGCCGGGCTGCCCAGCACGGCATTGCTGGCGGTGGCATTCACCAGCGCCCGCTGCGCCTCTCCCTCAGCCAGCAATTGCACCTGCCCGTCGATGCCGGAGCCATTGGCGGTGAGCGTCCCGGTAAAGGGCCCGGCCGCGCTCTGCACCACCCGGCCCGCCAGATTGACGCCCGCGAAATTGCCGCGATTGATGTCGATGGTCAGCGGCCCCGTGCCGGAGAGGATCGCCAGATCGGCATCGAAGGGCCCGTAATCGCTCTCCCCCGTGGCCAGCAGGGCATAACCCGTATCGGTGCCCCTGATCTCCGCCCGCAGATTGGCCAGCCCCACGCCCAGACCCGGCTTTTCCGCCATCACGATGGCCACGGGACGCGCCAGCGTTCCGTTCACCGCCAGCGATAGCGGGCCATATTGGTCCGAAATACCCGCGCCGGTAAAGCCGATTGCGCCATCGGGGCGATAGAAGCCGCTGCCATTGGCCATGCGGAATTGCGGCGCGGCGATGCGCAGGGCCGAAACCCGCGCGACCCCGTCCGTGCCATAGGAAATATTGGCCGAGATCAGCCCATTGCCGCCCAGAAAGTCCCGCGCGGATTCGTTGAATATCTCGCGGCTGCGCGCCGTGACGGAGCCGGCGATGCGGAAGCCGTTGCGCTCGGTCTTGAGGTCCAGCTTGCTGGAAATGTCGAAACGGCCGACGCTGGCCACGGCATAATTGCCGATCCGCCCGTTCAGCCCGCCCGTATAGAGCCCGGTGGAAACATCGGCTACCAGCACGGCCGTCGCGTCGATCCGGTCGGAACGGATGCGCAGATTGTCGGACAGGATGCGCGGCCATTTCACCGCCAGATCGCCATCCAGGCGCACATTGGTAAGCAATTCGCCCGCCGCCGCATCCAGCCCCTCAATCATCCGCGCGCGCGCATGGACAGGCACCAAAGCCTGATCCGCATCCACCCGGCCCTGCCCATTGGCGGCAAGCCCGACAATGGCCGTATCGCCAAAGCCCAACCGGGCAGCGTTGATCGTATAGCCAATACGCGGCGTGGCGAAGGCGCCATCCAGCTTCAGGCTGGCGACCACGCCCTGCCCCCGGAAATCGGGCGCGATGGCGGCGGCGCGCAGCAGGCGGAAATCCAGCGCCAGATCCTCGAACCGGTTTTCGCCCAGATCGACCAGGCCATCGGCGGCGAGGTGGAAATTGGCGTTGTCCAGCGTGCCCTTGATATCGGCGCGGCGCTGATCGAGCGTGGTGGCAAGGTCGATCTGGATGGCAGGCTCGAACATCGTCGCGCCGGAAGCGGGCAGCAGCAGGCCGGGGCTCGCCTTGCCCTTGACGCCGAAAGTCCCGTTGCGCGCACTCAGCGCCAGATCGGCCAGGCTGTCCTTGCCATAGGCGCCGGTCAGCGCGCCGTCCCACTTGGCCCAGTCACCCTTGCCGGACAGCTTGGCGGTGAGCGGCTCGGCCTTGCCGGTCAGGCCCGCCACCAGCCCATTGGCCGGGGCATCGAGGTCGAGCGCGACATCCAGCCGGTTCTTTTCCGGCACGGCGTCCAGCTTCAGCACCAGCCGGTCGCCGCCCGCAAGGCCATCTCCCGCGAGAGCCTGCGCCCGCGCATCCACGATGGCGCGGCGGTCCGCGATCTCGACCTTGCCGCTGAGCGAGGCGACATGGCGCTGGCCGGTCACTGCCGGGTCGATCTCGATCCGGGCAATGTCGAGCTTGGCCACATCGATATCGAGATCGGGCAGCAGCGGCTCGTTCGTTTCCACCGCGCGGAATTCCGGCAGTCGCTTCACCTGCACCAGCGGCGCGGTGAGCGAGCGGATGTCCACATGGTTGGACAGATAGGCAAAGGGCCGCCAGTCCATCTTCGCGCGCGGGGCAATGGCGAAGGCGCCTTTCGGGTCGCCGATCTGGAGGTCGATGACTTCCAGCTTGTTATAGATCGAACCGTCGATCCGCCCGACATGCACGGTCATGCCGTTCTGGAATTCCAGCGCATTGATCTGCCGCGCAACGAAGCGATGCCCGCCCGGCGTGTCGATCCACACCAGCCCGCCGCCCAGCGCCAGCACGATCAGCGCCAGCAGGCCGGCCAGTATCAGCCACAGCCGCCTGAAGCGCCGCTCCGGTGCCTTGCGCTCCTCTTCCGGCGCAGTTTCGGTGAGCATATCGTCAGCCATCAGAACGCCTGCCCGATCGAGACATAGACCGCCACGCGGGATTCGCCCGGCTTGCGGGCCAGCGGGGTCGCCACATCAAGGCGCACCGGGCCGAAATTGGTATAGAACCGTCCGCCGATCCCGGCGCCGAAGCGAATGTCGTTGAAGCCCGGCATAGAGCTTTCATAGACCTGCCCCGCATCGACGAAGGCCACTACCCCATAATCGCCAAAACGATACCGCGCCTCCACTGCCCCTTCCACAAGGCTGCGCCCGCCCACGGGATTATTGTCAGGGTCTTTGGGCCCCAGTTCCTGATAGCCGAATCCGCGCACCGAGCCGCCGCCGCCCGCGTAATAGCGCCTTGAAGGGGCAAGCTCTTCCCGCTCGGCCCCGATGATCGAACCCACCCGCACCCGGCCCGCCAGCACGAAACTGCCGAAGGAGCGATAGGCCGATCCTTCCACCATGCCGCGCCCATAGATGAGGTTCTGGCCGCCACCGGAATATTCGGGCGAAAGCTTCAGATTGACGCGGAAACCGCGCACCGGATCGAGCAGGTCATTCGTGGTGTCGAAGCCCACCTGCCCCGGCAAGGCGGCGATGTAATAGGTCTGCCGCTCGCGCGCCTGACGGGCGAAGACATAGCTCTTTTCGCTACTGGCCAGCAATTCGAAGCCATAGGAATAGGTCAGCTTCTTCTGCCAGATCGGCGTGCTGTCATAGCTGATCCGCCCGGCCAGCCGCCCGGTATAGGCATTATAGGCGTCGTAATTGCTGTGCAGCGCCGAGAGGGCGAGTTCCACCGTCCGGTCCCGCCGCCCGGCATTGGACCGGCGGAAGGTGGCGCCCAGCCCCTGTTCCTGCGTGCCCGCCACACCGCTGAGGATCAGCGCGCCTTCGGGCGGGAACAGATTGCGATGGGTCCAGCTTCCTTCCGCGCGCAGGCCCTGCCCGGTGCTGTAGCCGCCGCTCAAGGAGATGGAGCGCTGCGGCCCCCGGCTCTGCCGCACTACCAGATCGGCAAATTCCGTATCGTCGCCCGCGTCGCGTCCGGTCTTGGTCGGCTCCACCGCCACGACCGAAAACAGCCCGGTGGCCACCAGCGCATCGCGCAGATCGTCCAGCTTCGCCGCATCGTAGAGGTCGCCCTTGCGGAAGCGAGCGAGGACATAGATATGTTCGGGATCGAACACCGGATCGCCCTGGGGAATGACATCCCCGAAGCGCGAGCGCGGGCCCGGCGTGATCGGCAAAGTGTAATCCCCCGTGCGGGTTTCCTCATCCAGCAGAATGTCCCGCTGGCCCACTTCGGCAAAGGGATAGCCATTGCGGGGAAGGCGCACGGCAATCGCCGCCTCCGCCGCCAGCACATCTTCCGCCAGGATCGGGTCGCCCGGCTTCAGCGGAAAGTTGCGGCTGATGAGATTTTCGGGGACGACCGGCGGCGCATCGAAGGCGATGGTCCCGAAGGCATATTGCGGGCCGGGGCGCACCGTCAGGATGGCATTGGCCCGCCCTTCCTGACCGGGAGCGGGCAGTTCAATCGCCGGATCGACTTCCGCGTCGAAATGGCCAGCGGCGGAGAGAATATCGGCCAGCAATTGCCGGTCTGCCGTGAGGCGCGAACTGAGCTGCGTGCCTGTGGCGGAGCTGCCATCGCCATCGTCCAGCGCCGAAATGCCCCGGAAGCGGGAGCGGACATCGCTTTCGCTCACCGTGCCCTGCAGACCGTCCAGCCCGTCGATCCGCCAGTCATAGCGCAATTGCCGGTCCAGATCCGTATCCTCGCCCAGCGCCTTGGCATCCACGGGTTCCAGATCGAATTCGGACAGCGGCGTAAGCGGCTGATCGAGCGAGGCATCCAGCGGGATGGGTTCGCCCATATCGTCCAGCATCGGCAGGGAAGCAGCGCGCGCCGCCTCGTCACGCTCATCCGCGCCCTGTACTCGCACGGTCATGGCGCCGGAACGGCGGACAGCCTCTTGCTCCAGCCGTTCCTGCTCGGCCTCCCACTCCTCGATGCTTTCCAGATTACCTTCGAGCGGAGGAATCGCCTTTTCGAAATCCTCGTCGGAAATGATCGGCCTGGCGGCAGTGTTATCAGTCGGTGGAGATTGTTCGGGCGCGGATTCCTTCTGCTCCGCCCCTTCCTGCCCGTTGCCGTCCTGCGCCCAGGCCGGCGGGCACAGCGCCGCCGCCAGCGCGAAACACGCCGCCGTGCGCAGGCCCCACCCTATTGAAACCGAGGGGAATTGGTCGGACAAGTTCCGGCCGAGAATAGCCACATATGTCTCCAGACAGACAGGCAGGGGAGACTAGATGGCAGTTGCGCAGAGAGAAAGTCCCTTCCTCTCCACCCGCGCCGACATGTGCGCCAGAGCCGGTCAACGGCCCCAAGTGACTGCCGGAGCTGGGCAATTCGCCGCGCGAATGCCCCGCCCCGGCTGCAAAAGGTGCGATCAGACCGGCAGGCCGACGTAATTTTCCGCAATCGCGGTGCGCGCCGCACGGCTGGAAGCGATATAATCCAGCTCCGCCACCTGCATCGCCCGCTCGAACGGGCCATCCTGCGGGAAACGGTGCATCAGCATGGTCAGGGACCAGCTGAAACGCTCCGACTTCCACACGCGGGCAAGCGCCTTGTCCGAATAGCCGGAAATGGCATCGGGGCTGTTCTTCTTGAAGAAGCCGGTCAGCGCATCGGCGGCATAAAGCACATCGCTCGCCGCGAGGTTGAGGCCCTTGGCTCCGGTAGGCGGCACGATATGGGCCGCGTCACCGCACAGCAGCAGGCTGCCATGGCGCATGGGGGCGAACACATAGGAGCGCAGCGGGGCGATGCTCTTTTCCAGCGCGGGCCCGCGCGTGATGCGCGATCCGGCATCGGGACCGAGGCGGATTGCCAGCTCGTCCCACAGCCTGTCATCGCTCCATTCCTCCACCTTGTCGGTCAGCGGCACGTCCACATAATAGCGGCTGCGCGTCTCGCTGCGCATGGAAGCGAGCGCGAAGCCGCGTTCGTGGTTGGCGTAGATCAGCTCGTGATTGCAGGGCGGCACATCGGCCAGAATGCCCAGCCAGCCGAAGGGATAGACCTTCTCGAACGCCTGCCCGGCATTGGCCGGGATCGCCTGACGGCTCGGTCCGTGGAACCCGTCACACCCGGCGATGAAGCGGCAGTCGATCCGGTGGGTCGAGCCGTCCTTGCTGTAGGTTACGTAAGGCGCATCGCTTTCCACATCGTGCAATGTGACATCGCCTGCTTCGTAGATCACTTCCAGCCCGCGCTCTGCGCTGGCCTCCATCAGATCGCGCGTTACCTCGGTCTGGCCATAGACGGTCACATGCTTGCCGGTGAGGTCCGCAAGATCGATGCGGATCAGCCGCTCACCATCGGCAAGGTTGAACCCGTCATGCACCGGCCCCTCGGCCCGGAGGCGGGCATCCAGCCCCAGCCGGGCCATCAGGTCCACCGTCACCGTTTCCAGCACGCCCGCCCGGATACGGCCGAGCACATAATCGCCGGTCTGGCGTTCCAGAACCACGCATTCCACGCCTTCCGCCCGCAGCAGATGGCCAAGCATCAGCCCCGCAGGGCCCGCGCCGATAATGCAAACCTGGGTCTTCATAATCCTCACCCGAAATTTCGATCGGGGGGATTTCGCCGGGGAGCAGGAAAATTGGAAGGGACGCGGGCGACCATTTCTGGTATTTTACGGACATGAATTCCGCCGCCCCATCCATTCCGCATTATGCGCTTTATGGGGAGGATACGTCCCCGGATTTCGGCGAATATATCCATTGCGAAACGATCGAGGCCCGCAGCCAGCTCTATGAATGGGAAATCGCGGCCCATCGCCACCTTGCCCTGTCGCAGGTGCTTTTCCTCGCCTCGGGCGGAGCGGATGTGCTGCTGGATGGCAAGCAATCGCAGGTGACAGGCCCAGTGCTGATCTTCGCCCCGCCCGGCTCGGTCCACGGCTTTCGCTTCACGGAAAACGCCGTGGGTTTCGTGCTGACGCTCTCGCGTGAATTTCGCGCCGCCCTGGGCGAAGCCGATCCGCTGACAGCCCATCTGGCCGCCCCTGCGCTGGTGCCGCTGGACCTCAGGGCCAAGCGGCGGCTGATGGTGCTGGGCCGGCAATTGCTGGAGGCGCAGCGGGATCGGGGCAGCCCCACCCGCGCCCTGCTGGAAAGGGCGCTGGCGGAAAGCTGGCTGCGCATCGCCACTGCTCCCCTCGCCCGGCCGGAAACGCCGGGATTATCCCTCCAACTCGCCCGCTTCCAGTCGCTGCTGGAGCGCCATTATCGCGAGCATCTTCCGCTGTCCTTTTACGCGCAGGAACTGGGATGTACGGAGCGGACATTGTCCCGCCTCACCCGCGCGGCCTGGGGCATTACCCCCAGCGAAGCGATCCACCGCCGCATCGCGCTGGAGGCCCGCCGCGTGCTGCGCTTCACCAGCGCGACCTGCGCGGAAGTGGCCGAAGAGCTCGGCTTTGAAGACCCGTCCTATTTCTCGCGCTTCTACCAGCGGATGACCGGGCGGAGGCCCAGCGCAGAGAAGGAATAGAAGCGCCCCCTATTTCACCCCGCTCGCCTCGGCCGTCGCCTTCAGATAGGCGGCCACTGCATCCACATCGGCATCGCTCAACTCGCTTTTGCGGAACATCGGCATGGCGCCGATGCCGTTGCGGACGAACAGGCGCAGCGTGTCTCCATCCAGATCGTCCCGCAGTTCCAGCGCGGCAGGCACTTCGCCTTCATAGCGCCTCTGCAGCGCCATGGTGCCGGGCAGCATGGGCGTGCCATCGTCCCCCGGCCCTGCCCCGTGGCAAGGCGCGCAATTATGCTCGAAGATCGCGCGGCCGGGCAGGTCCGCCTTCACCACATGAGGCGCGGCGGCGGGGCTGGCCGTGGCAGCTTGCGCGGTCTGCCCTCCTGTCCCTTCGGCCCCGTAGATCGCCACGGCGAGCAATGCCACGGCAGGGGGGGAAGCCATCAGCATTAGTCGCCTCATTTGCGGAACCTCCGGGGCCAGATGCCGCCGCGCCCGGGCGCGACGATCCCGTCGGGATCGATCGCGTCCTTCAACTGTTCGTGGAAGCGGCGCAGTGCATGGTTGTTGAAGCTGTACGTGTCCGCCACATCGTCCTGATAGATCGGCGCGGCGCGGTAATCGCCCCAGCCATGTTCCGCGGCGAGTGCCACGGCCTTCTTCATCGCGGCATGGACCTGCGCGTTCAGCGCCGGATCGTCATGCTTCACCGAAGGCGCGAACACCATCTGGAAGGCATAGCTGTGCCAATAGAGCGGCGCTGTGGTGGCGTTGAAGAAACGCCCGGCCAACGGGAATTCGCGCAAGCCATCGCACATCGCGCGCTGCATTTCGAACACCGCCTCCCCGCTACGCGGCAGGACGGGGAAGAAGCCGACATGGCCATTGCCGCTGACGATCCGCCAGATGCCAAGGCTCGGCACGCCCAGCGCGCCATAGCGACGGATGCCGGTCTTGTAGGGCTGGGTTGTGTTGAGCAATTGCTCTTCAGTGGCGGGCAGCGGGAAATGATCCCCGTCGATTGCCTTGGCGCCCGGAATATCGGCCAGAATACGCTGTTTGGCATATTCCCAGTTTTCCCGCGTCGCGGCTTCCGGTCCGAAGAATTGCAGGTCCACCTGCCAGCTGGGCAGGCCCGCCTTGTTGGCGGCAGCGTCCATTTCCGCATCGGAAGGCCCGCCCACCTTGGTGGCCAGAGCATAGAAGCTCTTGTCGCCCATCAGCGCGGCGAGCGGGCTGCCATAGACCGCCTCCCCGATCAGCGAACTGTCCGACAGGTAATTCACATGCTCCACCAGCTTCACGAAATCGCGGCGGCGCGGCACGGTGATCAACCCGGTGCGATAATATTCGGGCAGCGGCATCAGGCGGAAGCCCATCTTGGTGACGATGCCGAAATTGCCCTGCGCGAACAGGCCTGACGGATCGGGACCGAAGCCGTATTTATATTCCTGCCAGCTCTGCGATCCGGGCAACGCACCCATGCCGGTGCGCATCACTTCGCCATTGGGCAGGACGACTTCCATGCCGCAACTGGCGCCGAAATGGTCGCGGAACTGGGGCATGGTGTAGCCGATGCCGCGTTCCAGCGAATTGCCGATGGGGCTGCCCCAACCCGGATCGGGGCAGTCGATCATCACCTTCAGGCCATTGTCCTTGATGTGACGATAGAGGTCGAAATAGGAAACGCCCGGCTCCACCAGTGCGAAGTGGCGCTTGTCGTCCACTTCCAGCACGCGGTTCATGCGCTTCAGGTCCAGCACCACGCTGCCGGTGACGTTGGGTGAAGGCCCGCCATAGCCGAAATTCTTGCCGGTGGAGATCGGGAAAAGCGGCACCTTGTAACGGCCAGCGATCCGCACGATGGCCTGCACCTGCTCCACATCGGCAGGCGCAACAGCGGCGGAGGCATGGCGCTCCTCCGCCTGGTTCCAGACTGGGGAGAAACTGTCGCGATAGGGGCCAAGGTCCTCCTCGCTGGACCAGACCCAGTCCGCGCCGACCGCGCCGCGCAGTTCCTCAAGGAAGCGCGCGAAATTCGCGGCGTCGAGATCGGGGGGGAGCACTGCCACGGAATCAGCCCTTCTTCACGCTGGGATGAACGGGCGCGATCACCCAACTGATCGGTCCATCCATCCTGCCCGAGCGGCCGGGCATATCCTTGCGGCTCACCACGCGGCGGCCGCGATCCCACGAGAGGGTTTCCAGCACGAACAGGGCATCGCGCCCGGTGATCCCACCCAGCACGAAGCCGGGCTTGCGCCACAGCGGATCGAGCGTCTCGAACCATAGCTGCGTCACATCGCCATCGAAGCGAAGCAGTTGCACCCCGCCCGGATTGGCGATGATGCCGGGCGCATGGCGGCTATCGACCACCAGCGCGTCCAGCCCTTCGGGCACCGCTGCCATGGCGCGAGCGGAACCGCCCACCAGTGCGGGCACGACTGCGCCCCATTTCATCAGGTCACGCCGGCTGATCATTTGCCTGCCCCCTTGGTCTTCACATCATCCGGATTGACCCCGCGCTGCGCCAGCGGAGCGGTGAGGAAATCGGTCAGCTGGTCGAGCTGCGCGTCGCTGATCTCCGTCTTGCGGAAAGGCGCCATCCAGGCGACGCCATTGCGCACAAAATAGGCGATGGTGTCCTTGTCCATATCGTCGCGATGAACCAGCGCGGCGGGCAGTTCGCCCTCGTACTTCACCCGCAGAGCCGAGGTGCCGGCCAGCTTGGGATCGGGCGCATGGCAGGGGGCGCACCAATGTTCATAGACCGCGCGGCCTTCCGCCAGTTGCGGCGAAGTCTTGCCCAGCGTGGGATCGCCCTGCGTCATCATGCCCGGCGTCTTAGCCGGAGCGGTCTGCGTCTGCGCCTGCAGGGCATAGGCGCCCGCCAGCGCCAGCGCGCCCAGCGCGATATAGGCCGCCTTCATGCGTGCCTCCCGTCGCGCAGATGCTTCGGCCAGACGCCATAGCGCCCGGCGGAAAGGATGCCGTTGGGGTCCAGCGCGTCCTTGATCTTCTCGTTCACCCGGCGAAGCATGTTGTTGTTGAAGCTATAGGCATCCATCACCGCATCCTGGAACGCAGGCGGGCAGCGATATTCGCCCCAGCCATGCTCCGCGCAGATCTGGATCACCTTCAGCACGGATTCGCGCAGGCGGCGGTTCTTTTCCTTATCCTTGTAGACCGGCACGGCGGCGAAGAGGACGAAGGACCGGGTCCAGCAGGTCACTGCCGGGCTGAACATGAAGAGCGGCACGTCATGTTCCGCGCAGGCCTGCCGCATCACGCGATTGGCCTTCACGAAGCCCTTGCCGCTGCGCGGGATGATCGCGGAAAACCAGATATGCCCGTCGCTGGGGTTGAAATCCCCGAAGCCGCGCGAGCCGACCGAGAAGATTTCCATCGATGGAATGCCGAAGCGGTTTTTCTGGATCTTCTCCATATCCTCCGGCCGCAGCGGCAGTTTGACGAACTGGTTTTCCTTGAACTTCACTCCTTCGAAATGGGCAAAGCGTTCCTGCACATAGTCCCACTGCGCGCGGATGACCTTTTCCGGGCCATAGAACACCATCGATCCGCGCCATGCGGCAAGGCCGGTTTCGCGCACCCGGCGGTTCATTTCTTCCGGCTCGGGGATTTCGGCGAAGATCAGCGGATTGCCCGATGCCAGCACTGGCGATCCAATGGAGGGCATGCCGTTGAAGATATTGCCATATTCCAGCTCGTTGAACAGATCGACCAGCGGCTCGATATCCTCGAAGCGCTGCAGTTCGACCGAGCAGCTCATATAAGCCTCGGGCTGCGGGAACAGCCAGAAACCCATCTTGGTCACGACGCCCAGCGTGGACTGGCGGAACAGCCCGTCAAGGCAGGGGCCAATGCCCATCTTATACTGCTGCCAGGTCTCGCTGCCGGGCAGAGCGCCCATGCCGGTGCGGAAGAGCTCGCCATCGGCCATCACTGCCTCGATCCCGCATTGCGCCTCGAAATGGCCGCGATAGGGCGCCGCCGTATAGCCACCGCCGGAATCGAGCGCATTGCCGACCATGCTGCCCCAGCCCGGATCGGGAACGTCGATCCACAGCTTCGATCCGGTTTCCTGCAAATGGCGGTACATGTCGAAATAGGACACGCCCGGCTCGACGAGGCAGGAGGCATTGCCTTCATTCACCTCGATGATGCGGTCCATCCGCTTGAGGTCCAGCACCACGCTGCCGGAATAGACTGGGGCGGAACCGCCATAGCCGAGGTTACGCCCGGTGGAGACGGGATAGAGCGGAATGCCCCGCGCATTGGCGGCGCGGACCACGGCCTGCACTTCTTCCACATTCTTGGGCGCGACGGCGGCAGAGGCGATCCGCTCGTCCTCCTCGCCCCACAGGACCGAATAGAAATCGCGATAGGTGTCCACATCGGGATCGGAGGTGAAGACCCACTCTTCCCCCACGGCGGATTTCATCTCGGCGATGCCGTCAGCAAATGTGGCGGCCGAAACGCCCGGCGGTGTGCGCATATTGTCCCTCCCGGACCGGGCGCCATTCCTCGGGCCCGGTCGATTTATGCAGTTGCATAAATTCTGCGTAAGCGGGCGTCAAGCAACCTGGGAAATCACGACGAAACCCACGGATCTCCGCGATATTTCGTGACCGTTGTTACGTAAAACCTGCGTTACATTACCGTAAATAACTTGCCGCGCGCGCGCGTTGGGGTAGCCCGCGCTGACTTATCGCACTCAATGCGATGTCGAGAGAGGAACAGAATTGTCAGGCCTTGATGCCGGGTTGCGCCCGCGCAGCGGCGCGGCGGCAGTCCGGAACTGACCGTGCTGCTTTCCGCATCCATATCGGTGATCTGGTTGCTCGCCATGCTGGCGGCAGCTGCAATGCTGCGCGATGTCCGGCGGACCTTTTTCGATGCGATCAAGATCGGCCTGGGCTTTGCGGCCACGCTAAACCTCGCCCTGATTTTCAACCCGCAGCCTAACTGGATCGGCGTCCTTGTCGGCCTGCTCGCCAGTTGGCGCCTGATCGCAGGGCCGATGCCCCGCATGGGCGGAGTGATCGGCGGCGCCTGTGCGGCCTTGGTTGCGGCCTTGCAGATCGGCGGCGGAATTCCGGGTATGACGGCTGCTGCCGTGGCGGGCGGAGCGCTTGCCATCGCCTTCCTGCTGGTCCGATCAGGCTCCGCCCACAGCCGGACGAGCATCGGCATTGGCAGTATCGCGCTGCTGCTGGCGGCGCTGGGCGCGCCCCTGGCCGGGCTGCTCGGCGATCTCCTCTACGGATGGCAATCGGCCACCATGCTGGCTCAGGATGCGGCACAGCCTCCTGCCCCGCCGCCGCCCGCATGGGCTCTCGCAATCACCGGGCTGGCGCTCGCCGCCGGGCTGTTCAAGGGAATGTGGATCAAGCGATGAATTTCTCCGAAGTCCTCGAAAACGGGCTCTTCGCACTGGGGCAGCTTCTGCGCTTGCCGGTAATGCTGCTGCTGTGGGTCTGCGTCGCGGCCACGCTGTTTTATGTCGGCAATTACATGGTGGAAGCGATCCGGCGCCGCCGGGAACGCTCGGGCTTCGACTTGAAGCAATGGCTGCAGGAAGGCCGCGTGCTCGATACGCCTGAAGATCGCCGGGCCTCCCTGCCCGCCAATCTGCGCGCCATGCTCGGCTCCATCCAGCAACTCGATACGGCCAAGGCCCTGCATCATGGCGGGTTGGAAAATGTAGTCGCGGAATATGAGGAACAATTGCGCCACGGGCTGGATGGGCCGCGCGCCCTGGTCAAGGTCGGGCCCAGCCTCGGCCTGATCGGCACGCTGATCCCCATGGGCACTTCGCTCGCCGCCATGGCGGGCGGGAACCTAAACGCCATGGCCGGGCAAATGGTGGTGGCCTTCACCAGCACGATTATCGGCCTTGCGACGGGGACGGTCGCCTATGGGCTGGTGGTGCTGCGCCAGAGCTGGACGAGCGGCTCCATCCGCGAGCAGCGCTATCTTGCCGAAGTGATCGCCGCGGAAATGGAGGGGCAATAATGGGCCGCTTCATCAAGCTCGCCGCGCCGGAAGAACCGCCCGAGGAAGACCCGCTGGCAGGCGTCGCGAATTTGTTCGACGCCTCCATCGTGTTCATCGTCGGCCTGATGATCACCCTCTTCTCGGTCTACAATATGGGCGACCTGATGAGCGGGGATAGCGAGGTCACGATGGTGAAAACCGATGCCAACGGCATGCAGGAAATCATCGTCAAGAAAGGCGAGACGATCAAGGCCTACAAGATGACCAGCGCCACGGGACAGGGCGATGGCGAGCGTCTCGGCGCCGCCTATCGCCTCGCCAACGGTCAGATCATCTACGTGCCCGATGCCGAAACGCCCCCGAAGGAAGGCGCGCCTGCAGGCAATGTCGCTGCTCCGAACCCTTAAGGCCCTGCTGCTCGCCCTGTTATTGCTGCCCGCTGCCGCTCAGGCGCAGCAGGCAGAGCCTGTCAGGCTGGGCTACGTCTTTTCGGACGGGAACATCCCCGGCACGCTGGCCGCTTTTCGCAAGCTGATGGAAGAACGCCCCGATCTGAAGGGCAAGGTCGAACTGCAATTCCTGGCGGAATCCACTTACGGGGAAGTCGATCCGGCCAAGCTCGCGGCCAGCAATGTGCTGGTCTACGACATCATGAACGAGCAGATGCTGCGCCGCTTCGACGAGGAGAAGCAGCTCGATCTGGTGAGCACGGTCAGCAAGAAGGGCACGGTGCTCGGCGTCGGCCAGGGCCTGCAGAGCGAGGAATTCTTCGCCAATCTGGGCGTTACATGGGTGCCGCGCGCGCGCGCCTATTGGGAACATGGCGGGCCGAAGAACCAACTGGCCCTGATGAAGCTGGCGCTGGCCAAGGCGGGGATTGCCGGGTTCGATACTCTACCCGATCCCGAGCCCTCGCTCGATTTCGGCTATTACTACCCCGATGGGGAAACGGGCCGCGTCTTTGCCACATGGGACGAATTCCAGAACTGGCGCGCCGCGAATGGCAAGCTGCGCCCGGGCGCCCCTCGCGTGGCCGTGGGGTTCTTTAAAGCCAATTACTACACAGGCGATACCGGCCTGCTGGACGCCCTGATCGCGGAAGTGGAACGGCGAGGCGCGGAAGCCATCCCGGTGTTCGGCTATCCGGGTGCCGTTGCCTTCCAGAAGCTGCTGGGCGAAGGCAGGGATGTGCGCGCCGATGTCGGGCTGGGCCTGTTCTTCCAGTTCAACGATGCGCAGTCTGCGTCGGTTCTGGAAGGTGTGGGCATCCCGGTCCTCAACCTGATCAGCCTCTATGGCCGCAGCGAGGAGGAATGGCGCAATTCTCCGCAGGGTCTCTCCGCCTTTGAAGGCACTTTCAACCTCGCCTCCCCGGAACTCGCCGGAACCATCGCCCCGACGGTGGTGGGCACGAAGGAGAAGGTGCTGGACCCGCTGACCGGGCTGAATTCCGTCATCACCAGCCCGATCCGCTCCCGCGTGGAAATGGCCGTCAGCCGAGGGCTGAAATATGCGGAACTGTCGCGCAAGCCCAATGCGGAAAAGAAGGTCGCGCTGATCTATTACAACTACCCGCCGGGCAAGGCGGGCATTTCCGCGAGCTATCTCAATGTGGCGGAAACGCTGGCCAATATCCTCCAGCGCATGGCGGCAGAAGGCTATGACATTGGCGGCCCCGCCCCTTCGGCGGACGAGGTGCTGGCGCAGATCACCACCAAGGCCCGCAATGTGGGCAGCGATGCGCCGGGCGAGTTGGAGCAAATGATCGCGCAGGGCGGCGCCAATCGCGTGGATGTGCAAGATTATCGCAAATGGCTGGACGCCCTTGCCCCCAGCCTGCGCGCCAAGATCCTGAAGGATTGGGGCGATCCGGCGGACGGCAAGCTGATGACCGAGCGCCGGGAGGGCCGCGTCAACCTGATCGTGCCGGGCGTGCAATTCGGCAATGTGATGCTGATGCCGCAGCCCAATCGCGCCTGGGGCGAGGATCTGGAAAAGCTCTATCACGCGACGGACCTTGCCCCGCCGCACCAATATGTCGCCACCTATGCCTGGCTGCGCAATGGCTACAGAGCGGATGCGGTGGTGCATATCGGCACTCACGGCACGCTCGAATGGCTCGACGGGCGCGATGCGGGTCTGGGCGAGGAAGACGCGCCCGACGCGCTGATTTCGGACCTGCCGGACCTCTATATCTACAATGTGGACGTAGTGGGCGAAGGGCTGGTTGCCCGCAGGCGCGGCATGGCCACGCTGGTCGATCACATGGTGCCCCCCTTCACCGAAGGCGGACTGACCGAAGACCTCGCCAAGCTGAGCGAA
The DNA here is from genome assembly GCA_001898545.1 of Sphingomonadales bacterium 63-6. Lineage (GTDB taxonomy): Bacteria > Pseudomonadota > Alphaproteobacteria > Sphingomonadales > Sphingomonadaceae > Andeanibacterium. The sequence continues at coordinate 23,946 of MKUB01000179.1, read as the reverse complement.
TTGCTCAACGACCACACCAAGAACGAAAGCAAGAACCCCGAACTCGCCCGCATCTATGGCAAGCAGGCCCGCGAACAGGCCGTGAAGCTGGGCGTGGCCAAGGATGTCGGGCTCGATCCCGATGTCGAATGGACCGACGCGCAGCTCCATCAGGTGGAGGACTACCTGCTGGAACTGCGCGGCCAGATCATCCCCTATGGCATGCACGCCTTCGGCCGTACTCCGGTGCCCGATGCCGTGGACAGCACGGTGAAGGCGATCATGAGCGTGGACCGCTCCGCCCTGCCCGATGTGCAGCAGACCTTTGCCGACGATATGCGCCAGCGCATCCTCGCTTCCGGCCCGCGCGAGCTGGACGGGCTGATGCTCGGCCTTGCCGGGCGCTTCGTGCCCGCGGGCAAGGGAGGAGAGCCGATCCGCAACCCGGATTCCTATCCGACCGGCGCCAATTTCTACGGCATCGATCCCGACAAGGTGCCCAAGCCCGCCTCATGGGAAATGGGCTCGAAACTGGCCGAGGAACTGCTCCAGAAATCCTTCCGCAAGAACGGCAGATACCCTTCCAAGGTCTCCTTCGTGATCTGGGGGGACGAAACCATGCGCCATGAAGGCGTGCTGGAATCGCAGATATTCTATCTGCTCGGCACCAAGCCGGTGTGGGACCCGCGCGGCAAGGTGGTGGGCGTGGAGGTGATCCCGCGCGAACAGCTGGGCCGCCCGCGCGTGGACATCGTGATCGCCTCCGCCGCCGAAGGTCTGTTCGGCAATGTCACGCGCCTGATGGACGAGGCCGTCCAGAAGGTGAAGGCGCTGGACGAGGCCGATAATCAGGTGCGCCAGCATTACCTCGAAATCAAACGCGTGCTGATCGAGAAGGGCGTCGCCCCCGAAGAGGCAGACAAGATGGCCGGAGTGCGCATCTTCGACGAGCCGCCCGGCAGCTACAACCTCAACACATCCAGCATTGTGGCCGCCAGCGGATCGTGGGATGATGAGGCGGGCTTCGCCAATGACTATATCCGCAAGATGGGCCACGGCTATGGCAATGGCTATTGGGGCCAGCCCATGCCCGACGTCTTCCGGCTGGCGATTTCCGGCACCGAAACCATCGTCCATTCCAACTCGACCATGCTTTACGGCACGCTCGATAACGATGACATGTTCATGTATATGGGCGGCCTCGCCTCCGCCGTGCGCAGCCTCGATGGCACGACGCCGGACCTGCAGATCACCGACACGCGCGATCCTGGAAAGCCAGCCATGACCGGGCTGGATACTTTCATCGGCCGCGAATTCCGTTCCCGCTACGTCAACCCGACCTGGATCGAGGGGATGCAGAAGGAAGGCTATGCCGGCGCGGGCGCCATGCGCGAATTCGTCGAATATCTCTGGGGCTGGGATGCCACCGCCAGCGATGTGGTGGACGATGCCATGTGGCAGGAAACCTACGAGACCTATGTGCTGGACAAGCGCAACATGGGGATGAAGGCCTATTTCGAGAAGAATTCCCCCTTCGCCTATCAGGACATCACTGCCCGCATGATCGAGACGATCCGCAAGGATTACTGGAAGGCGGATGAGGCGACCCGCAGCAAGCTGGTCAGCGAATATCTGGAAAATGTCACTACCCACGGCGTGAATTGCACGGCTGTTTCCTGCGGCAATGGGCGGCTGCTGGAATATGTGATGCAGGAAGCCGAGCGCAGCGGTGTGCCCGCCAATACAATCGCCAAGGCGCGCGCCTCCTTCGAGAAGGCAATGGGCCGCTCGATCGAAAGCGCAGCACAGGAACTGCGCGACTTCGCCAACCGCAACGATGCCCGCGAGGCTGCAGAGCGCCAGCAGGCCCGCGATCTGGTGGCCCGCAATGCCTCTGCCCAGCCGCAACAACAGGCAGGCGCTCCGGGTCAGGCTCCCTCCCCCCGTTCGCGGCAGGCTCCGACGCGGCCCTCCGCGCAGCAAGCCCCCGGCGGCAATGCGCCTTCCAAGGCGCCACCGCTCAGCGGGCAAGTGATGGCGGAGGAAGACCGCACACCCACCATCCGCACGCCCCAGCCTCCGAAACTCCCGGCGCTCTCGGCCGGAAACCTCCTCTGGCCGGCCACGCTATTCCTGCTGTTGCTGCTGGGCTGGAATTGGCGGGAACGGCGGCTGGGTGCCGCCTTGAAGGCTGCCTAGACGGCATCGGGCAGGTTCATTCTTGTGGGCGATCCCGCAACGATCAGAACAAATCCGAGAGCATTCTCCCAGCGAGAACGGTTTTTGAACTTGGGCTTCGTACTCGCCGCAAAGACCGCTTTGTTGTGGGGAGCGGACGAAACCCCTTAGCCAAATCACCACAGAGGTTTGGGAAGGCAGCAATAGGGTGGTTAACTGTCGCTTGGCAGCAGCTGCCAAGTGTCCGGCAGATCAGCAAAATGACCCCACGATGACCATTGGTCGTCGCTTCCGTTTGCTCGTGTCGCCAATCGCCATTCTGGCGGATCAGGAAAGCCATGCCAAACTGACTGCATCAGCAGCAGTTCCTCGCCATCATGCGTAGCGAAAAATACGGCGTCAGCACCAATAAGCTTTTCAATTTCAATGCTGAATACAGATGCGGCTGCGTTGCGCATCGACGTCCACTCAATAGCCTTTGCCGCTCGCTCGCGGAATCCCGTCAGTTGCACTTCCGTGATCGCATCGAAAGCATCCCAAGGATCGGCTTCCCAAGCATTTGAAGCGGAATTCATTCGTTCAGCTTGAGACATCAGCGCCTCCCATCCTGAACATTACAATGACTTCAAAGCGTCCGCAATTTCATCGTGTACGGACGGGCGGCTTTAGGCGTTTTCGTTGTGGCGAGCGGTGGTCAAAACTGACAAGAAGAGTTTGTGATAGACTGGACATTCATACGCCTGAATCAGGATTGGAACGCTGGGCCAAACGCTCCTGACCCACTCATCGATTTGCGGGGGTTTGACGTCGCGATTTCGTTTCTCCTCAATCCTTTTCAGTTCGAAGCCGAGCAAGGCGAACGCGGCACCTGACCTTCGGAGGATGCTCTGAATGGCGGCTTGGAGACCCCAATGACGAAGGCTGGTATCTCGGCCAATGCCGTTATAGCGGTATCGCTCCAGAATGGGGCGAGTTTTACGAAGTCGTGGGAATAGACCCGCTGGCGCGCGCACCCACAGATTGGATTTCCACGAACCGTGAAAAAGTAGGAACCCGTCATTTCTTGTTTTATCTGCGTGATGAGACTTTCGAATGCTTTGCCGACGAATGGATTTTTTCGCGCCCTCACTAACGTCCGCAAAGTCGTCTTATCCGCGCAGGCTACTTCAGTGGCTTGCCATCGCCCGCTTCGCCATAAAACACTTTCCTACATATCCCGAAATCGGGTCTATCCTATGCGATGGACCGCCTTGCACCCGCCCTGCCCTGCCTCTCTGAACCTCATGAGCGCTCGCCTTGCCCAGAGGCACAAACGGCGCACGAAAGCCCGAAACGAAAGGTTACAGTCAAGGCCGCGCTCGGTGCCGGGAAATGGCTTAAAACCGGGCCGAAAGGGGCTGACACGCCTCGAACGAAACGGGGCAGTTTCCTGTCCGAAAAGGTGACACATCCACATCACCCCAATCCTGACACTCGCCCCAACAGCCTAGGGATCGAAGCGGGCGATTTGTGGGCGGGACCAGATGGCCTGCGCATGGCCACCCGTCCCTTCCATCTCGTAGTGGTTCCAGGCGACCAGGAACCCCTCCCCGCTCGCGCGGATGGCCGGGATAGAAGATTGTCCGGGACCATTGGAAAGCTGACGCGCGGCGCCCAGCGGCTTGCCTGCACTATCGAAGCCTTGCGCGAAGATGCGCCGTTCGCCACCTGCCTCGTCGCTCCACACCAGACCGATCCGGTCGCCGTTCCAGGCGAGATAGGCGCCGATGGATTCCCCCTCGCCATGGGTCACACGGATCGGCGGCGGCATATGCCCGGCGAGGAAATCCGCGAGCGGCCCGACGGAAAGATAGACTTCGCGATTGCCGTCCCGCTCGTCGAACCAGGTAAGCGCGGCGATGCCCGCATCGTTCACCTGCAGATCGGGATAGAGCGAGGCATGGCCATCGTCTGGAGTGAGCTGAACCTGACGGGCACCTTTCCCGGTTACCTCGATCAGCTGCAATTCGTTGACCTCACTCGCGCCAGCCGCGTCATAGACGAGGACCATCGCCCCGCCCGCCAAGGTGGCATTGAGGTTCCACGTATCGCGATCCGCCCGGCCCACTTCGCGCGGCGGGGTGAGAGGCTTTCCGGCAAGGGAGAACTCGCGATACACGATCGCCGGATCGCGCGCGGATGTGCCTTCGGACGGCTGGCCGATCCATGCGACCAACAGCCGGTCCCCAGCCTGGCGAACCACGGGATTGCGAGACCAATCCGCCCCCTGCTCCAGCGGCACGAGCCATGCGCGCTGCCCGGAGGGGGCCAGCCGGGCAAGCCAGGCCGAAAGCTCGTTGGTGAAAGGGTTCTTCTGATACCACGCCGCCACGGGAGAGCCCCCGGCAAGGATCAGGTCCGGCTCATAGGCGAAGGTCTTGCCCTCGCTGCTCAGGCGCAGGGACTGCCCCTGAAGCACACCATCCTCGTCGAGCGGCTGGAGGTAGATCCCGGATTCCTCCCCGGCCCCGCCATGCCATCCTGCCCAACTGGCCTGGGGTGAGACGGCCAGCGTCAGCTCATAAGCGAGCATCTCCCCCGGACTCGCCACCGGGGGAGACACATGCGCACAGCCTGCCAGCGGCAGGAAGAGCGGCAGAACATACCGCGTAGCCAGTCGCGGCAGGACCATGGAATGGCGCACCCGGTCAGAACCGGGCGCTTATCCCGGCATAGGCCGTGGTGCCCGGCGTGACGAAGCTGAACACTTCCTCGTACTTCTCGTTGAGGAGGTTCTCCACCCGGCCGGAAATCGACAGGCCTTCCAGCAACTCGTAACGCGCGCTCAAATTCACCAGCGTGAAGGGCTTGAGCGAGACGGTCACCGGCACCCAGCTTGGGTCGGTATAGGCCACGTCATTCGTCCGGCCATTATAGCGCACCGTCACCGTGGTGGAGAAACGGTCATCCTTGCTGAACCAGGTAGCATTGAAACTGGCGATGTCCCCGGGCCGGCGGACTTCCTCCACCCCGTTCTCCTCGGCCTTGAGCCAGGTATAGGATGCGTCGATCCGTATCTGCGGCAGAGGCCGCGCGGCCAGGAACACTTCCACCCCGTGCTGCTTGGAATCCGTGGTGCGATTGCTGGGCGTCGCCACGTAATCGGGGGCCGGATAGGTCGTGTAAATCTCGTGCTTCAGGCGGGAATCGAAGTAGGTCGCCCCCAGAGTGGCCTTGCCATCAGCGAAGCTTTGCTCAAGGCCTGCCTCCCAGCCTTCGGATTCCTCGGGCTTGAGGTTTGGATTGCCGATATAGGTTCCGTCCATATAGCCATAGAGTTCGAAATAGCCGGGGTTCTTCACCCCCGTGCCATAGGCGCCGCGGACTCGCGTTCCGGTGGGCAGGCGATAGCTGCCCTGCACTCGCCAGGTCGTCGCATCGGCGAAACGGTTATTGTCGTCATGCCGGATGGAAGCACCGCCCGAGAATGCCCCCGCCGTCAGTTCATATTGGCCGACCAGGCCGACATTGTCCGTATTGCGCTTGCCAGTGAAGACCCCGGGCGAGGCTGGCGAGGTGTTCTGGAACTCCTCCCGTTCCACATCCACCGCGCCCGTCAGGCGGTGCGTGATCGCATCACTGTCGAAGCGGAAGCTGGATACGAAGCTGCCCTTGTAGCGGCGACCCTTGTCGCCATAATCCAGACCCTCGGCCTTATAGCCATTGCGGGTAGTGTCCGCGAACTGACCCGTCAGGCTGTTGGTCCAGCGCCCATCCAGCGCGGTCAGCTCTGCCGAAAGCAGGCCATAGATCGCCTCGTTGACGTAATGGACGCCGGGGCTGTCCTTCGTATAGCCGAACAGGGGGCTGGTCGGATCATCGTCGCTATTGTTGGTATCGGCATCGGTATAGCTGTAGCGCAGCACCCCGCTGAGCTTGAAATTCTCGCTCGGCGTCCAGTTGACCTTGGCGCTGGCGCCCACGCTGGTGGAACCGATGTCACGACTGCCGCCCCGCGCCGTGGGATAGCCCTGAGTGCCATAGAGGCTGCTCGACACGGCATAATCGACCGTATCGGACGCCCCCGCCACGCGCACTGCCCCGCTCACCGTGCCGAAGGAGCCGCCCTCGCCCCGCAGGCTGATGCCCGGAGCTTCGCGACCAGAAAGAGTGATGTAGTGAATGACGCCGCCAATCGCGTCCGATCCATAGAGCGAGCTTTGCTGCCCCCGCAGCACCTCGATCCGGGCGGCAGGGTCGGCGATCAGCGTGCCGAAATCATATTCGCCCATATAGGGGTCGGCCACTTCGATGCCGTCGACCAGCACCAGCACGTGATTGCCTTCAGAGCCGCGCAGGCGGACCTGGGTCTGCGCACCCACAGCTCCAAGCCTGCTGACCGCGACGCCGGGCACGTCGCGCAGGATGTCGGACACGATGCGCGTCTGCCGTTCCTGCAGGGCTTCATTGTCCAGAATGGCAACTGAGGAGCCCAGCTGATCGGCACGCACGCCCTCGCCGGAACGGGATGCCGTGACGACGATCCCCGCACCTTCATCCTTGTCGTTCTGCTGAGCCTGCGCCGACTGCGCATTGCCAGCTTGCGGAAGCAGTCCGCACACCAGCGCCACCCCCGCGGCAGACCACATCCAATTCCTGCGGACCGAGCCGACCTTCCCCATAACCATCTCCCCAAAACGGAACATGATCATGCCTTCCTCATTCACGGCATGAACGCGCAGATGCCGCCGGGACACTGCGTTGGCCGGGCAATTGCGGCTATTCGAGCGGGGGGTAAGTTATTTACGGTAATAGACGGTGTTACACATGTTACACAGTCCATATCGTTACCGGGCCGGCCCTGCGGAAAGATGGGTGGCGGATATTTACTAGCCACCCATTCCCATATTTATATTTTTAAATCAATCATTTGATTGCCAGCCAAGGCCCAATGCCTTTTGCAAGGTGACAAAATTGATCGTCAGTTGCGCACGCGCCTGGGCCAGCGATTGCTGAGCGGCATTATGCGCCAGTTCCGCTTCCAGATAAGTGGGCTTGCCGGTTGCCCCCAGATCGAAACGCTGCCGTTCCAGCTCCTCGACCTTGGCCGCGCTGGCTTCCGCGCGGGCGAGGCTGGCCACTGTCTCGCGCGAGGCGCGGAAGGCTGCGAGGGCATCTTCCACATCGCGCAATGCGCCCAGCACAGTCCCGCGATACATTGCCTCCGCCTGATCGCGCCGGGCTTCCGCCTGACCGACCTGAGCCTTGGCCTTGCCGAAATCCAGGAAGTTCCATTGCAGCATCGGCGCGGCGATGGCGGTAAAATCGTCAAGGTGAGTGAGGTCTTCTACGCTTGTGCCGCCGACGCCCAGAATGCCCATGAAGCTCAGGCGAGGGAAACGCGCCGCTTCCGCCACGCCGATCCGCGCCGTTTCGGCCGCCAACCGCCGTTCCGCAACGCGGATGTCCGGGCGGCGCTGGATCAAATCCGCCGGATTGCCCACCGCAATGCTGGCGGGCGGCAGCGGAATGGCCGCAGGACGTTCCAGCAAGCTATCGACCGCGCCCGGCACTTCGCCCGCCAGAATGGCCAGCGCATTGGCGAAGCTGTCCGCCTGAGCCTTCAGTGGAGCGACCTGCTGGCGCGCCTGTTCCAGCGCGGAATGGGCGCGTTCGACTTCCAGGGAAGTCCCCGCCCCCAGCTCGAAACGCTGGCGAGCGAAAGTGGCCAGTTCCTCGCGCTGGGCCACTGCCGACTGAGCAAGCTCCAGCCGCTGCTGGCGGTCGCGATATTCCAGATAGGCGCTGGCCACGGCAGAGGTCAGGCTGACCCGTGCGTCCTGCGCGCTGGCCTCCGCACCCGCCAGTTCTGCGCGGGACGCCTCATCCTTGCGGCGCTGGCCACCGAAAAGGTCGATTTCCCAAGCCGCATTGAGGCCCAGATTGAAAATATTCGTGGACGTCGTCCCCCCGGATTCCTCGGTCGTGGGGGTTTCGCCGTCCTGCGAACCATTGCCGAGATCGGGAATGCGGACATGGGCGGCAACGCCCATCGCCGAGAGGGAAGGCTTGCCCCCCGCCTTGTCCGCGGCCAGCGACGACCGTGCCTGACCAATACGGGCCTGCGCCGCGGCGAGGTCCGGGCTGCCCGCCAGCGCCCGCTTTTCCAGTTCGTCCAGCACGGGATCGCCCAGCGCGGTCCACCAATCGGCCAGCGCCGGTTCGGCCTGAGCGAAATCGCCCGCGCCGCGCACATAGCCGTCCCCGCCGGAAGCGGAGCCCAGCGCGGGCGGTCCGGCATAGTTCGGCCCTACAGTGCAGGCGCCCAACGTCAGCAGGGCGGGAAGGATCAGATAGCGGTTCGAATATCGCATTGGTTGTCTCAATGGGCCGGAGCGGCGGAAATGTCCTTGGGCAGCGGCTTCAGCAGCAGGACAAGCGGAGTGACTATCAGGATGCCCACCGCGAGCAGCCAGAACATGTCGTTATAGGTCATCACCAGCGCGTCGCGGGTGATGGAGCCGGAAATGGCGCGCAAGGCCGCCTCTGGCCCGCCCAGCATCTGCGCCATGCCGGACACATGTTCCTGCACGGCAACGCTGTTGGCCTGCATCGTTTCCTCGATACGGCGCGAATGGAACCACAGGCGCTGTTCCTGCACCGTGGCGATGGCCGCCAGTGCAAGAGAGCCGCCGATGTTACGCGCGGCATTGAACAGGCCGGAGGCATCCCCCGCATATTGCGGCGGCACGGACGATATGGCCGCTTGATTGAGGAACAGGAACGCCATCACCGTGCCCACGCCGCGTAAAAGCTGTGAGTCCACGAAATCTCCGCCCACGGAATTGGCGGTAAGCGCAGTATCAATCCAGCAACTGAGCGACAGGATCAGAAGCCCCGCGATCACGGCGAAACGTATATCCAGATAACGCATCATCAGCGGCGCCAGGAACATCATCATCATCGACGGGATGCCCGAGATCATCACCACCTTGCCCGCCTGCAGGGCGTTGTAATCGGCAATGGAGGCCAGGAATTGCGGGATGACATAGGAGGTGCCGTAGATGACCATGCCCAGCATCACCGCCATCACCACCACCGCGCCGAATTGCCGGTCGAACAGCAAGGCCAGCCGGATGATCGGGCTTTTCGCGCGGAACTGCCCCACCAGCATCATGGCATAGCCGATGGCCGAAACCACAGTGAGCTTGATGATGAGGGAAGAGGAGAACCACTGTTCGCGATTGCCTTCCTCCAGCACCACGGTCATGCAGCCCAGGCCCACGGAGAGGCCGACCAGGCCCAGCCAGTCCGCATCCTTGAGCAGCTCCGGCCGCATCTTCTCGTTCGGCAGGCCGACCAGCAGCAGGATGACCAGAAAGGCACAGATGGGCACGTTGATCAGGAAGGCATAGTGCCAGCTGAATTCCTCGGTCAGCCAGCCGCCCAGCAGAGGGCCGACGACCGGGCCGAGAATGGCTGTAACCCCGAACAGCGAAGTGCCGATCGGCTGCTGATGGCGCGGCAGGCGCGTGGCGATGATGGTCATTGCCGTGGGGATCATGCCGCCACCGGCAAGGCCCTGCCCTGCGCGGCCGATGATCATGGTCGTCAGATTGTCGGCAATGCCGCACAGCACCGAAAAGGCCGTGAAGAGTACCGCGGAAATCAGCAGGAAGCGGCGCAGGCCCAGCAATCGTTCAAGCCATGCGCACAGCGGCACGATAATGATTTCGGCGACGAGGAAGGACGTGGCGATCCACGTGCCTTCCGTGCCGCTGGCCCCGATCTCGCCCTGGATCGTAGGCAAGGCCGAATTGACGATGGAGATGTCCAGAGTGGCCATCATCGCGCCCAGCGTGCCGGCCATCACGGCCAGCCATGCGCTGAGGTCGGCATTGGCGGGGCGCCCACCCTTTGTAGCGGGCGCGTCCATCGAGGCGGCGGCGGAGGCCATTACTTCTTCGCCTGCTCCAGGGCCTTCTGTTCACGCTCGATCTTCTTCAGCGCGCCCTTGGCCGAACGCGTATCGACCGAGACATGCACAGACATGCCGGGCAGCAGCAGGGCGCGCGTTTCGGGGCCTGCATCCACGGCAATCCGCACCGGAATGCGCTGAACGATCTTGGTGAAATTGCCGGTGGCGTTCTCGGGCGGCAACAGGGAGAACTGCGCGCCGGTGCCGGGCGCGAAGCTTTCCACCTTGCCATGCAGTTCCACGCCTTCCAGCGCGTCGATCTCGATCTTCACCGGCTGGCCGGGGCGCATCAGGCCCACCTGCGTTTCCTTGAAATTGGCGGTGATATAAAGCTGTTCCAGCGGCACGATGGACATGGTGCGTGTGCCCGGCTGCAGGAACTGGCCGGGCTGCACCGTCTTGTTGCCGATGCGGCCGGCAATGCTGGCGCGTACCACAGTGGAACCGAGGTCGACTTCAGCCGCAGCGCGCTGCGCCACGCTGCCTTCCGCCTGTGCGCCCGCCTGCGTGATCTGCGCCTGCAATGTGGTGACGCGGCGCTGCGCGCTCACCAGATCGGCCTTGCGGGCGGCGAGAGCGGCTTCCGCGCGTTCATACTGGCTGCGCTTTTCCGCGAAAGTCTCACGCGATTCCGCACCCGTGGCGGCCAGCGCCTCGTAACGGTCACGGATGGTCTTGGCGAAGCGCAGGTCGCTTTCGGCCGAAACGAGGCGGGCCCGGGCGCCGTCCACGGCGGCGAGCTGCTCGGCGATCTGGGCGCGAAGCCCTTCCGCGCTGGCCTTGGCTACGTCGATCTGCGCCTGTGCCTGCGCGACCTGCGAGCGATAATCGCGCGGATCGATGCTGAACAGCGCATCGCCGGCCTTCACGGCCTGATTGTCCGCCACGAAGACCTTTTCCACATAACCGGCCACCTTGGGGGCCACGATCACCGCGTCTGCCTGCACATAGGCATCGTCCGTGCTCTGCTGATAGCGGCCCACCATCCAGAAATTGGCGAACCAGCTCGCGCCCAGCACCAGCGCGACGATGGCTACGCCCAGGATGACGATCCGCACTCCCCTGCGCTTGAGGAGGGACTGCTTCGGTTCGGCTGCTGACGCGGCATCGTCTGCACCGAAATCTTCGGCGGTGGGGCTCGTCACTGTCTCATGATCCTTTCGAACGACTCACGCAGGAGCCGGAACTGCTTGCCAGATGCTCGCAATTGCAGCATATGGCAATCCCATATATTGTGGGCCCTCACTAATGTCCGACTTAGAACCTCTCGTTTCCGCCTTTGCGGAACTTTATCTGGACCTCATGCGGACGGTGGATCGCCGCATGGCGGACCAGGGCGCGTCGCTTGCGCGGACCAAGCTGTTGCTTTGCCTGCAGAAAAGGGGCCCGCTGCGCGCCACCGACATTGCGGAATTCTTCAACCAGTCCCCCCGCACAGTGACCGAAGCTATCGATGGACTCGAGCGGGACGGGTTGGTGGAACGCAAGCCCGATCCGGAAGATCGCCGCGCCAAATTCATCCATATCACCGCCAAAGGCAACGAAGCCGCCGCGAAAACCGAGCCGCTGCGCCGCCAGTTGATCGACCAGACCTTCGGCACTCTGACCGAGGAAGAACAGGCCGCCATGCTGCTGCTGCTCAAAAAGGTGGCGGCCAATCTCGCCACGGCGGATCACGCGGGCTGAGGCCGGGATATCCCCCTGCCCTAGCGCTCCAGCTTCGTCGCCAGGATCACGGAAGTAGTGGTCCGTTCCACCCCTTCCAGCAGGCCGATCTCGTCAATCAGATCGTTGAGATGGGCGGTATCCTCCGCCTCCAGCAGGGCGATCACGTCATATTCGCCGCTGATGGCAAACACCGCCTGCACCATGGGAATTTCCGCCAGCGCCTGCTCCACTTCCCGGTGGCAGCGCGGCAGGGTCTTGATCATCATATGGGCGCGCACCCGGCTGCCCGAGAAGGCGGGGCCAAGGCGCACCGTATAGCCCGCGACCACCCCTTCATCCTCTAGCCGGGCGAGCCGCGAATAGAGCAGCCCGCGCGATATATCGAGATCCTTCGCCAGCTGCGCGATGGGCCGCCGCGCATCGACGCGTAGCAGGGCGAGCAGCCGCTCGTCCGTCTCGTCAAGGCGCGGGGGCGAACCGGCCATCAATCGGCAAAGCCTTCATCCGCATAGATCGCCGTCTGGGCCGGTTCGGCGGAAGAGGCCTTGCCGCGATACATGCCCAGATCGTTGATCGCGAAAGCCGCCGTGCCATCCGCGCCCATGGCGATCAGCCCGCCATCGCCGCCGATAGCGCCCACGGCCATGATGGTGGATTGCGCCGCCTGGCTGATGCTCTCGGCATTCCAGGCCACCCTGTCGCACACCTGACGCGCGGCGCTTTCACGAATGAAATATTCGCCCGTGCCGGTGGCCGATACGGCGCATTGGCCGTTCTTGGCATAGGTGCCCGCCCCGATGATCGGGGAATCGCCCACTCGGCCCCAGCGCTTGCCGGTGGTGCCGCCAGTGGATGTGGCCGCCGCCAGATTGCCCTCCAGATCGAGCGCCACGGCGCCCACAGTCCCATACATATGAGTGGGATCGATCCCGGCCTGCTGCTTCTTGCGCCAGGCCTCGAATTGCTGCCAGCGCTCCTCCGTGCGGAACCAAGATGGATCGGCCTGTTCCAGCCCCTGTTCCTGCGAGAATTTATCCGCGCCCGCGCCGGTCAGCATGACATGGCGGCTCTTGTCCATCACCGCGCGGGCCAGGGCGATGGGGTGGCGTGTATGCGTGACCCCGGCCACGGCGCCCGCCTTCTGCGTCTTGCCATCCATGATGGCGGCATCCAGCTCGTTCTTGCCTTCCGCCGTGAACACCGCGCCGCGCCCGGCATTGAACAGCGGATCGTCTTCCAACACCTGAACCGCGGCCTGCACCGCATCCAGCGCCGCGCCGCCCTGTTCCAGCACCTTGCTACCCGCCGCCAATGCCGCGTTTAGCCCTGCACGATAGGCTGCGTCCTTTTCCGGCGTCAGGTCGCCGCGTTCCAGCACCCCTGCCCCGCCATGAATGGCCAGAGACCACATCGGCACGATCCCGAACTTGCCCTTGCTCGCGAAATAGTCGCGCACGAAAAGCGGATTGTCGACCCTGCGCTCGGGCAGATGGAGCACGGATTTCGGCCCGATGCCCACTACGCGGATGCGCGGCGCCTCCAGCGGGCCGCCGGGAGCGAGGCCCTTGAGCGAAGAGCCGTCCACCAGCCAGGCAATGCCTTGCGGATCGGTTGCATAGATCCGGGCTGTGCCATCCGCGTCGAGCGCCAGGGCCGCGCTTTCATCCACGCCCAGGCCGAACATCGAGGCCTTGTCCGCCCCTTCCCCGGCCTGCGCCTTGGCGAGGAAAGCGAAGAGGCGTCCCAGCCGGTCCCGTTCCTTGAAATGGGTATCGGTCACGACCCGGTGCAGCGGCTGGAGATGCAGGAAATCCTCCTCCATCGTCACGGCCGGGCCGAAGGGATCGGCCAGCGCGGGCAGGCTGGTGATGCTGCCGCCGTCCATCGCGCCGTAGAGTTTCTCCCCCAGCATGGCGAGGCCAGCGCTGGTGCCTGCAATCGGCTTGCCCGCCGCGACATGCGCATCCAGCAGCTTCGCGATTTCCGTGCCCTTCCAGAAGCGCACGTAATTGGACTGGTCCCCGCCCGCGATGAAGATACCGTCCGCCTTGCGGATAGTGTCCAGCACCTTGCGATCACTCGCGGCCTTACGGCTGGAGAACACCAGCGTCTCCGCCGAGGTCACGCCGCCAATATCGGTATAGAATTCGTCGCCGATCTCACCGGCATAGGATGCGCGCAGCACCACGATATGCCCACCGCCCGCCTTGGCCACGAACCAGCGCATCGCATCATTGTTGCGGTCCCCGCCGCCCATAAGCAGCAGCCCGCCCGAAACCTTGCCCGGAGTCGGCGCGGCGGGATTCCCCACTACGTAATATTGATAACCGCGATCCTTCGCCGCAGCGGGAAATGCAGTGAGAACGGGGAAAAGCAGCGCCGCCACAACCAGCGCGATCAGCTTGCGCAACCGCATACAGCCTCCAGACCGGACACCCGAAATCCCGCAGGATGTGGGCAAAATGTTACAGGTTGATGCCTACTATGCGCAATTTGAGGCCAAAGATCGACATATTGATTGAAATTTTCCGCGCCCTCTGTTGAATCCCTTTGCCTGAGCGAAAAGGAGGGGTCGCCCCGGGCACTGATTTACAGGGCAACATATGGGGTATTCGATGTCCGTTCCGCGCAAATTTTCCCTCAAGGCCGCACTTTTCCTGGGCGGCTGCCTGACGCTGGCCGCAACGCCCGCCTGGGCTCAGGATGACGATGCCGCCAATAGCGGCGAGATTCTGGTCATCGGTTCGCGCATTCCGCGCTCCGTGCAGGAAGGCCCTGCACCCGTTACCACGATCACTGCCGACACCATTCGCGACAATGGCTATACCAGCGTGCCGGACATCCTGCGCGCCGTGACCCAGAATGGCGGCGAGACGCAGAGCCAGCAGAGCTTCAGCGGCGCCAGCTTCACGCCCGGCGCGCAGCAGGTGGATTTGCGCGGCCTTGGCCCCAATCACACGCTGGTGCTGGTGAATGGCCGCCGCATCGCGGACTTCCCCCTGCCCTATCAGGGGCGTAGCAATTTCACCGACATTTCCAACCTGCCGGTCGGCCTGATCGACCAGGTGGAAGTGCTGAGCGGCAGTGCCTCCGCCATCTATGGTTCCGACGCCATCGCGGGCGTCATCAACTTCAAGCTGAAGAAGGAAGTGGACGGCACCACGCTGGATTACCGCATCGGCATGACCGAGCATGGTGGCGGCGAATCCCACCGGGCCACCATTACCACCGGCTGGTCGAACGACCGGTTCCACATCATCGCGGGCGGCGAATATCTGCTGCAGCTTCCGCTCTGGGCCTATGACCGCTCGATCCAGGACAGCACGGCAGACAACCCCACCCTGTCCTACGATCTCTCCCGCCGGACCTTCCTGCGCTACGATCCGGAAAATGACGAATATGTCGATCCCGGCAAGGCGACCTGCGACAAGCTTTCCGGCCTGAACGGCGGTTCCACCTATTACGCGCAGCGCGCCCGCTATGGCGCCTATGATCCCGATCTGGACGATTACGGCCCCGGCTATTTCTGCGGCAGTTCCACCTCGATCGGCTATGGCACGATCATTTCCCGGCGCGAGGGCTTCAACGGCTTCGCTTCCATGGGCGTGGAATTTTCCGACAATGAGGAACTGTTCCTCGACGTGCAATATGGCGTCAGCAATGTCTCGCTTCTGCCGGATGTTCTGAACTGGGCCTATCAGCCGAGTTCGGGCAGCAGCGACACCACCTTCTACAACGCCTTCGACGGCCGCCTCGATGACTGGTCCCGCCAGTTCACGCCCGAGGAATCGGGCGGGTTCAGCAATGTCATGACCCGCAACCGGCAGGAAACCTTCTCTTTCACGCCGGGCATTCGTGGCCAGTTGGGCAAGAGCTGGAATTACGAGCTGTCGTTCAACCACAGCCAATATCGCTCGCGCGTGAAGTTCCCGCAGATCATCGCCGCCAAGGCGAACGAGCTGTTCCTGGGCAAGCAGCTCGGCGTCGATCCGGACACCGGCTATGCGATCTACGACGCAGATCCGGCGCGGCTCTACACCCCGCTGACCGAGGCGGAGTATAATTCCATCGCGGTCTACAGCGTCTATAATCCGCGCAGCTGGACGGACAATCTGCAGGCCACCATCAGCAATGGCGAATTGTTCAACCTTCCCGCCGGTCCGGTAGGCTTTGCCGCCGTCGCCGAATATGGCGGCCAGGGTTACGAGCTGAATCCCGATCCGCTGGCGCTGACCGATTATTATTACGGGCTGAAGGACAGCGACGGTTACGGCACCCGCACTCACTGGGCCGTGGGCGGCGAGCTTCGCGTTCCGGTGACCAGCTTCATCGAGCTGTCCGGCGCAGGCCGCTATGATTCCTTCAGCTTTGCCGACAATACGATCAACAAGTTCACCTATAATGCCGGGCTGGAAGTAAGGCCCATGTCATCGCTGCTGCTGCGCGCGGCCTATGGCACCGGCTTCCGCGCGCCGGACCTGCATTATGTCTTCACCGGCCCCGGCAATACCCACCCGGCGGCGACCGACTATTATCTGTGCCGCACGGAAGAACCGGACGAGGAACTGGGCGATTGTAGCTATGCCGATGAAGGCATCGTGGCCCAGCGCAACGGCAACAAGAGCCTGAAGCCGGAGAAGAGCCGCTCGTTCAACGCGGGCCTCGTCTTCGCGCCCTCGCGCAATTTCGATGTGTCAGTCGATTACTTCTGGGTCTCGCTGGCCGATCAGGTGCAGGATCTCAGCATCGACACGCTGCTGCGTGATGAGGCGGATTGCCGCATCGGCCAGACCATGGGCGGCAGCGCGGTGGATATCAATTCGCCCACCTGCCAGGACGCCATCACCCGCGTGCAGCGCTTTGCCGGCGGCGTGAACGAAGGGCGGCTGGATGCCGTTTCGGTCAACCCGGTAAACATCGCCCGCGAGAAGACCGACGGGATCGACGTGACCGTGCGGGGCAGCCTGCCGACCAGCTTCGGCACTTTCGGCCTGACCCTGTCGCACACCCATGTGTTCAACCACACGTTCCAGCAATATCCGGGCGATCTGCCCATCGACAAGCTGGCCTATGACAGCGGCTATTACATGCCGCGCGACAAGAGCACGGCGAGCATCAACTGGACGCTGGACCGCTTCAAAGCCACCGTGGAAGGCAAGCGGCTGGGCAAGATCCCGAACTATGACGAGGACGCCTATATCCCGGCGAGCTTCCTCTACAACGCCACGATCCAGTACGACATCACCGATCACCTGCGGGCATCGCTCACGGTGAAGAACCTGCTCGACAGCAATCCGGTGAAAGACCCCACCTATGCCAGCTATCCCTATTACGACATCAGCTGGTTCGACAGCGTGGGCCGCAGCGCCTTCCTGCAGGTGACTTACAAGATCGGCGGCGCCGGTCTCTAAGACTGGCCTCTAAGGCGCGCCCTCTGAACGCTTATCCCCGTCCGCCCGCTTATCGCGGTGCGGACGGGTGATGCGGTGCATCTGGATGAAGCCCGGGGCCAGCGGCAACCACAGGGTCAGGAAGCGCAGTAGCAAAGTGGCGGAAAGCGCCGCCTCGATCGGGACGCCCAGCAGATGCAGCGTGCTGGTGCTGGTCGCCTCGAACGTCCCAAGCCCCAGCGGGATCGGTCCCAGCGTGACCACGATTGAGGCGAGCGAGAAGGCGATCAGGGCGGTGGACACGCCCGTGTCCACACCCAGCGCCCTGAGGCAGGCATAGAGCGTCAATATATCGGCCAGGAAGACCAGCGCGTTGAAGCCGGTAACCCGCAGCAGCAGCGCCCGGTCCCCCACCAGCGCGCCGGGCGCCTCCGCCATGGTCTGCAGCAATTGGGCGATGGGGCGAATACGCTCCACAACGGGAGGCAGCGGCTTGCTGCCCCGACGGCGCAGCCACAGGGCCAGCGCGGGAATGGCCAAAGCCACCAGAATGAAAGTCGTCACCAGCCCAGCCATCAGCGCGGTCGCCTGCCCATGCAGCCACAACAGGAACAGGCAGGCCAGCGCCAGCAACAGATAGGCCGCGTAATAAGCGCGGATCGAGATCAGCAGCACCGCCATGGAAGTGCCCCGCGTAGCCCCGGCGGCGGTCAGTTGATCGACCAGCAGCACATTGCCGCCCATCCCCGCCGTGGGCAGGGCCTGATCGGCGAAGAGCTTGGAAAAGGCGATGCGGAGCAGCAGTTTCAAGGCAGGGGCTCGCCCATCCCCCGCACGCAGCACTTCGCGCCAGCCCAGGGCGAGGCTGGCATAAGTGGAAAGCTGGAGCAGCACCGCCACCAGCAGCCAGCCCGGCTGGGACTGGCGCAGCAGGCGCACGTAATTCTCCAGATCCCCCATGCGCAGCACGATGCCCAGCAGCGCCGCCGCGACAATGATGCCCACTACCCAGCGCCGCCAGCCCTTCATGCTCAATCGGCCTGCAGATGGTGGCGGCGCTTGGCCACTTCAGTGACCAGCGCATAGAGCAGCACGAGCCCCAACATGGCGGCCATCTGCAAGGGCGGCAGGGGCACGAAGGCGAACAGCGCCGCAATCGGCCCGCTATAGGGCAAAGCGAGCGCCAGCGCCGCCACGAAGACACTGCTCCACAGCAGCAGCCGCGCGGGCGCGCTTTGCCAGAAGGGCCGCTTGGTGCGCAGAACGAACAGCGCCATCAGCTCCGTCAGCAGCGAGACGACGAACCAGCTGGTGCGGAAATGCGCCTCGTCCGCATGGAACACCAGTCGCAACAGGGCGAAGGTCGCCAGATCGAACAATGTGCTGATCAGGCCGAACAGGATCATGAAATTGCGGATGCGGCGTATGTCCCACCTCTGGGCGGAGGCCAGCCTTTCCCTGTCCACCGCATCCCCGGCAATGGCGATGGCGGGAAGATCGGACAGGAAATTGTTGAGCAATATCTGCACCGGCAGCATCGGCAGGAAGGGCAGCAGCACAGTGGCCAGCGCCATGCTGACCATATTGCCGAAATTGGCGCTGGTGGTGATCGCGATATATTTCAGCGTGTTGGCAAAGGTTCTTCGCCCATCTTCCACACCGCGCCGGATAGCGTTGAGGTCTGGCCGCAGCAGCACGATATCCGCGCTTTCCCGCGCCACATCGACCGCGCTGTCCACCGATATGCCAACATCGGCCGCGCGCAGGGCGGGTGCATCGTTGATCCCGTCGCCCATATAGCCCACCGCGTGGCCCGCCTTCTGGAAGGCGCGCACGATGCGCTCCTTCTGCTGGGGCTCCACTTCGGCGAATACCGATATGCCGCCAATCCGCGCGGCCAGAGCATCGTCATCCAGCGCGGCGATCTGCTCGCCCGTCACCACCTCGCCTTCGGGCAGGCCGATGATGCGGGCCATATGACCGCTGACATAGCGATTGTCCCCGCTGACGATCCGCACCGTGATCCCCCGGCGGAGCATGGCGGCCACAGTGCGGGCAATGCCGCGCTTGGGCGGATCGTAGAACAGCAGGAACCCTTCGAGGCAGGCGGAGCCTTCCTGTCCGGTGGAGAGCGCCAGCGTGCGGAAGCCATCTTCCCCCTTGGCGCGCAGGAAGGCCTCCACTTTCTCCCGCGCGGCGGCGTCCAGCAGCAGGGTGCCCTCTCCCGAGCGGATCGTGCTGCAGCCCTCCAGCACTTCCTTGACCGCGCCCTTGCAGATCCATTCCTCTGCCCCGCCTGCCAGCCGCGCCTTTACGCTGAAGCGCCTGCGCGTGAAGTCATAGGGAATCTCCTCGATCTTCTCGAAGCCCGAAAGGTCCAGACTGGCAGCGGAGGCCGCGCTCAATATGGCCTCGTCCAGCGCGCTGGCCATCGCTGTCTGCAAGCGGGCATTGGCCGCCGCCAGCCGCAAAACCTCGCCCGATTGTTCCCCTTCGGGACCGACTGCCGCGCTCAGCGCGATGGCGCCCTTGGTCAGCGTTCCGGTCTTGTCCGTGCACAGCACATCCATGCCGCCCAGATTCTCGATCGATTCCAGCCGCCGCACCAGCACACCGTGCCGTGTCATCCGCCGTGCTCCCGCCGCCAGTGTCACGCTGACGATGGCGGGCAGCAATTGCGGGGAAATGGCCACGGCCAGCGCCACGGCGAACAGCAGGGAAGTAACCAGATCGCGGCCCAGGAACAGGCTGGCGGCCAGCACCAGGCTGACCACCACGATCATGACCCGCATCAGCATGGCCCCGAAACCGGCCAGGCCGCGCGCGAATTCGGTCTTTTCCTCCGCCGCTTCCAGCGTGTGTTCGATGGCGCCGAATTGCGTTTCCCGCCCGGTCTTCACCACCAGCATCCGCGCCGTGCCGCTGCGGATGGATGTCCCCTGGAACAAGGCGCCCAGCCTCTGGGAAACAGGCGCCTCCGCCGGGGAGACACCGGGAGATTTCTCCACCGGGAAGGCTTCCCCCGTCAGCACCGCTTCATCCACCTGCAGGGCGTCGCTATGCAGGATCGCGCCATCGCCGGGGACCAGATCGCCCGCCTTCAGCACCGCCACATCGCCGGGCACCACTTCGTCCAGCGGCACGGAGACTTCCGCCCCACCGCGCAGCACCCGTACCTGCCGCACCAGCCGCGAACGCAGTTCCGCAATGGCCCGCGATGCCCCATATTCCTGCGTGAAGCCCAGCACCCCGCTGCCCGCGACGATGGCCAGGATGATCAGGGCATCCACCCATTCGCGCAGCACCAGCGACAGCAGTGCCCCCACGATCAGGATCAGGACCAACGGCGTGGTGAACTGGCTGATGAACAGGCGCAGGGCGGGATGGCGGGGGCCACTGGCCGCGTGATGCTCCGCCCGGCGGCGCGCCTCTTCCGGGGTCAGCCCGCCCGGACCGCTGCCAAGGCTGGCGGCCAGACCTTCTGCCTTATCCGCCCACCATTCATTTCCATTCGGCATCGTGGAAGACTCCGCCGGCGGCGCGGCCGCACCGTCAGCCCTGCAATAACCTCACTTGGCTCGGCAAAACAGCCTGCTCGCACGCTCTTGCGCCTTGATGCCGGTCAATCTGGCCGCGCCCGGCGCAATGCAGTATCATGCGGCGAGAACGTCCCCTGGCTGGGAGTCAATCGGCATGGCCATTCCTTCTCTGCTTGGACTATCGGCGGATGCCCCTTCCGCCATTTCATGCGTCTCTGACGGGCCTCACCCCGTTGCATGGCGGCGGGCATTTCCGGCATGGCCACCCTGTTCTCGCGCCGGGGCCCAAGCATGAGGACAGGACAGGATTATTTCGCCAACAGGCGCGAGGCCGGGCGGATGCTGGCCGATGCGATAGAGCCGCTGGGCCTTGCCGATCCGGTGGTGCTGGCCCTGCCGCGCGGCGGGGTGCCGACCGCCTTCGAGATCGCGCGGCGGCTCAAGGCCCCGCTCGACATATTGCTGGTGCGCAAGATCGGCGCGCCGGGGCATGAGGAATATGGCATCGGCGCGCTGGTGGACGGGGCCTGCCCCCAGATCGTGATCGACGAGCGCGCGGCCAGCCTGACCGGGGCGGACGCCGCCTATATCGAGCGGGAATGCGCCCGCCAGCTCACCGAGATAGAGCGGCGGCGCGCTGCTTATCGCACGGCCGATCCCATTCCGCTCGCCGGGCGCAACATCGTGCTGGTGGACGATGGCATCGCCACCGGCGGCACAGTGAAGGCCGCGCTGAAGGCACTGGCGCAAACGGGCGCGGCCTCCGTCACGCTCGCCGTGCCGGTCGCCCCCCGCTCGGCGCTATGGCAGTTGGAGCCGCTCTGCACGAAGGTGATCTGCCTCGCCATGCCGGAGCCATTTTACGCCGTCGGCGCCCATTATGGGGACTTCGCCCAGACCGAAGATGCCGAGGTTGTCGAGCTGCTGGCAAAGGCGCGCCTCTGGGCCCCGGACGGGGACGGCTGAGTATATCTAGCTGCTTTTATGCGCGCGCTGGGTGCTTTTATGCGCGCTCTTGCCGCTGCGAAATTCGGCATAGGAATCGATTACTTCACGCATCCGGGCAATGGCCTCCTCACGGCGGCGCTCATCCTTGATCTGCGCCAACTCGCCCTTCAACCCGGTGACGAAGGCGGCATATTCATTCTGCCAATCGCGCCCAACCGATTGTTGTACCGCAATATTTCCGGTCGCCGTGCGCTTGGCCGGCTTGCCGGGAGCCAGGCCATAGCTCTCCCCGATCTCGGGCATTTTCACCGCCAGTTCGGGCATCAGGCGCTGCAACTCCCGCCGCATCCCCTCCAGCCCCTCCGGCTCCCCATGATCGAGGATCAAACTCCCGGAAATCGGCGCCCTTGCGGCAATCCAGGCTAGCAATTCGCCCTGATCGGCATGGGCCGAATAATGGTCGATCCGCCTGACCTGCGCCCGCACCCGCACATCCGCGCCGGAGATGCGCACCGTTTTCGCACCTTCCAAAATCACGCGCCCGAGCGAGCCTTGTGCCTGAAAGCCCACGAATAAAATCGTGGAATCCCGCCGGTGGAGATTGTGCATCAGGTGATGCCGGATACGCCCGCCCTCGCACATGCCGGAAGCCGCCATGATGATCGCGCCCGAAACGGAATTGAGCCGGATCGATTCCGAGACATCGTTGACGAAGTGGAAGGAGGGATGGTCGAACACATTGACCCCGCCAGTATCCTCCAGATCGGCGGAATAGCGCGCAAAAACGCCAGTCGTGCGGCTGGCCAGCGGGGAATCGATGAATACCGGCACGTCGGGAATGGAACGCTCGCGCAGCAGGAAAGCCAGATCGAGCAGCAATTCCTGCGTCCGCTCCAGCGCGAAGGAGGGGATCACCAGATTGCCGCCCCGCGTAATGGCCGCAATCACCTCGGCCTGCAGCAGCTTGCGCCGCTCCTCCATGGTGACCTTTTCCCGCTGGCGATCGCCATAGGTGGATTCGCAGATCACATGATCGAACCCGGCAGGCCCCTGCGGATCGAGCAGGAAAGCCTTGTTTTCCGGGCCGACATCGCCCGAACACATGACTCGCACCCCGCCCGCTTCAAGCTCGACGGAAGCGGAGCCGAGGATATGGCCTGCATTCCACAACCGGGCCCGAAAGCCGGGCGCAGGCTCGAACCATTCTTCCAGCGGCACGGAACGGCACAGCTTCCAGGCGGCAATCGCATCCTGCTCGGTATAGACAGGCTCGAACGGGTCTTCCCCCGCCCTGTCCCGCCGCCGGTTGCGCCGCGCCGTATCCGCTTCCTGAATACGCCCGGCATCGGCCAGCATATATTCCAGCAGATCCTTCGTCGGCCCGGTACACCAGATGTCACCCTTGAAGCCTTGCGCCACCAGCTTGGGCAGCAGCCCGCTATGGTCGATATGCGCATGGGTCAGCACCACCGCCGGGATAGCGGCCGGATTGAAGGCAAAGTCCCCCGCATTGAGGTTTTCCAGCGTGCGAGAACCCTGGAACATCCCGCAATCGACCAGCAGCGAATGCCCATCGCAGCGGAACTCCATGCAGGAACCGGTCACGGTATGGGCCGCGCCATGGAAAGTCAGCGCAAGGGGATGTTCTGCCATGGGTTTCCTCTCATTCCTGCCAGCCATGCTCGCGAATTGCCTGCGCAATCAACGAGGCCAGCGAGATCGATCCGCCCGATCTGCCCACGCTGTCCGTAAAACGCAGCGCGGCGATGCCAGCCTCTTCCATCCGGGCGAGATCGGCTGTCCGGGCCAGACAATGCGTGGCCAGCGCCTCGATCCGGGTCGCACCTGCCTGGCGCAGCAGATGGGCCGCCTCGATCAGGGTCTGCCCACTGGAGACCACATCATCCACCAGC
>MKUB01000179.1:0-307 GCA_001898545.1 Sphingomonadales bacterium 63-6 | reverse complement strand
TCCCAGATGGCGGCGCCTGTCCCCTGGGCAACAACCTGATGCGGGTGGCGGAGATGGAGTTCGCCTTCCGCATGGGGACGGATATGCCGCCCCGCGAGACGCCTTACACCCGGGACGAGGTTCTGGCCTGCGTGGCCGGTCTGCATCCCGCCATCGAGATTCCGGATTCCCGTTTCCACGATTTCACCAAGGTGGGCGCGGCGCAGCTCATTGCCGACAATGCCTGCGCCCATCGTTTCGTGCTGGGGCCTGCCGCCCCTGCGGACTGGCGCGGGCTCGATCTGGCGGCGCACACGGTGCGCGCCCT
>MKUB01000178.1:10901-42354 GCA_001898545.1 Sphingomonadales bacterium 63-6 | reverse complement strand
GCGAAGATCGAGAGCATGACCCGCGCGCGTGACAGGCTGCGCAAGCTGGCGAAGGAATGCGCGGGATCGAGCAGTGGCCCGTGCCCGATCATCGCCGCTTTCGAATGAGGAACTCTAACGGGACAGGGCATCCTTGAAGACGGAGGCGGAACCATCGATTTCCGCATCGTGCGCTGGCAGTCCGATAAGCTGCCGCAATAAGGGCTCCACGTCGACATTATCGAAGGCCGGCAGGGTGATGCCGGATTTGAAGGCCGGGCCATTGGCAATGAAGATCGCGCGCATGAGCGGGTCCTGATTATTCCAGCCATGGGTGCCGCCATTCCAGGGCTTGTCACCCGGCTTGGGGGCTTTGCCGCGTACCGCCCAGCCGGTTTCTCCCAGGCAGAAGAATTCCGGGACGCGGGGATTCTTTCCATATTCGAAACGGGCGGGAAGGTCGCCTTTGCGCCAGCATTGCATGTGATCGTGCGGTTTGAGCAGCACTGAGGCTAGCTCCGCATCCTGGCCTTCCAGCGGATTGATGGAAGCATAGGCGCCTTGCTCCACTGCAACGCCGCGACCTTCGATTTCCTTGTAGAGCGGAACCACGCGGTCCTCGCTGCGCGCCGCCATGCCGTGATCGGATACTACGACCAGATTGGCGGGCTGGCCCATGTCGGCCAGTGCATCGCGCATCCGGCCGATCTGTGTGTCGAGCGCGGCGAGCGTTTCGTTCACTTCCGCCGAATCCGGGCCGAATTCATGGCCCGCATGATCCAGTTCCTCGATGTAGAGCATCATGAAGCGCGGGCGGTTGGCGGCAGGGCGGCGGGCCCAGTCGATGATCGAATCCGTACGCTGGCGCATGCCGATAGTGAAGCCGAACTGGTGCCAGTCAGTGGGGAAAATGCCGTTGGTGGCCACTGTGGTGCCGGGCCAGATTTCGGTTGCCGTGGGGATGCCCGCCTTCTCCGCAGCTACCCAGATTGGCACCGCCTCATTCCACCACCACGCATCGGTTCCGCCCACCCAGAAATCGGGCGAATGGCTCGGATCGCTCATGGTGTTGCCGATGATTCCATGACGGTCGGGGCGCAGGCCCGTGGCGATGGTGTGATGGTTAGGGAAGGTGAGGCTGGGAAAAGAGGGGATCATGTCCGCCTTCACGCCGCCCGCTGCCAGTTGGACGAGGTTGGGCGTCAGCCCGCGCCCCAGATAATCGGGGCGAAACCCATCTAGCGAGATCAGAATGGTGATCGGTTCGCGCTGTTCCGCCTGATGGGTCGTTGGCGGCGCGGACTGCGCCGCGAGGGGCAGGGCGAATGCGGCACAGGCCGCGGCGATCAATGTCTTGAACCAGCGCATGGCCGGACCTTTGCCGGGCCATGCGTCTATTTGAAGACCCCTTGGCGCTCCATGCGCCCCGGGTAACGAGATAGGGCGTTCGTCGCAAAGGCGCGGCGAACGCCCCGCAGCTTATACGTTGAACTTGAACATCATTACGTCGCCGTCCTGCACGACATATTCCTTGCCTTCCTGGCGCAGCTTGCCGTGCTCGCGCGCACCGGCTTCGCCGCCTAGGGTGACGTAATCGTCAAAGGCGATGGTTTCCGCGCGGATGAAGCCCTTTTCGAAATCGGTGTGGATTTCACCGGCTGCCTGCGGTGCCTTGGCGCCCTTGTGGACGGTCCAGGCGCGGGCTTCCTTGGGGCCGACCGTGAAGAAGGTTT
The DNA here is from genome assembly GCA_001898545.1 of Sphingomonadales bacterium 63-6. Classification (GTDB taxonomy): domain Bacteria; phylum Pseudomonadota; class Alphaproteobacteria; order Sphingomonadales; family Sphingomonadaceae; genus Andeanibacterium. The sequence goes on along the minus strand of MKUB01000178.1, from coordinate 40,642 downwards.
GCAGACCAAGCAGTTCGTAGCCTGCGCGGATCACGCGGGCGAGGCCGGTTTCCGAAAGGCCCAGCGATTCCAGGAACTCGCCGCGGTCTTCAGGAGCCATGCCGACCAGTTCCGCCTCGATCGCAGCGGAAACGATCACAGCCTGTGCGCCCTCGGCCTTGGCCTTGGCGAAGACCAGCTCGGTCAGTGCATTACCGGTGGCGGCATCGTCTTCAGAGACGTTGCAGACATAGAGCACTGGCTTTGCCGTAAGGAGCTGCGCCTGTGCGAAGACGCGGGCTTCCTCTTCATCCTTCGGCTCGGTCAGTCGGGCGGGCTTGCCTTCGCGCAACAGCTCGAGTGCCTGGCCAAGCACGCTGGCGGCGATTTTGGATTCCTTGTCGCCCGTTGTGGCGCGCTTCGCAGCGGCGGGTACCCGTTTTTCAAGGCTTTCGAGATCGGCCAGCAGCAGCTCGGTTTCCACCACCTCGGCATCCGCGATGGGATCGACCTTGTTAGAGACATGCTGGATGTCGTCATTCTCGAAGCAGCGCAGCACATGGACGACCGCGTCCACTTCGCGGATATTGCCCAGGAACTGGTTGCCCAGACCTTCGCCCTTGCTGGCGCCCTTCACCAGACCGGCAATGTCAACGAAAGCGAGCTGGGTTTCGATGATCTTCTGCGATCCGGCGATCTTCGCCAGTTCATTGAGCCGTGCGTCCGGCACGGCGACCTGGCCCACATTGGGCTCGATCGTGCAGAAGGGATAGTTCGCAGCCTGCGCGGCCTGCGTTTCGGTAAGAGCATTGAAGAGAGTCGACTTGCCGACATTGGGCAGGCCGACGATCCCGCAACGGAAACCCATGTGATGATACCTCGATCTGGAATTGCGCGGCCATTAGCGGGGGTAGGGCCATAGCGCAAACGAAACGCCCCTCCCGCTGGGGAAGGGGCGTTCGATTGCGTACACTTGGACAGGCCGTGCGGCTTTCGCTGCGCGGTCCTGAACAGGCAAGATTATCCGCGAGCCAGCTTGCGGCGGCGGTTGCGGATCACGGCCAGGCCAATCAGCCCCGCACCGGCCATGCCCAGCATGCCGGGTTCGGGCACCTGTGTGCCGCCGCTGGTGGAGCCACCCGAAGTCGAACCGCCCGAGGTTGAGCTGGTCGGCGGCTTGGGCTTGGGCCAGCCACCCGAGGTCGAACCCCAATTGCCTGCCATGGCAGGAGCGGATGCGGCCAGTGCGCTGAGAACGAAAGTCGAGATAAGTACCTTGCGAAGCATAATGGTCCCCCTTCTTGCTACCGAATGGTTACCGCGAAGTAACGCAAGGGGCGTGCCATCGTTGGATATCAGCCATTATCTTTAGTTAACGTACAGGCGGGGAGGGGTGGTTTGTAAAAGGGGCCGACGTTTTTGCTGAGGCGGCGCTGAGGAATGCCAGCGCACAAGTTTGGCCGCCGCCGCGAATGAACTGCAATTGGGGCAATGCGGAATTGGGGTGGAAAGCGGACGAAACCCTTACCCCGATCACCACACCCGTTCGTCCTGAGCCTGTCGAAGGACGCGCGCCAGCGCTTGCCGCACCAAGAGTTATGGGGCTGACTGATTCCCGTGTCCCTCGACAAGCTCAGGACGAACGAAGGTTTGGGAGGGCGGTTCCAGACAGAAACCATAGATAGCCGCCGTCATTGTGGCATATCCAATCTGCCTTGCCAGCCTAATCCTGCTGGCGCAGCGCGACGTCGCTCATGAAACGGACATCGTCGCCCTTGGCCAGCCAGTCCGCCTCTGCGCTGATAGCGCCCAGCATGGTGGCCAGATCGTCTTCTTCCGACTTGGCGTAATTGCCCAGCACATATCCGGTCACCCGGTCCTTGTGCCCAGGATGGCCGATCCCGATCCGCACGCGGCGGAAATCGGCGCCGAGATGCTGGTCGATGGAGCGCAGGCCGTTGTGGCCCGCAGTGCCGCCGCCGGTCTTTACCTTCACCTTGAAGGGGGCGAGGTCCAACTCGTCATGAAAGACGGTGAGGGCCGAAAGGTCCATCTTGTAGAAGCGCATGGCTTCACCCACCGAGCGGCCGCTTTCGTTCATATAGGTCGCGGGCTTGAGCAGGATGACCTTCTCCGTGCCGAGCCGCCCTTCCTGAACCCAGCCCTGGAACTTCTTCTGCACCGCGCCGAAGCCGTGCATGTCGGCGATCACATCCAGCGCCATGAAGCCGACATTATGCCGGTTCATCGCATATTGCGGTCCGGGATTTCCAAGGCCGACCCAGAGTTGCATCGCGTTTTCCTAAACTTTCAGGGACCACAAAAGCAAAGCGCCGGCGGTGCCTTTGCACAACCGGCGCCTGCTTTGGCTGCAATGCCGGGCGATTATTCGCCTTCGGCTTCGCCCGCTTCGGCTTCACCGTCGCTCGACTTCAGGGCCGAGGGCGCGACGATGGTCGCGATGGTGTAGTCGCGGTCAGTGATGGCGCTGGCCGAACCCTTCGGCAGCTTGACGCTGCTGATGTGGATGGAATCGCCCACTTCGCGGCCGGTTACGTCGATCTCGATCTCCGAGGGAATCAGTTCCGGATCGCAGATCAGGTCCAGTTCGTGGCGGACCACGTTCAGCACGCCGCCACGCTTGAGGCCCGGCGAGGCTTCTTCATTGGTGAAGACCACCGGGACGAGCACTTCGACCTTGGCGTCCTTGCCAAGGCGGAGGAAGTCCACGTGCAGCGGACGGTCGGTGACCGGATGGAAGGCAACGTCCTTGGGCAGGGTGCGCAGCGACTTGCCGCCGACCTCGATGGTGACGATCGAGTTCATGAAGTGACCGGTGCCGAGCTGGCGGCGCAGTTCCTTCTCCTCGACGTGGATCGACAGGGGTTCTTCCTTGCCGCCATAGACAACAGCGGGAACACGGCCTTCGCGACGCAGTACTCGGGAGGCTCCCTTGCCAGCCCGTTCGCGTGCTTCGGCCGGCAGGGTCAGAGCGTCGCTCATGGTACGTGCCTTTCGAAATACAGTTGGTTCGCTTCTCCCGCCACGCCTCCAGGGATGACCATGACGGAGAAGGGCGGGCCCCTATGGCAAAAGCCGCGCATTTGCAAGCATTGCCTCCCGAAAGAGGCGTAGGTGCGATCAGCGGGGCTTACTGGACCCGCTTCACCTCATATCCCCGTTCTGCCAGCAGAGCCGCCAGCCCTTCGCGTCCCACCATATGAGCCGCGCCCGTTGCGATGAACAGGGTTCCGCCGCGATCCAGTTCGCGGGCGATCTTTCCTGACCATGCGCGGTTGCGCGAGAGGAGCAGGGCCTCGCGCAGGCCCGGGTCGGCTAGCATCCCTTCCTGCGTTTCCTTTTCCAGAGCGGCAGTGTTGCCGGTGAGCCAGTCCATCAGCCTGCCATCGCTGGCATCCTCGCCGTGGAGGGCTTCCCGTGCCACGCTGGCCAGCAGAGCGCGCTGCCTTTCCTCGGGCAGTGCGTCGAACAGGCGCAATTGCGGTTCCGGGCCCTCAAGCTCGATCACCCGGCGCTTGCCGGCCGCCTTGATCAACGACAGGTCCACCCCTTCGCCATCATCATCGCCATCGTAAGCCTGGGCGAGGACGAGGGCTGCGGCCCAGCTTTCCATCCCTGCGAAATCCTTGTCGGACAACCCCTTGGCCTTCATCGCCTGCCGCAAATCCGCCTGATCCTGCCCGGCAAGGCGGCTGCTTAGCGGGGGAAGGCCCGGTGTGCGGGAAAGCCCGGTGAATATTTGCGCGATGGCTCGGCCTTGCGTCGCAAGGTTCACTTCCACCATCAGCCGGTCCGAGGACGAGAAGGCCCGATCAAGCGCGTCGGTGCGCCAGCGATAGCCTTTCGGCAGGGAATGGACTGTGCCGAACAGATAGCCGTGTTGCCCCTGCGGGCCCGTGATCTCCCACAACGCGGGGGACGGTTCAGGCTGTTCCGGCGCCTTGCTGCAAGCGGCCAGAAGGGCAAGCGGCAGCAGGAACGCGGCGAACAGTCCGGCCAGTCGGCGCAGAAACGAGATGGGCAGGCAGGTCAATTGACGCGCTTGGAGCGGATGCCGCGCTTTCTGAGCTGTTCGATCACGCTGCCCTTGCCCGCCAGATGCCCCGCGCCCACCGCGATAAACACGGTTCCCGGCTTGCGCAGCCTGTCCTTGATCCAGCCCGACCAGATGACATTGCGGTCAGTCAGCATGCGCCGGTTAAGCGCCGGGTCGCCATCGGCGGAATTGATCAGTTCGCCAAGGGAATCCGCATCTCCATTCAGCCAGTCCTTCAACATGGCGGTCAGATCTTCCTTCAGCGTCGGCGCGGTTTCCACGACCTGATTGAGATAGGCGATCTGCTGCGCCTCGGGCAGGCCCGCGAAGAGGTCGACCTGAAAATCCACCGTTTCCAAAGCCCCGCGCCGGGCATTGGGCGAGCGATGGGTTTCCACCACCTCTTCCGCGCCCTTATCGGGATCGAAACCGGCGCGCTTGGTCATCAGCACCGACAGAGTGAGCCCGGCGGCCCACGGCTTGTAGCGATCGAACTGCTCGATGGGGATGCCGAGGGTTATCAGCAATTCCTCATATTTCTTGCGGTCGTCGGGGGAGAGCATCTCGCGCAGTATCTGATCTTCCGGAAGGAACGCGGTCTGCTGCATCAGGCCTGACAGGCGCTGCGCATCGCGCGGATCGAGTTCGGTGACGATCTCGTTCGAGGATTTGAGCGCGGATTCGATCGGGCCGGAAAACCAGTCCACATCGCCCGGCAGGAAATGGATGGTGCCGAACAGATAGATTGTCGTATCCTTGTCGGATACCTGCCAGAGAGCCGGTCCGCCCGAGGCAGACTGCTCCACTGGGGCGGCAATGGGGTGCGCGCTTTCAGCCGCGGCAGCGGCGGAAAATTGCAGCGCAAAAAGCGCTGTCGCAAGCGCGATGATTCGCCGTGTCCCCGTGATCATTCGTGCCTTGTTGCGGTAAGCCGTGCAAAGAGCAAGTTACCCTGATGTTAAGCAAATGATTGTTGTGTTGATGTGGCATAGGTGCAGCGCACCATTGACCGAGTAGGAGCCATCCGCCATGGGCCCCGGCATGAGCAGCGCCACTTCTTCTGGGGAAGTTCTGAGCTTCCAGGACATGATCCTTGCCCTCCATAATTACTGGAGCGCGCAAGGCTGCCTTATCCTGCAACCCTATGACATGCGCATGGGCGCGGGCACGTTCCACCCGGCCACTACCCTGCGCGCGCTTGGGCCCGAGCCTTGGAACGCCGCCTTCGTGCAGCCTTCCCGCCGCCCGACCGACGGTCGCTATGGCGAAAACCCCAACCGGCTGCAGCATTATTACCAATATCAGGTGATCCTGAAGCCGAGCCCGCCGGATTTGCAGGAGCTCTATCTCAAGAGCCTGGAGGTGATCGGCATCGATCCGCTGAAGCACGATATCCGCTTTGTGGAGGATGACTGGGAAAGTCCCACGCTGGGCGCCTGGGGCCTTGGCTGGGAAGTGTGGTGCGACGGGATGGAAGTCACCCAGTTCACCTATTTCCAGCAGATGGGCGGGTTCGATTGCAAGCCGGTGGCCGGCGAACTGACCTACGGGCTGGAGCGCCTCGCCATGTATATCCAGGGCGTGGACAATGTGTACGACCTTGCCTTCAACGGTCGGGGCGTGACCTATGGCGACGTGTTTCTCGAAAACGAGAAGCAGATGTCCAAGTGGAACTTCGAAGTGGCCGATACGGAGGCTCTGTTCGACCTGTTCCGCAAGGCCGTGGCCGAGTGCAAGAACTGCCTCGCCAACGATGTCCCCATCGCCGCTTACGAGCAGGCGATTGAGGCCAGCCACGTCTTCAACCTCCTCCAGGCGCGCGGCGTGATCAGCGTGCAGGAGCGTGCGAGCTATATGGGCCAGGTCCGCGATCTCGCCCGGGGGAGCTGCGAAGCCTATATGGCCAAGGAAACCGAGCGGTGGGAAGCGAACTTCCCGGGGTGGTCGGCATGAGCGATTTCCTGCTCGAACTGCGCTGCGAGGAAATCCCGGCGCGCATGCAGGCCGGCGCCCGTGCCGATCTGGAAAAGCTGTTCCGCGCTGAAATGTCGGCGGCGGGCGTCACCCTTGGCGAAGTCACCGTATGGTCCACGCCGCGCCGCCTTGCGCTGATCGCGCGCGGCCTGCCGCAGGCGACCGAGGCCGTCAGCGAAGAGGAAAAGGGTCCGCCCGAGGGCGCTCCCGATCAGGCCATCGATGGCTTCTGCCGCAAGAACGGCGTGACGCGCGATCAGCTCGAACTGCGCGATGTGAAGGGCCGCCAGACCTGGTTTGCCGTCCGCAACATCCCCGGCCGCGCCGTGAAGGATGTGCTGGCCGATGCGATCCCAGCGATCATTCGCGCCTTCCCCTGGCCCAAGTCGATGCGCTGGGGCGCTGCCTCGCTTTCGACCGAGAGCCTGCGCTGGGTGCGCCCGCTTTCCGGCATCGTCGCTTTGTTCGATGGCGATGTGGTGGAATGTGAAATTGGTGGCGTGGTTTCGGGCCGCAAGACCAAGGGCCACCGCTTCCACTCCAATGGCGAGATCGAGATTGCCGGGGCGGACGATTACGCCCAGCACCTGCGTGTTCATCACGTGATCGTGGACCAGAGCGAGCGCGAGGATATTGTCCGCAAGGGCGCGAAGCATGTCGCGCATGAAGCTGGTCTTGTGCTGGTGGAAGACGAAGGGCTGGTGGTCGAGAACGCGGGCCTCACCGAATGGCCCGTGCCGCTGCTCGGCCGCTTTGACGAGGCATTCCTCGAAGTGCCGCCCGAAGTGATCCAGCTCACCGCGCGCACCAACCAGAAATATTTCATCTGCCGCACGCATGACGGCAAGCTGGCTAATGCCTTCATCTGCACCGCCAATGTGGTGCCCGCCGATGGCGGGCTGGCCATCGTGGACGGCAACCGCAAGGTGCTGGCCGCGCGCCTGTCCGATGCCCGCTTCTTCTGGCAGCAGGACAAGAAGGTTCCGCTGGAAAAACAGGCCGAGAAGCTGGCGCGGATTACGTTCCACGAAAAGCTCGGCACGGTCGCCGACAAGGTGGAGCGTGTGGCGAAGCTGGCGCGCTGGCTGGTTGAGGAAGGTATTGTCACCTCGTGCGCTCCTGCGAAAGCAGGAGCCTCTGGCGAGGGCGTGCAACCGGGCTCCGAGCCCCTGCCTTCGCAGGGGCTCACGAAAGAAGAACTGGCCGATCTCGCCGAACAAGCCGCGCGCCTGTGCAAGGCAGACCTCGTCACCGAAATGGTCGGCGAATTCCCTGAATTGCAAGGACTTATGGGTGGTTATTACGCCCGGGAGGAAGGTCTGCCCGATGCTGTAGCCGACGCCATTCGCGATCATTACAAGCCGGTCGGGCAGGGCGACGAGGTTCCGACTGCTCCGGTGACGGTGGCGGTGAGTTTGGCCGACAAGCTTGATACTTTATGTGGGTTCTTTGGGATCGAAGAGAAGCCTACAGGTTCCAAAGATCCGTTCGCACTTCGGCGTGCATGCCTCGCGATCAGCGCAACGGCAGTTAGCGACGACCTTCGCTTTTCGCTTCGTGACGTTATCAACAACCAGCCCGTTCTATCATCATCGACGGACTCATTTGCGATCTTTGAACGCATCTATGGGCAAGGTTTGGGCGATGCCGTTGACGGGCAATCCGCTGCCGGTGCCGACAAAGTTAAGCTTCAAAAGCTGGCAGATGAAATCATCGGGTTCATAATTGACCGCCTCAAGGTCCAGCAGCGCGAGGCGGGCGTTCGTCACGATCTGATCGACGCCGTGTTTGCGCTTGGTGGGGAAGACGATCTCGTCCGCCTGCTCGCTCGCGTCCATGCGCTGCAGTCGTTCATCGGCACGGAAGACGGCACCAATCTGCTAGCTGGCTACAAGCGCGCCGCCAATATCCTCAAAAAGGAAGATTGGCAGGGCGTCGAAGGTGAAATCGCCCAGACTGGCGAGGAAGATCCTCTGGCCGAAGTTGACGACCCCGATCTGAAGGAAGTGGTCGCGGCCAAGATGGCGCTGCGCCGTGGAAAAGAGCTTTCCTACACGCCCGAACCGGCCGAAAAGGCACTGATCGAGGCGTTGGACGAAGCGGAGCCGCGTGCTGGTGCGGCCATCGAAGCGGAAGACTTCGAAGGCGCCATGGCGGCCCTCGCAACCCTGCGTGCACCGATCGACACTTTCTTTGACGAGGTGACGGTGAATGACGAGCAGCCAGAAAAGCGCAGCAGCAGGTTGGACCTGCTTGCCCGTTTCCGCGCTGCGGTGCAAAAAGTCGCGGATTTCTCGAAGATCGAAGGGTAGGGAATTCATCCCTCAGGACAGTGTCAACATTGTCAACTTCGACAGGTAACGGCGGAGTTAGATGAACAAATCGGTCTATACATTCGGCGGCGGTGTGGTGAGTGCTGATCCCCGCGCGAAGGACAAGACGATCGTAGGCGGCAAGGGTGCAAACCTTGCCGAAATGGCCGATATCGGCCTGCCGGTTCCGCCGGGCTTTACGATCACGACCGAAGAATGCGTGCGCTATCTGGCGGGCGGTTCGGACTTTTCGGCCGAGCTTCGCGCCGAAGTTGACACGGCGCTGACCCATATCGAGCGAAGCGTGGGCAAGAAGTTTGGCGATGCCGCCGATCCGCTGCTCGTCTCGGTCCGTTCCGGCGCGCGCGTCTCCATGCCGGGCATGATGGACACGGTGCTCAACCTCGGCCTCAATGCCGAAACGGTGAAGGGCCTTGCCGCCACTTCGGGCGACGAGCGTTTCGCCTGGGATTCCTATCGCCGCTTCATCCAGATGTATTCCGATGTGGTGCTGGGCCTCGATCACGGATTGTTCGAGGAAGCGCTGGAAATTGCCAAGGAAGACAATGGCTACCTGGCCGATGTCGAGATGGGTTCTGAAGACTGGAAGGCGCTGGTCCGCGAGTATGAGGGCATTGTCGAGCGTGAGCTTGGCAAGCCATTCCCGCAGGATGTGACCGAACAGCTCTGGGGCGCGATCTCGGCCGTGTTCGACAGCTGGGATTCCGACCGCGCGAAGGTCTATCGCCGGTTGAACGACATTCCGGGCGATTGGGGCACTGCCGTGAATGTGCAGGCCATGGTGTTCGGCAATATGGGCGATACTTCCGCCACGGGCGTTGCCTTCACACGCGATCCGGCCACCGGTGAGAAAGCCTATTACGGCGAATGGCTGGTCAACGCCCAGGGTGAGGACGTGGTGGCGGGCATCCGCACGCCGCAATATCTGACGAAGAAAGCCCGCGAATCCGCCGGGGCAAAGCCGCTTTCCATGGAAGAGGCCATGCCCGAGGCCTATGGCGAACTGGCTCGCGTGTTCGAACTGCTGGAACAGCATTATCGTGACATGCAGGACATTGAATTCACGGTGGAACGTAGCAAGCTGTGGATGCTCCAGACCCGCAGCGGCAAGCGCACCGCCAAGGCCGCGCTCAAGATGGCGGTGGACATGGTGGGCGAAGGTCTGATTGACGAACGCACGGCGATCCTGCGCGTCGATCCCATGGCGCTGGACCAGTTGCTCCATCCCACGCTGGACCCCAAGGCCCCGCGCGACATTCTCACCACTGGCCTGCCTGCATCGCCCGGCGCGGCTTCGGGCGCGATTGTGCTGGATGCCGACACGGCGGAACATCGCGCGGCGCGGGGCGAGGCTGTGGTGCTGGTGCGCGTGGAAACTTCCCCGGAAGATATTCACGGCATGCATGCGGCCAAGGGCATTCTCACCGCGCGCGGCGGCATGACCAGCCACGCTGCCGTGGTGGCCCGCGGCATGGGCCGCCCCTGCGTTTCGGGCGCCTCTGCCGTCCATATCGACCTTGCGGCGCGCACGCTGCGGATCGGGGATCGCCAGTTGAAGGAAGGCGACCACATCACGCTGGACGGCTCGACCGGCCAGGTGATCGCGGGCGAAGTGCCGACTATCGAGCCTGAACTGGTGGGCGATTTCGCCATTCTGATGGAATGGGCGGACAGCCACCGGCGCATGAAGGTGCGCACCAATGCGGAAACCCCTGCGGATTGCCGCATGGCGCGGCAGTTCGGGGCGGAAGGCATTGGCCTGTGCCGGACCGAACACATGTTCTTCGACGATGCGCGCATCACCAATGTGCGCCACATGATCATGGCCGATACCGAAGCCGGTCGGCGGGAAGCTCTGGCCAAATTGCTGCCGGAACAGCGCAAGGATTTCGCCGAGATCTTCGAGGCGATGCCGGGCCTGCCGGTGACGATCCGCCTGCTGGACCCGCCGCTGCATGAGTTCCTTCCCCATGCAGAGCATGACTTTGTGGAACTGGCCGATGCCACGGGTATTGGGCTGGACCGGCTGAAGCGCCGTGCGGAGGAATTGCAAGAATTCAACCCCATGCTCGGCCATCGCGGCTGCCGCCTGGGCATTACCTTCCCGGAAATCTACGAAATGCAGGCCCGCGCCATTTTCGAGGCGGCTTGCGACGTTGCCACCGCGCGCGGAGAGGCTATCGTTCCGGAAGTGATGATTCCGCTGGCCGCCACCAAGCGCGAGCTGGATATCCTTAAGGATGTGATCGACAAGACTGCGGCAGCGGTATTCGCCGAAAAGGGCAAGGTGCTGGACTATACCGTCGGCACCATGATCGAGCTGCCGCGCGCGGCGCTGATGGCGAATGAGCTGGCCGAAACGGCGGAATTCTTCAGCTTCGGCACGAACGATTTGACCCAGACCACGCTGGGCCTCAGCCGTGACGATGCCGGACGCTTCCTGCCGGTCTATGTCGATAAGGGCATCTTCCCGCGCGATCCCTTCGTCAGCCTCGACATCGATGGCGTTGGCCAGCTCGTGCGCCTGGGCGTCGAACGTGGCCGTTCATCACGCGGGGATATCAAGCTGGGCATTTGCGGGGAGCATGGCGGCGATCCGGCCAGCATCGCCTTCTGCGAGGAAGTGGGCCTCGATTACGTCTCGGCCTCGCCTTATCGCGTGCCGATCGCGCGGCTTGCCGCAGCGCAGGCGGCGTTGAAGTAAGCGATGCGATCTGTGTGAGCCCCTGCGCAGGCAGGGGCTCACTCGTTAGACGTTAGAGGCGCCACCCGCTGAGGGTGAGGATTTCGAAATGCTCGGTCGCGCGATCCTCGCCGCCCATGAACGCCTCCTCCGCTTGCTGCAAAGCCGTGCGGGTGAGGGGCGGAGCGGGGGACGCCAGCACCTTGCCGAGCCCTTGCGCCCGCAGGTCCGCCAGCAGGCTGCCCAGCGAACCGAACCGGGCATCAAGGCCGCGGCTGTCCACCACCGGCCGGGCAAATCCGCAGCGTTGCAGCAATTGCCCGCCCGCCCGAACATCCACCATGGGGTGCATCCGGGCGGCAGGGCGATCTCCATCGGCGGCGAGGATTGCTGCGCGCAGGCGCGGCAGGCTGCCCGCACCCATGAAGCTGGCGATCATCAGCCCGCCGGGAGCCAGTGCTTCGCGAATGTGGATCAGCGCGCCGGGAAGATCATTCACCGTGTCCAGTGTTCCCAGGCTGGCGATCAGGCCATATCCGCCGCTGGGGAAGGGGGCTTCCTCTTCGAAGCCATGCTCGGGCGAAACGGCGGTAACCGCGCATCCCATGGCGCGGAGTTGCCGGGCAAGGTCGCCGGTATAGTCCCCGATCACGAGAGCGGATTGAGGCTCATGCCGCAGGAAGCCGATCCGCTCCACTACGTCCTCAACCATGTCATCCATCAGATAGCGCGCCGCGCCGGGGCGCTGCTGGAGAGCATTCATCCGGCGGCGCAAGGCGAGGCGGCGATTGGGGGCGAATATGGTGGGCGGGGCAGAACTCATCGGCATTGTCCGTGCACTGCTTGCTCCTGTCACGCAAGCAAGGCAGCATCGCAAGCGTGACTCTCTTTCGGCAATTCTCCAACGCACTCGCGCCGCTGGTCGATTTCGTCTTTCCGCCGCGCTGCCCGCTCTGTGGGGAGGGATTGGCCGCCCAGACGGGCCTGTGCGCCTCCTGCTGGAGCGAATTGGCCATTCCCGGCGATCCTGCCTGTGCCAGTTGCAGTCGCCCTTTCGGGGAGGGGAGCGTGGGCGAGGGGGCAATATGCGCGCCATGCCTTGCCAGCCCGCCTCGCCATGACGGCATAGCGGCGGGCACCTTGTATAATGACGCGTCGCGCCGTCTGGTGCTTGCCTTCAAATATGGCCGCCGTATCGCCCTGGCGCCGATGCTTGCCCGCCTGATTACAGCGCGCCTTCCTGGGATGGACGGAGACTGGCTGATAGTGCCGGTCCCGCTCCACAGGATGCGGCTGTGGCAACGTGGTTTCAATCAGGCCGCGCTACTCGGGCGGGAGTTGGAGAAAGGCGGGGGAGGCCGGTTGCAAGTGGATGTGCTGCGTCGTCGCAAGCGCACTCCACCGCTAGGCGGGCTGGGCCGTAAGGCCCGAGCGCGGGTGCTACAGGGAGCCATAGAGGTCAACCCGGCCTGGCGCACACGCCTGAAGGGATCGAAAGTCCTGCTTGTGGATGACGTGCTGACCAGCGGGGCCACAAGCGAGGCCTGCGTCAGTGCGCTCAAACGGGCCGGGGCTGAGCGGGTAGTGATCGCCTGTTTCGCGCGAGTTTTGGACGAAGCGCTTGATACGACGCACTGAGCCCTGAAACGCAAGACGCCCGGAGTTTCCTCCGGGCGTCCACGTGACGATTTTGAAGAGCGATGTTCCCGTGCCAGTGGCGGCACCAGGGCCAACGCCCAATCCCTCATTTTACCGGCCGGCCCTTCGTCCAAGACCTTGCCGAAACCCCCTATTCCTTGGCGCCTGCTGCGACGCCGCCGGTTTGGCGGGCGGCTTCATTGAGCCGCGAACCGTTCATCCCATTGAAAGCTCCAATTCGGAAGCGGCAAGCCTGCGAAGCATGGATTTTGGCCGCGATCTGTGGTTATCGTGCAACAAGAAATTGCCCGTCAGTTGCATGGCGCGCAAGAATGAAAGGGATCAGATTATTTCCGGGAATGGACCAAGTGCCGCAGAACGCGAGGGCGGCTCTGCCTTTTTGCCCAAGTTCGACGCGGCCGGACTGCTTACTGCTGTGGTTACCGACATTACCACGAAAGAGGTATTGATGGTTGCCTTCATGAATGATGAGGCGCTGACTAAAACGCGTGAGACTGGCTTTGCGCATTTCTATTCGCGCAGCCGTGGACGCCTCTGGATGAAGGGCGAGACCAGCGGCCACGTTCTGAAAGTTGAGGAAATCCTGGTCGATTGCGATCAGGATGCCTTGGTGATCCGCGCCACTCCCGCTGGGCCTGCGTGCCATACAGGGGCAGTGAGCTGCTTCTATCGCAAGCTCGACGGTGACCATCTTTCGCGGCTTCTCGATTGACGTTTACGTAAGGGGAATTTACGAAGAGCAGCATGCCTGCAGCTGCTACTCGCAAAGCCGATTCCCCCGTATCCGCGAAGGAGCATTCGGGTGCCCATCTCGATCGCCCCGATGCGGAGCAACGGGAGAAGTTCACGATCAGCGATCTGACGCGTGAATTCGGGGTCACCGCGCGCGCGTTGCGTTTTTACGAGGATGAGGGGCTGATCGCTCCCTCCCGCGCGGGCTTGAGCCGAATCTATTCGAAGCGTGACCGTGCGCGGCTTGCCTGGATCATGCGGGCGAAGAACGTCGGTTTCAGTCTGACCGAGATTCGCGAGATGATCGATCTCTACGATCTGAATGATGGCCGGGCAGAGCAGCGCCGCGTAACAGTGCAGCGGTGCCGCGAGAAAATCGCGAAACTGAAGAAACAGAAGGCGGATATCGAGAGCTCGATCAAGGAGCTCACGGAATTCGTCAGCCATATCGAGACGCTTGAACTGGAGCGGAAGGCCGCTTCAGCGAACTGAGCGGCCCAGAAGCTTCATCTTAGGAGAGACTAATGCCGATCTACAAGGCGCCCACGCGTGACACGCGCTTCGTCATCAACGAACTGCTGGATCTGCAGAGCTACGGGAATATTCCGGGCTTTGAAGAAGCAACGCCGGACATGGTCGAGGCGATTATCGATGGTGTTGGCAAGTTCACTTCGGAAGTCATCCAGCCTCTCAATCAGGTGGGCGACGATGAGGGTTGCACCCGCCATGACGACGGGTCGGTAACCACGCCGACCGGTTTCAAGGATGCCTATCGCCAATATTGCGAAGCTGGCTGGGGCACCCTTTCCCTGCCCGTGGAATATGGCGGCCAAGGATTGCCGCATGTGCTCGGCTTCGTGCTGGAAGAATATATGGCCACGGCGAACCACGCCTTTGCGATGTATCCCGGCCTTACCAATGGCGCGGTTTCCGCCATTCTCGCCACGGGTTCGGAAGAGCTGAAGGAAAAATACGTTCACAAGATGGTGTCGGGCCAATGGCTTGGCACCATGAACCTGACCGAGCCGCATTGCGGAACCGATCTTGGCCTGATCAAGACCAAGGCCGAGCCGCAGGCAGATGGCAGCTTCACCATCAGCGGCACCAAGATCTTCATCTCCGCCGGTGAGAACGATCTGGCCGAGAATATCATTCATCTGGTGCTGGCCAAGCTGCCCGGCGCTCCGGAAGGCTCCAAGGGTATCTCGCTGTTCATCGTGCCCAAGTTCCTGGTGAACGAGGATGGCTCTCTGGGCGAGCGCAATGCCGTTTCCTGTGGGTCGATCGAGCACAAGATGGGCATCCACGGCAACGCCACTTGCGTGATGAATTACGATGGGGCGAAGGGCTGGATTGTCGGCGGGGAGAACAAGGGCCTCGCGGCCATGTTCATCATGATGAACGCCGCGCGCCTCGGCGTGGGCGTGCAGGGCCTTGGCCAGGCTGAGGTCGCCTATCAGAACGCGGTGCAATATGCGCAGGATCGTCGCCAGGGTCGGGCTATCGCCGGCCGCGCCGATCCTTCTGCCAGTGCCGATCCGATCATCGTCCATCCTGACGTGCGCCGCATGCTGATGGACGCCAAGGCTTACAATGAAGGCATGCGTGCACTGATCCTGTGGGGCGCGTTGCAGGTCGATCTCAGCCACAAGGCACCGGAAGAAGCCGACAGGCTGGCTGCGGATGACATGATCAGCCTGCTAACGCCGGTCATCAAGGGCTACGGCACGGATAAAGGCTTCGATATTGCTGTGAACATGCAGCAGGTCTTCGGTGGGCATGGCTATATCAAGGAATGGGGGATGGAGCAGTTCGTCCGCGATTCCCGCATCGCCATGATCTATGAAGGCACCAATGGTGTCCAGGCCATGGACCTGTGCGGACGCAAGCTGCCTGCCAATGGCGGACGTGCCATTCAGGCCTTCTTCAAGCTCCTGGACGACGAAATCGCTTCGGCCAAGAACGACACTCAGCTCGAACCTATCGCCTCTCGCCTCGAGAAGGCCGTGGGTGAGCAGAAGGCGGCGACTATGTGGTTCATGCAGAACGCGATGGCCAATCCCAACCATCTGGGTGCGGGCGCCCATCACTATATGCACATCATGGGCGTTGTGGCGCTGGGCCTGATGTGGCTGCGCATGGCAAAGGTGGCTGCGGCCAAACTGGCCGAGGGCAGCGATGACAAGGCATTCTATGAAGCAAAGCTGGTGACGGCCCGCTATTTTGCCGAACGCTTTACGCCGGATGCGGGCGCCCTTCGTCGCAAGATCGAAGCTGGCGCCGATGCTATGATGACTTTGACCCCGGAACAGTTCGAAACGGCGGCCTGATCCGCTTGATTCGTCCTCGGCGCCTTAGTGTGCCGGGGGCGTAACTCCATGAAATGTATGCTGGCTGCGTTGAATTGCGCAGCTTTTTCGCCTTGCCCGGCGGAGGTTTCCGGCCATCGCAAGGTGGTGGCGCGAAGGCGCCCGAGTACCAATGTTGGATGCAGACAGGGGGTTGGCCGAAGAGGAACAACCAATGTCAAATCTTGCAAAGAACAGCCTGAACGGTGCCGCCTTAGCACTTATATTCGCCCTCGGTACGTCGCCGGCAATGGCGCAGGATCAGGGCGGCGCAGCGACAAGCTCCGAACCGACGATCGACACGAATGGCGATGGCACCGCCGATGCGTGGGATCTGAACGGTGATGGCAAGCCCGATGCTTGGGACACCGACGGCAACAAGCTGGCGGATAAGTGGGACACCGATGCCGATGGCCGACCCGATGCGTCGGACGACGATGGCGATGGCGCTCCGGATCCGCAGACATCTGATAGCGGCGGTTCGCCTGAAGTGCCGACAAGTCAGCCCTGACGGTCGCCTGCCAGGGAAGGAGCCGGCGGACGGATTTCCCGCCGCCGGCTCCTACGCTTGAGGTCAGTCCTGAAAAACTTCATCGAATAGCGAGTGCATCGCTGCCCAACTCTGCCGGTCAGCGCTTTCGTCATAGGCAACAGCGGGATTTCCCTGAACCGGATATGGGTTGGTGAAACCATGCTTCACACCGGAATAGGAATGGAAATGCCAGCTTCCTTCCGCTGCATCCATTTCTTCCCAGAATTGCATCACTTGACTGCGCGGCACCATCGGGTCCGCATCGCCGTGGCAGACCAGAATGCGCGCCTTGATGGTGCGTGCCTCTGCTGGGAGGTCTGTTCCCAGAAGGCCGTGGAAGCTTACTACGGCTGCTAAAGGGGCTCCTTCGCGAGCCAGTTCCAGAACGGCCCCACCGCCCATGCAGAAGCCGATTGCCGCAATAGGCAGATCACGGGCCTCATCCAGCGAAACGACTGCCCTGATCGCTGCCCGCAGCCTCTTCCGGTAATCATGAGCATCTCCACGGATCTCCGCAGCGAATACCCGGGACTCATCGAAACTTGACGGGGTCTTGCCGTAAAAATCCGCGATCAGTGCGAGATAGCCTGCAGCCGCAAGAGCTTCGGCCTTGTCTTCCACGGCGCGGGTGGAATTCATGATCGTGGGATAGATGACTATTGCCGCACGGGGCCTGCCTGCCGGGCGGGCAAGCAGGCCTGTTAGCGCGGTTTCACCGTCCGAATAGGCCAGCTCTTCCAGCATCGTCATTCCGGCAGGAAATCCGGCACGGAAAGATACCGTTCGCCAGTATCGTAATTGAAGCCCAGCACGCGCGACCCGGCTTCGAGTTCCGGCAGTTTCCTGGCAATTGCAGCAAGCGTGGCGCCGGACGAAATGCCGACCAGCAGCCCTTCGGTCCGGGCACATTTGCGGGCCATTTCCTTGGCATCCTCCGCCTCGACCGGAATTGCGCCGTCAATCGCCTGGGTGTGTAAATTGGCGGGAATAAAGCCCGCGCCGATCCCCTGAATCGGGTGAGGGCCGGGCTGGCCGCCGGAGATTACCGGAGAAAGGGCAGGCTCGACCGCAAATGCCTTCAATGCGGGCCATGCCTTCTTCAATTCCTCGGCGCAGCCTGTGAGGTGTCCGCCCGTGCCCACGCCGGTAATCAGCGCGTCCAGCGGGGTATCGCGGAAGTCGGCAAGGATTTCCTGCGCAGTGGTGCGGGCGTGGATTGCGACATTGGCCGGGTTTTCGAATTGCTGGGGCATCCATGCACCCGGCGTTTCGTTAAGGATCTCCGTTGCACGCTCCAGCGCGCCTTTCATGCCCTTTTCGCGCGGCGTCAGATCGAAGCTGGCGCCATAGGCAAGCATCAAGCGGCGGCGCTCTATGCTCATGCTTTCCGGCATGACGAGAATGAGCTTGTAGCCCTTTACAGCCGCAACCATGGCAAGTCCGATACCGGTATTGCCCGACGTAGGCTCCACAATCGTGCCGCCAGGCTTCAGGTCGCCCGATTTCTCGGCGGCCTCCACCATGGCGAGGGCAATACGGTCCTTGATCGAACCACCGGGATTCGACCTTTCGGACTTCACCCATACTTCATGATCGGGAAACAGCCGCGAAAGGCGGATGTGCGGGGTGTTGCCGATAGTGGCGAGAACATTGTCAGCCTTCATGTGCTGTCTCCCTCTCCTTGGGGTTGCCGACGATACTGAGGGGCGAAGGTCTTCGCCCAGCGAAGTTCAGGGAATATTACCGCCCAGATTGCGGTGACGACTATCGCACCGACGCCGCCGAATACAACCGCTCCCGTGGCACCGAGCAACGCTGCGGCGATGCCTGACTGCATTTCACCGAGTTCGTTGGACGCGGAAATCGCAAGGCCGGAAATCGACGACACGCGCCCGCGCATCGTATCAGGCGTATTGAGTTGGACCAGCGTATTGCGCACGAAGACGGAAACCATGTCCGCAGCTCCGAGGACTCCCAACATGGCCATGGATAGCGGGAAGCTGCGCGAAACCCCGAACACTATGGTAGCTCCGCCAAACACGGCCACGGCCCAGAGCATCTTGGCGCCGACATTATGCGCGAGCGGCCGGAACGACAGGTACAGCGCGACAAGGCCAGCCCCCATGGCCGGGGCGGCACGCATGAGGCCGAGGCCTTCAGAGCCCACCTGGAGGATGTCCCGCGCGAAAACCGGCAGCATCGCGGTCGCACCGGCGAAGAGGACGGCAAACAGGTCCAGCGTGATACAGCCGAGCAGGAAACGGTCCCGCCAGGCAAAGAGCAGTCCCTCGATCATCTGGCGCACCGGGTGCAATTTGCTGGTCTGCTCTGCCCGGATCGGACGGATTGAAATGATTAACACGGCCGCGACACCAAGCAGCCCTGCCGAGACAAAGTATGGCAGGGCAGGATGAGCGGCAAAAATGAGGCCGCCAAAGGCGGGACCCGCTACCTGCCCGCCGGTAAAGCCAATGGAACTCAACGCCACCGCTCGAGGGAGCAATGTGGGAGGGACGATGTTCGGCGCAATGGAACTCATTGCAGGGCCGCTGAACACGCGGGCGGCGCCATGGGCAGCAGCCAGTATGAAGCAGAACGGCAATGTCAGCGCATCGGTCCAGGTCAGAATCGCAATTGTCAGGGCAATCGTAATGTCCAGACAGAGCGAGGCGCAGGCAACAAAGCGCCTGTCGAACCGGTCGGCGGCAAGTCCGGCCAGCGGGGTCAGGAAAAACAGCGGGATGAACTGAACCAGCCCCAACAGACCAAGCTGAAAGGCGGCCTCCGAACGGCTCATGCCATAATCGGCCCGCGCGATGTCGTAGGTCTGATAACCGATCAGCACCACCATGGAGAGCGTGGATGCTACGGTAAGAAAACGCGCTATCCAGAAGCGGCGATAATCGGGGATGCCGAGAGGTGAGGAAGGTTCGGTCACGCGCCGCGAATGACAGGCACCGGGCTTGTTGCCAAGGCTTCAGATTATTGAAGTGTCCAAAGCGAAACTAACAGGCCGGGAGGATATGCGGCCTGTCAGGTTTTCAGCGGCGACTTCTCAGCCTGGGATTGGGCTGAAGAACATCCATCATTTTCACGAAATCATCCATCCGGATGATCCGCTCGAACTGGAAGCCTGCGCGTTCGTCGCGCATCCAGATCACATAGGCTTCGATTCGCCCAATCACCGGCAAACGAATGATTACGCGTTCGCCGCGCTGCAGGTCGGGCGTGTTGTCGACCATGAAACCATGCGCGGAAACATTCGCGATATGCAGCGATATGTCGCCACGATCACGATGTTCGGCAATTACCGGATAATCAACCGGATGACGCGTTGCTCGACGCATTTCCGGCACGGAAAGCTGTGCTCCAGACACTGGGCTGAATCCTCCATTTGGCCTAACGGGACCTCAGTCTGGCATTAAATCTCTGCCAAATCGTAAAGGACCGGTTAGGACAAATGCTTCACCTCATCTGGGGAACGTTTCGTCTTATCCGAGACTTAGGCCCTCCGCAGGATGGCGTGACGCTTCTTGCCAAGGCTGAGCTTACGTTCTGAACCCGGCTCAAGCTGGATGACATAAGCGGCGTCCTTCACTGCCTCGTCATCGATCCGCACAGCCCCTTCGGCGATCTTGCGCTTTGCTTCCCCATTCGAGGCGGTGAAGCCGATGGCCGTGCAGGCTGCCGTCAGCGCCATACCTTCCGCCGGAATCTCCAGCGTCGGAAGATCTTCACCCAGGCCACCTGCGCCGAAAGTGGCGTTAGCAGTGGCTTCGGCGGCACGGGCAGCTTCTTCCCCGCGCACCAGTTTGGTCACTTCATTGGCAAGAACCACCTTGGCGGCGTTGATTTCGCTGCCTTCGAGCGTTTCGAGCCGGGCGACTTCGTCCAGCGGCAGATCGGTGAACAGGCGCAGGAAACGGCCAACGTCCCGGTCATCGGTGTTGCGCCAATATTGCCAGAAATCGTAGCTGGGCAGGGCTTCTTCGTTGAGCCAGACGGCGCCCGCCGCTGTCTTGCCCATTTTCGAGCCATCCGCTGTGGTCAGCAGGGGCGTCGTGACGCCGAACACTTCCACGCCGTCCATGCGGCGGGTCAGTTCGATACCGTTCACGATGTTGCCCCACTGATCCGAACCCCCCATTTGCAGGCGGCAGCCGCAGCGCTGCGACAGTTCCCGGAAATCGTAGGCCTGCAGGATCATGTAGTTGAATTCGAGGAAGCTGAGCGACTGCTCACGGTCCAGGCGCTGCTTCACGGAATCAAAGCTCAGCATCCGGTTGACCGAGAAGTGCTGTCCCACTTCGCGCAGGAAGGGGATATATTCCAGCTGGTCCAGCCATTCGGCATTGTCGACCATGATCGCGTCGCTCGGCCCGTCCCCAAAGGTCAGGAAACGATCGAAGATCTTGCGGATCGAGGCGACGTTCTCGGCGATGACCTCATTGGTCATCAGCTTGCGGGCCTCGTCCTTGAAGCTGGGGTCACCGATTTTGCCGGTGCCGCCACCCATCAACACGATAGGCTTGTGGCCGGCCTGCTGCAGGCGGCGCAGAAGCATGATCTGCACCATGCTGCCTACGTGAAGGGAAGGGGCAGTGGGGTCGAAACCGATATATCCGGGCACGACCTGTTTCACTGCGAGCGCATCGAGCGCCTCGGCATCGGTCAGCTGGTGGATATAGCCGCGCTCGTCCAGCAGGCGCAGCAGTTCGGATTTATACGTGCTCATGGTACCCTCTTCTATGGAGCGGCCGCCTAGCACGCGATTTCGCGGCAAACAAACCCGTTCCGCGGTGCTTGCCGAAGTACGGCGGTTAATCTAGCGCTGCCGGAATGATCAGCGCTGCCCTTCCGCTTATGCCGCACCCGGACCATCCGCCTTCCGCCATCCGCAGTATCGAAGCGCGCGTTATCGGGTTCGACGCCAATTGGCTGCGCCTGCGCTGGCGGATTGACGGAGCCGGTCAGCTTGTCATTCCAGCATTTGCGGGCAAGGGCAGGGCAGACGGGCTGTGGACCACGACCTGCTTTGAGGCATTCCTTCGCCCGAATGGGGGTGAGGCCTATGTCGAGCTGAATCTCTCCCCTTCCGAACGGTGGGCGGCTTATGATTTTTCCTCCTATCGCGAGAGCATGACCGAGCGCGCTTTCCCGCGGGAGCCCGAATGCACCATGCGCAAGGGCGAACAGCTGGCGATTTTCGATGTGGCTGTGCCTGCGGGGGGATTGCCGCCGCTTCCCGCCGCGCTCGGCTTGAGTGCAGTCATCGAAGAAGAGGGCGGCAGGATTTCCTATTGGGCCTTGGCTCATCCGGCCGGGACGCCTGACTTTCACCATGCCGCTTGCTTTGCCACTACGCTTGAGCCACCTCCGGCAGCATGAAATTCGGTATCGATCGCCTGCTTGCGGAGCCTGAACTGCGCAAGCCGCTTCATGGCAAACGCGTTGCCCTTGTCGCCCATCCCGCATCGGTGACGCAGGGGCTGGTTCACTCGCTCGATGCGCTGATGGCGCTGGATGACATCTCGATCACCTCGGCGTTCGGCCCGCAACACGGGCTGAAGGGCGACAAGCAGGACAATATGGTCGAGACGGCTGACGAGCTGGATGCGCAATATGGCATCCCGATCTTCAGCCTCTATGGCGAAGTGCGCCGCCCAACGCCTGAGATGATGGACAGCGCGGACATCTTCCTGTTCGACCTGCAGGATCTCGGCTGCCGCATCTATACGTTCGTCACCACGCTGCTCTATCTGCTGGAAGCCGCCAGCGGCACCGGCAAGCAGGTATGGGTGCTGGACAGGCCCAATCCCGCAGGACGCCCGGTGGAGGGAACGCTGCTGCTTCCGGGGCAGGAAAGCTTCGTGGGCGCCGGGCCGATGCCGATGCGCCACGGGCTGACTCTGGGTGAGATGGGCCGCTGGTTCGTGGATCGTTTCAAGCTGGATGTTGAATATCGCGTGATCGCCATGCACGGCTGGCGCCCTGATGAGGGGCCCGGCTTCGGCTGGCCTGAAGATCGCATCTGGATCAATCCGAGCCCCAATGCCGCCAATCTCAACATGGCCCGCGCCTATGCCGGCACGGTGATGCTGGAAGGCACTACGCTGAGCGAGGGCAGGGGCACGACCCGCCCGCTGGAAGTGCTGTTCGGCGCGCCCGATGTGGATGCCGCAGCCGTTCGCACCTGCATGGAGCGGATCGCGCCGCATTGGCTGGAAGGTTGCGCTTTGCGCGAATGCTGGTTCACGCCCACCTTCCACAAGCATCAGGGCGAATTGTGCAACGCGCTGATGGTCCACGCGGAAGGGCCGTTCTACGATCATGCGAAATTCCGCCCCTGGCGGTTGCAAGCGCTGGCGTTCAAGGCGATCCGCTGGTCCCATCCGAACTACCCGATCTGGCGGGATTTCCCCTATGAATATGAGTTCGAGCGGCTGGCGATCGATGTGATCAATGGTGGGCCTTCGCTTAGGGAAT
This sequence comes from Sphingomonadales bacterium 63-6, assembly GCA_001898545.1. Classification (GTDB taxonomy): domain Bacteria; phylum Pseudomonadota; class Alphaproteobacteria; order Sphingomonadales; family Sphingomonadaceae; genus Andeanibacterium. Next base: position 17,859 of record MKUB01000178.1, on the reverse strand, counting down.
GGGTGGATAATCCTTCGGCCACTCCTGCCGATCTGGATGCGCTGACATTGCCGGACGAGGCTGCCTGGCGGGAAGAGACTGCGAGCCTGCTGCTTTACTAGGCCCGATGGACGCCGGTCAGGTGTAACCCTTTCTGGCAGAAAAATGGCATGTTGTGTTCGTGGCGTGTCTCTTCTCTTCTGCTTGGATTTGAACCGTTTTCTCGCCTTTGGCCTGTGAGGAGTGTAACCTTTCGTTTCGGGGTTTCGTGCAGTCCCTGCACAGGTCGGTTTGCCTGGTTGGGCGGGTTTCAGATGTGGTAGGGCGAGGCTGCGCATTGGCGAGCATAAACGCCATTTAGGGGCCTGTAGGAAAGAGTTTTGCGGGGCCGGGTGTCTCGAGCGAATTTTCCGTAAACGAGCGGTTTGGGAGCATCGCCCAATCACCTTCCTCTTCGTCATTCCCAAAACACCAACTCGCAGACCTAACCTTCAACCGCGCTTCCGGCTCAGTTCCCGCATTGCTTCGTCCAACCCTTCCAGCGTGAGGGGATACATTCGGCCACCCATCAGATCGCGGATCATGCGAGTGGATTGGGAATAGTCCCAATATTCCTCCTTCACCGGATTGAGCCAGACGGCGGCCGGATAGGTCGAGGTGATCCGTTCCATCCACACAGAGCCGGCTTCCGGATTGGAATGTTCCACCGATCCGCCGGCGTGGGAGATTTCATAGGGGCTCATCGCCGCGTCGCCGACCAGCACCACTTTATAATCCTGCCCATATTTGTGGAGGATGTCCCACATGGAGGTGCGTTCGTCCCAGCGGCGGCGATTGTCCTTCCAGACGGCCTCGTAAGGGCAGTTGTGGAAGTAGAAGAATTCGAGATTCTTGAACTCGCTGGTCGCCGCGCTGAACAATTCCTCGCACACACGGATATGCGGGTCCATCGATCCGCCGACGTCGAGAAACAGCAGCAGCTTGACCGCATTGTGCCGTTCGGGCCGCATCTGGATGTCCAACCAGCCTTGCCGCGCAGTTCCGTCGATTGTCGCTTCCAGGTCCAACTCGTCCGCCGCGCCTTCTCGGGCGAAACGGCGCAGGCGGCGCAAGGCCAGCTTGATGTTACGCGTGCCCAACTCGCGAGTAGCGTCCAGATTGCGGAAGCGGCGCTGTTCCCACACTTTGATGGCCCGGCCATGCGTGCTCTCGCCGCCGATCCGGACGCCTTCGGGATTATAGCCGGAGTTCCCGAAAGGGCTGGTGCCGCCCGTGCCGATCCACTTCGATCCGCCCTCGTGCCGCTCGCGCTGTTCCTCCAGCCTTTGGCGGAGCGTGGCCATGATCTCTTCCCATGATCCCAGTGCCTCGATCTTCGCCATCTCCTCTTCGGAGAGGAAGCGGCGGGCCATGGCCTTGAGCCAATCCTCCGGCACGTCCTGTGGCGCCTGGCCGAAATCGGCGATGGCGCCCTTGAAGGTCTTTTCAAAGACGAGGTCGAACCGGTCCAGCAGCGCTTCATCCTTCACGAAGGTGGCGCGCGCCAGATAATAGAATTCCTCAGGGTTCGGGGCGATCACCTGCCGGTCGAGCGCTTCGAGCAGGACGAGATATTCCTTGGCGGAAGCCGGAATCCCCGCCGCGCGCAACGCCTCGATGAAGCTCATGAACATGGGTATGACCATGCCCGATTATCGGGGGAGCGCAAGTTCCCCCCCCGGCATCACGGGCGATCATCTCTGCCTGCCGCGCACAATGCGTGCTTTTGCGCCTATCCGTTGACTTTATCCGTTTGCAAGCTTGCCCTTGTCCGGGCCGCAGGTCTAAGCCGATTTCCTCAAGAGGAGGATTGCCCGAATGCTCAAACTCTACAGCTTTGGCCCTGGTGCCAATTCGCTGAAGCCGATGCTGACCCTGCATGAGAAGGGCCTGGATTATGAGCAGGCTCTGCTCGATCCGCGCAAGTTCGAACATCATTCCGACTGGTTCAAGAAGATCAATCCGCGTGGCCAGGTGCCGGCGCTGGAGGATCGCGGCCATATCATCACCGAAAGCACGGTGATCTGCGAATATCTTGAGGATGAGTGGCCCACCGACGTGAAGCTGCGCCCCGATACGTCTTGGGAGCGCGCCGATATGCGCGTCTGGACCAAATGGGTGGATGAGTATTTCTGCTGGTGCGTCTCCACCATCGGCTGGCACCGCTATGTGGGGAACATGGTCAAGGGCCTCTCCGACGAGGAATTCGAGGAGAAGGTGAAGAATATTCCCGTGGTGGAACAGCAGGTGAAGTGGCGCCGCGCCCGCGAAGGTTTCCCGCAGGAAATGCTGGACGAGGAAATGCGCAAGATCGCCTATTCCGTCCGCAAGCTGGACGATCACCTGCGCGATCATGAATGGCTGGTGCCGGGCATGTACACTCTGGCCGACATCTGCAACTTCGCCATCGCGAATGGCATGCAGCACGGCTATCCCGAACTGGTGAACAAGGAAGATACGCCCGGCCTTCTGCGCTGGATCGAGCAGATCAACGAGCGTCCGGCGGCCAAGAAGATGTTCGCCGATGTGCCGCGGGAAATCCGGCACGAAGACGCGAAGAAGTAAGTTTACAGACGCTTGGGAGGCTGGCCAGCGGTCAGCTTCCCCGGCGATGCATGAAGGCCAGCCGTTCGAACAGCATCACGTCCTGTTCGTTCTTCAGCAGCGCGCCGTGGAGGGGAGGGATAGCCTTCGCCGGGTCGCGGTTTTGCAGAACTTCCAGCGGCATGTCCTCGTTCAGAAGGAGCTTGAGCCAGTCGAGTAACTCGCTGGTGGACGGCTTCTTCTTCATGCCGGGTACTTCGCGAATGTCGTAAAACAGGTTCAGGGCTTCCTTGACCAGACGCTGCTGGATGCCGGGGAAGTGGACATCCACAATCGCCTGCATCGTTTCGCGGTCCGGGAAGGCGATGTAATGGAAGAAGCAGCGGCGCAGAAAGGCGTCGGGCAGTTCCTTCTCATTATTCGAGGTGATGACCACGATGGGTCGTTCCTTTGCCTCGATCCGCTCCTGCGTCTCGTAGACGTCGAAGCTCATGCGATCGAGTTCCTGCAGGAGGTCGTTCGGGAATTCGATATCGGCCTTGTCGATCTCGTCGATCAGCAGCACGGGCAGGCGCGGGGAAGTGAACGCCTCCCACAATTTGCCCTTCCTGATGTAATTGGAAATGTCATGGACGCGCGGGTCGCCCAGTTGGCCATCGCGCAGGCGGGCAACCGCGTCATATTCATACAGGCCCTGACGCGCCTTGGTGGTGGATTTCACGTTCCACTCGATCAGGGGGGCATCCATCGCCTTGGCGATTTCATGCGCCAGCACGGTTTTGCCCGTGCCCGGTTCGCCCTTAACCAACAGCGGGCGGCGCAGCAGGACGGCCGCATTGACCGCAACCTTGAGATCCTGCGTGGCGATGTAATTCGCCGTTCCTTCAAAGCGTGTGCTCATTGCTGAAGCATTCCGATCAGGCGGTGGCCCAGGGCCAGGAAAGCGGAATCATCTACGGCTTTGTCAGGATTGTTCCATGTCATAGTGAACACGATCCAGCGGCCTTGCTTGTCTTTCAACAACCAGGACAGATCGATCACACCCGTTTCCGACCCGCCCTTGTAGCCGACATAACCCCAATGTTCCGCCTCGGCGGGGGGCAGGGCAGTGTTAATGCCCAGTATCGCCATCACTGTGGGGTCACCCATATCCAGCAGGCGTTTGTAGATGCGGGCCACATCTTTGGCTGAGGCAAACCATTCGATGCTGTCGATTGCCGTGGGGCCGCTGCCGATGAATTTGCTGACATCCACCTTGTCGGCAGTGAGGGATGCACCCCATTGCGAGAGGAGTCCCCGCTGCCTGGCATCGTCGGCTGCCTTATATGCAGCGACCCTGGCGGGATCGGTTTTCAGGGCGAAGAATTCTACCGTTGTCAGCAAGGGCAGCGTGGCCGAAGGATTCGCGTGGCCGGAGGCAATCACTTCCGCCTCTACCGCTTCCCGACCAAGCGCGCGCATCAGCACGTCCGTGGCAGTATTGTCGCTGATGGAGATCATCATTGTGGCAAGCGTCTGCAAAGTCACGGGAGCGCCTATGGGCCAGTTCTGCATCTGGCCGCTGGGTATTGAGGGCGCGTCGAGCTGGACGACATCGCTCCACTGGCGTTTGCCCGCCTTGATCTCCCGTGCCAGCGACGAGAGGACATAGAGCTTGAAGGTGGAGCCAATGGCCAGTTGCTCGGTTGGATTGCTTGTCACAATCGAACGCGGTTCATCACCATCGAGAGCATAGACACCCAGGCTGGCTTTGCCGGGAAGGGTAGCAATTTCTTCCACGATCTTCGCCGGTGTATCGTCGATCGGGACGACGGCCCCGATCCGAAAGCCGGTGACCAGATAAGGGGGCTGGCTGTCGAGCTGAAGCGCGGCGGATGCCCGTGCCTTGTCGAAGACGATATCGAAAGTGGCCGCACCGTTGGATTTGTAGGAAATCTCGTCCACGGCGCGGATCGGGCCGTTTGCGGCAGTCAGTTGGTCGGCAATCGCCTTGATCTGCGCAGCTGGCACAGCCGCGAGAAAGGAAGGCGCGAAAACGCGGTCCGCCGGTGTATTGCCTTCCATCACGGCGCGAATATCCTCGGCTCGGCTGGCGCTTGCATCTTCAAGGGCGTGACCTTCCTCCTCGGCAAAGGCGGCGGAGGGTGTAGCTAGCAGCAAGGCACCGGCGAGCAGCAGATTTCTCATATCGCAAGGCTAGCGGATCATCGGCAACTTGCAATCGCGCGCGCTGTGAGGGGATTGCTTTTTGCTGCACCCCCTTGAACCAGCATGTCCCCATTCCCATATCAAGTTAGCGGGCCGGGCCCCTCTGGCGTAGTTCCATCCCTTCTGGCGGAATTACGTGATGTCGGACCGCATCGGATTGCACCGATGCCGGGTCCGGGTTCCCATCCCCCCACCCCTCCCCGGGCTTCGGATCTGGCTCGGTGCATCCGATCAAACGCAACTGACGTTTTGAAGGGAGCATCGATATGTCCAATCGCCTTTTCAGCCTGATGGAACGACATCAGAAACTGGACCGGGCCATCCGCCTTGCCGAGCAGCGCAAGGGCCGCAACTCGTTCGAGATCATGCGGCTCAAGAAGCTGAAGCTGGTGGTAAAGGATCGCATGGCACGCCTGCTGCGCAGGCCGGTTCCGGCAATCTCCAACTGATCGACATAAATGACGCAATGGTCGCCCGCAGCCTGTCTGGGTTGCGGGCGATAAGCGTGTTTGCCCCGTGCAAATGAGGGACTGAAATCATGGAATTTCTGTTTGCCGACTGGCTCGGAACCCCCTTGTGGTTCTGGTTGTCCTTCGCGGCCATCGTAGTCGCGCTTACCGCTTTCGACCTTGGCATTCTCCACAAGGAAGACCGGGAGATGGGCGTGAAGGAATCGCTCAAGCTCTCCGCCTTCTACATCGGCGTTGCCCTGTTGTTCGGCGTGTGGGTCTGGCTGGAGCGCGGGCCCGATCTGGGCATGAAATATTACACCGGTTTCTTCATCGAGAAGGCGCTGTCGATCGACAATGTCTTCATCATCTCGGTGATTTTCGGCTTCTTCGCCATCCCGCCACGCTACCAATATCGGGCGTTGCTGTGGGGTATCCTGGCAGTGATCGTGCTGCGCGGCTTGATGATCGCGGCTGGCGCCGCGCTGGTTCAGGAATTCTACTGGACGCTGTATATCTTCGCAGCCTTCCTGATCTTCACGGGCATCCGAATGCTGTGGGCTGCCGATCACGAGCCGGATATCTCGCGCAATCCGCTGATAAAATGGCTCTCCAGCCATATGCGGATCACGAAAGAACTGCATGGACCGCGCTTCTTCGTGCGGGAGCCTGACGCCAAGACGGGCAAGCTGGCGCTGGCGGCAACGCCGCTATTCCTGGCGCTGGTAGTAATCAACCTGGCGGACTTGGTCTTCGCGGTGGACTCCGTGCCGGCAATCTTCGCGATCACGACCGACACTTTCATCGTCTACACCAGCAATATCATGGCGATCCTCGGCCTGAGGGCGCTCTATTTCGCGCTGGCGGCGATGGTTCACCGCTTTCACTACCTTAAATACGCGCTCGCGCTGGTGTTGGTGTTCATCGGCTCCAAGATCTTCATCGGCGATTTCCTGACCGAAAGCGGCAAGGTGCATCCGGCGATCAGCCTGGGCGTGACCTTTGCCCTGATCCTGGGCGGCGTGTTCTGGTCGCTCTGGAAGACGCGCAAGGAGGAGGGCGGGGCGGCCGCCTGATCCTGTAGGCTGATGGGCCGGGGGCGGCCGAACGCTCAGGCGTCGATCAGGTCCCGGTCCAGTTCACCTGCTCTGTTCTGGATGAAGTTGAAGCGATGTTCGGGGTTGCGGCCCATCAGCTGGTCCACCAGTTCCTTCACCGCGAAGCGCTGTTCGTGTTCTGCGGGCAGGGTAATGCGGATCAGGCTGCGAGTGGCCGGGTTCATGGTGGTTTCCCGCAATTGCTGCGGGTTCATTTCGCCCAGACCTTTAAAGCGGCTGACTTCCACTTTCTTGCCCTTGAAGACAGTGGTTTCCAGCTCCGCGCGGTGAGCCTCGTCTCGGGCATAGGTGCTCTCCTTGCCCGCCGTCAGCTTGTAGAGCGGCGGCTGGGCGAGGAAGAGGTGCCCGCGCTTCACGATCTCCGCCATTTCCTGGAAGAAGAACGTCATCAGCAAGGTGGCGATATGGGCCCCGTCCACATCGGCGTCAGTCATGATGACGATGCGGTCGTAGCGCAGGTTGTCGGGATTGCAGTCCTTGCGGGCGCCGCAGCCCAGCGCGAGCAACAGGTCTGCAATTTCCTGATTGGCGCGGATCTTGTCAGCCGTGGCGCTCGCTACGTTGAGGATCTTGCCGCGGATCGGCAGGATCGCCTGCGTCTTGCGATCACGCGCCTGCTTG
>MKUB01000178.1:6592-10762 GCA_001898545.1 Sphingomonadales bacterium 63-6 | reverse complement strand
CCTTGCGCTTCAGGCGCTCGTCCATGCGTTCCATCACCGCGCCCAGCAGCGCGCGCCCGCGCTCCATATTGTCGGTGAGGAAGTGATCGAAATGGTCGCGCACTGCGTTTTCGACCATGCGCGCCGCTTCGGGGCTGGTCAGCCGGTCCTTGGTCTGGCTCTGAAACTGGGGATCGCGGATGAAGAGGGACAGCATCACCTCACTGCCGGTGACGATATCGTCGGCCGAGATGTCCTTGGCCTTCTTTTGTCCGGTCAACTCCCCGAAGGCGCGGATGCCCTTGGTCAGCGCGGCGCGCAGGCCCTGTTCATGGGTGCCGCCATCGGGCGTAGGCACCGTGTTACAGTACCAGCTATAGGAACCGTCAGACCAGAGCGGCCAGGCAATCGCCCATTCCACGCGGCCCATCTGTTCGCCTTCAGGCCCGGCCGGAAAATCCTGGCTGCCGCTGAAGAATTGCGCGGTGACGCATTCGCGGCCTTCGACCTGTTCCGCCAGATGATCGGCCAGTCCGCCGGGGAACTGGAACACAGCCTCCGCCGGAACACCTTCGCTGGTGAGGGAAGGTGCGCATTTCCAGCGAATTTCCACGCCGGCGAACAGGTAAGCCTTTGAGCGCACGAGCTTGAACAGGCGCTGCGGCTTGAACTTCTGCTCGCCAAAAATCTCATTATCGGGAACGAAGCTGACGCTGGTTCCGCGCCGGTTGGGCGTTGGCCCCAGCTTCTGCAGCGGCCCCTGCGTGACGCCGCGCGCGAATTCCTGCGCGTAAAGCTGTTTTTCGCGCGCTACTTCGATGCGGGTATAGCTGGACAGCGCATTCACCACGCTGACGCCCACCCCGTGCAGGCCGCCCGATGTGGCATAGGCCTTGCCCGAGAACTTGCCGCCCGAATGGAGCGTAGAAAGGATCACCTCCAGCGAGGATTTGCCCGGAAATTTCGGATGCTCGTCCACCGGTATACCGCGGCCATTATCGACAATCGTCAGGCGACCAGCACTGCCTTCTGGCCCTTCCTCAAGCGTCACCTCGATGCGATTGGCATAGCCGGCAACGGCTTCGTCCATCGCATTGTCGAGCACTTCGGCGGCCAGATGGTGCAGGGCTCGTTCGTCCGTGCCGCCGATATACATGCCTGGGCGGCGCCGGACCGGCTCCAGCCCTTCGAGAACCTCGATCGAGGAAGCGTTGTAATCGCTGCTGGCAGCGGGCGCGTTTTCGAACAGATCGTCGGACATCGGAATGTCTATAAGGCCCGGAATCCCGCCATCACAAGCGGGATGCGCGGGTTATCGTCAGTCCTCGAAGCGGTCCGGCGCGGCAGAGACCACGTCGATCTTGCCCTTGGCGACCTGGCGCACTTCCATCGAACGCTCGACCACTCCATCCGCCCGGAAGCGGAAGGGGCCGTCCAGCCCCAGAAAGCCGCCGCTGTCGCGCATCTTGGCCAGGGGAAAGGCTTTGCCCGGCTTCCAGTCCCGCGCGACGCGCAGGGTCAGCAGCACGGAATCGTAACCGAGCGTGGCGATCCGGTGCGGCGCGGTGCCGAAGCGGGAGCGATAGCTTTCCGAGAACTGGGCGAAGCGCCCGTCGGAAATGGTGGAGAACATCGCGCCGCGCAGGGCCGCCGAATTGGCGACGCTGGCATCGCCGCTCCACAATTCCGTGCCCAGCAGCATGGGAGAAGTGGCGTTGGCGGGGCGCACGGCGCCGGCGGCCTGGATTGAGAGACGCGGCCCTTCGGCGATCAGCAGCGTATCGAAACCACCCTTTTCGCGCAGGCGCTTGGCCGCGCTGACAATGGAGGTATTGCCGCGATCATAGGTTTCACGGCCCGCGAGAGTGAGGCCGCTGCGCGTCAGGGCATAACGCAGCGAGCTTTCCGCCCTCGCGCCATAATCGCCATTCGGCACCAGAATGGCGACCTTCTTCGACCCCAGCGTCTTGGCGAATTCGATTGAGCGAACAATCGATTGTTCCGGGCTGACGCCCATTACGAATACGTCATTGGCCGCAACCGACGTATCGTTGGAGAAGGAGATCAACGGAACACCAGCGGGCCGCGCACGGGCCAGAACCGGCATGACGTCTTCCGAAAGGAGCGGGCCAAGGATCAGCTTGTTGCCATCGGAAAGGGCGCGGGCGGCGGCGCTGTCTGCCCCTGTGGCCGTGTCATAAGTGGTTATGCGCAGATTTTCGGCATTGGTATCGAGCAGAGCCATCGTCGCTGCATTGGCGATGGACTGGCCGACATCGCCATTGCTGCCCGAGAGCGGAACCAGCAGCGCCACGCGGTGGCGGCCCGTATCGGTGGGCAGGGCACCTTCGCTCGGCGCGGGGGTGGGCGTGGTTGACGGCTCCACCTTCGGGATGACCTTACAGCCCGCCAGCAGCACCATGCCAGCAAGGGCAAGCGCCCGGCGTCTATTGATTGATCCACCCAACATCTTGCCGCTCCCTGCAATCCTGTCCACAAGGCTGGAATGTCCAGCGCTGAACGTGAACCGTCCCTTACCCCGGGGCTCTATATTGTCGCCACACCCATTGGCAATCTCGGGGACATCACGATGCGGGCAGCCGATGTCCTGGCGCGATGTGATGCAATTGCCTGCGAAGATACGCGGGTTACGGCCAAGCTATTGAAACATCTCGGTATCCGCAAGTCACTGTGGCGATATGACGATCACAGCAGCGAGAAAGACCGCGCGCGCTTGCTTGAACTCATGCGCGATCAGGCAATCGCGCTGGTCAGCGATGCGGGGACTCCCCTGATTTCGGACCCCGGCTATCGCCTGGTGCGGGATGCGCGGGAGGAAGGGATTGCGGTCACCAGCCTTCCGGGGGCGAGCGCGGCCATTGTCGGCCTGACGCTGTCGGGCCTGCCGAATGACCGCTTCCTGTTCGCGGGCTTCCTGCCGGTGAAGGAGAAGGCGCGCGGCGATGCGCTGGCGGAGCTGGCGGCCATTCCCGCGACGCTGATTTTTTATGAGACAGCCCCGCGGCTTGCCCGTTCGCTGGAGGCTATCGATGCAGTCCTGCCGGGGCGCGATGTGGCGGTGGCGCGCGAACTGACCAAGCTGCATGAGGAATGCCGCACCGGGAGCCCGGCAGAATTGATCGCCTATTACGAAGCGAATCCGCCCCGTGGGGAAATCGTATTGCTGGTCGCGCCGCCGGGGGAGGGACCGGCGCAGGATGTGGACGCCGATGCCTTGCTGAAAGCGGCGTTGGAGCATGACAAACCATCCCAGGCCGCGGCTCAGGTGGCTAAGGCCACCGGGCTGGACCGCAAGATGCTCTATGCCCGCGCCATGGAACTCAAGAGCCAGTGAGCCGCGCAGAGGCGGAAAAGCTAGGGCGGCTCGCCGAAATTCGTGCTGCTCTGTGGCTCAATCTGCATGGCTGGTGGGTGCTGGACCGGCGCGTGAAAACCCGTCGCGGCGAGATCGACCTGATTGCCCGGCGTGGCCGGACAGTAGCTTTCATCGAAGTGAAATGGCGCCGCCGGGGCGAGGATTTGGCCGAAGCCATCGACGAATACCGCCTGCGGCGCGTGGCGGCAGCAGTGGAAGCGGTGGCCCATCGCTATACGGGGGCAAAGGATTCGATCAGGATCGATGTGCTGCTCCTTGCACCGGGGCGCTTCCCACGCCACATCGTCAACGCGTGGATGCCCTGAGCGGCACCCATCCAGCTCGCTGAATAGAAAGAACACTTATGGCCCTGCGCGTCGCAGTCCAGATGGACCCCATCGAAAGCATCAACATCGCCGGCGATTCCAGCTTCGCCCTGATGCTGAGCGCGCAGGCGCGCGGGCATGAGCTGTTCCATTACGATGTCGGTTCGCTGACGCTGGACGAGAATGACCGGCTGCACGCCATGCTGAAGCCCGTCACGGTCCGGCGGGAGCCCGGCAATCACTTCACTGCCGGTGAAGAGCGCCGCATGGATCTCGGCAAGGAGATCGACGTGGTGCTTATGCGGCAGGACCCGCCGTTCGACATGGGCTATATCACCGCCACTCACCTGCTGGAGCGGATCGAGAGTGAAACGCTGGTGGTGAACAACCCGGCGAGTGTGCGCAATGCGCCGGAAAAAGTGTTCGTGCTGGATTTCCGCCAATTCATGCCGCCCACGCTGGTCACACGCTCGATCGAGGAAGTGCGCG
>MKUB01000178.1:0-6546 GCA_001898545.1 Sphingomonadales bacterium 63-6 | reverse complement strand
CAATGGCGGCAAGGCGATTTTCCGCGTCCCCGAAAGCGGTGACAATCTCTCTGCCCTGATCGAGGTTTTTAACCAGACCTGGCCGGAGCCGCATATGGTGCAGCCTTTCCTTCCTGAAGTGTCGGAAGGCGACAAGCGCATCGTGCTGGTGGATGGCGAGGTTGCGGGTGCGATCAATCGCAGGCCTAGCGAAGGCGAGTTCCGTTCAAACCTCGCGCGTGGTGGCTCCGCCGAGGCGACTGGGCTCACCCCGCGCGAGGAGGAAATCTGCGCCGCCCTTGGCCCACGCTTGAAGGAGCTGGGCCTGATCTTCGTCGGCATTGACGTAATCGGCGGTCATTGGCTTACCGAAATCAACGTGACCTCTCCTACCGGCATCGTCGCCATCGACAAGTTCAATGGCACCGACACCGCCGGAATGATCTGGGACGCTATCGAAGGCAGGCTCGGCCGAAGCTGAGCCCGGCCTCCCGGTCAGATGGAATAGCCGCCATCGATGGCCAATGCCGCACCCGTGATGAAGCGGGCTTCCGCGCTGGCGAGATAGGCGGCAAGGCCCGCAACATCCGACACATCTCCGAAGCGTCCGGTGGCCAGAGCGGCGCGGGCAGGCGCAGCCCACGGCCCGTCCGCCGGATTCAGATCGGTGTCGATCGGGCCGGGTTCGATCACATTGGCAGTGATCCCCCTTGGCCCAAGATCGCGCGCAGCGCCCTTGGTCAGGCCCACCAGCGCAGCCTTGGTGGCCGAATACAGCGCCCCATGAGTAAAGGGCAGGCGCTCCGCATTGATGCTGCCAATAGTGATGATCCGCCCGCCGGACGGCATCAGCTTTGCCGCGGCATTCATCGCCACGAAGGCAGCGCGGACATGGACCGCGAAGATATGCTCGTAATTGGCCAGCGTTGCTTCGCCGATCAGTTCGGGCGTCCCGCCGCCCGCATTGTTGACCAGAATGTCCAGGCACCCGAAATGCGAGGCAGTATGGTCCACCGCATGTTCCACCGCCACGGGATCGGCACTGTCCGCCGCAATCGCCAGGGCGCTGCCACCTTCCGCCTCTATCCCGGCGACGATATGCTGCGCCGCGTTGGGGGAGGAACGATAGGTGAAGGCCACCTTGGCGCCTTCCGCTGCGAAGCGACGCACAATGGCCGCCCCGATGCCGCGCGATCCCCCGGTAACCAGCGCGACCTTGCCGGAAAGGCGCTTCGGATTTGTCATGATGCAATCCTGTTCTTGAATGGAATTGCTTCCTCGCTAGTGCCTGCACGCGTCTGCGTCACTCTTGCCGAAAGCGTGACAATTTTTTGGCCGTCTGCGGCAAAGCGCCGCCTGTAAAACCCACCCCGAACGGAGCATCGCCGCCGCAATGAACGAAATCATCCTGCAAGTGATCGAGCGGGGCGGCTATTTCGGCATTGTGTTGCTGATGGTGATCGAAAACGTCTTCCCCCCGATACCGTCCGAGCTGATCATGGGGCTGGGCGGCGTGGCGGTTGCGCGCGGAACCATGGAGTTCTGGCCGCTGTTGCTGGCCGGGACGGTCGGCTCCACGCTGGGCAATTACGTATGGTTCCTGGCGGGGGATAAATGGGGCTATCGCCGGTTGCAGCCCTTGGTCGACCGCTGGGGCCGGTGGCTGACAATGGAGTGGGAGGATATAGAGCGGGCCAGCGCCTTCTTCCGTCGCCATGGGCAATGGGTTGTGTTCCTGCTGCGCTTTTCGCCCTTGCTGCGCACCATGATCTCGTTGCCCGCAGGCCTTGCCCATATGCCTCACGGCAAGTTCCTGGCCTATACATTCGCGGGCGCCGCCGTGTGGAATGCGCTGCTGATCGGCGGCGGCCAATGGCTGGGCCATTATTTCGAACAGTCGCAGCAATGGCTCGACTGGATCGTGATCGGTGGGCTGGCCTTGGGGGTGATCGGCTATCTTTGGAGAGTGATCACGTGGAAACCGCGCAAGGACCGATAAGGTCTGCCCGGTTACGCATTTTCCATGATCCTCGCGGCATGGGAAATTAGCCTTCTCCTGTTACTTCGCTTGCCATGAACCTTCCTCTCATTGCCGGGCTGACTGCCATCAATGGATGGACCGCCTTTCGTTTCTGGCATGACAAACGCCTGGCGATTGTGGGTGCGCGGCGGATTCCGGAGAGGGACCTGCTGTTCCTTGCCTTTATTGGGGGAACGCCCGGCGCATTCCTTGCCCGGCACCTCTTCCGCCACAAGACGCGCAAGGAGCCATTTTCTACCTATCTGCAACTGATCGGCGTGTTGCAGGCTGGCGGGATCGCAGGCTGGTTCCTGCTCTGAGAGCCTCTATTCGGAGGGAGCCGTCTTGCTGACCGCGTTGGCCGCAACCATGGCGTCCCAGCTTGCCCAATCGATGGCACGGCCCGGATAGGCGACTTTCTGGAACGGCCATTCCTTGCCGACCCAATCACTTGCCCAGCGATAAAGCTCGGCATCGAAGCCTGCGTCGTACTCGGCCTTGGTCACCCACATCCGCACAACCGCATCGTAACCCGGAACGGGGCTGGGGCTGACATAGACCGAGCCACGCTCCCGGCTGCCATCCGGCGTCAGTACGGCATAGGCGAATGACCTGCGGCTGCTAAACCGAGCCTGTTCCCCTTCCATATCCCGCATGGCATCGGCGGCGGAAATATCCTTATGCGGCCAACCCGTGCTGCGAGAGAAGGTCCCCTGCAAATGTTCGATGGATGACATATAGGCGTCGAAATCTACATTCACGACCTCAGGGCCCAATGGCACGAGCTTGAAGCCTGCCGCCTCAACCAGGGTCGGCACATTGAAATCGGCAGGGACAAAAGGCGGCTGCTGTTGGGGCCCCACCGCCGCTATGGGCACAGGCGCCGACATTTCCTCCGCAAAGGCTGGCTGGCCTGCCATCAAGAGGATTGCAGCGGGCAGACTTGCCCCCATGATATTCAAGTTCATCTATTCGCTCCGACCCATGCCGTGGTTTCAGCCCACTTTGCCGGTGCAACCTGATCGGTTTGGCGAATGTCCGCAACGGGTTGTTTCGGGCAAGCTATTCCCGCTCTCGCGGATGGGCGTTGCGATATGTATCGAGCAGGGTGGCGGCATCCACCTTGGTATAAATCTGCGTGGAACCGAGGCTGGCATGACCCAGCAATTCCTGAAGGCTCCGCAGGTCAACGCCCGCGCCCAGCAGATGGGTGGCGAAGCTGTGGCGCAGTGCATGGGGCGTAGCGGTAGCGGGCAGGCCGAGCAGATGGCGGGCACGGGCCACGGCTTTCTGAACCATGCCCTGCGACAGAAGACCGCCCTTTGCGCCCCGGAACAGGGGATCGTCCCGGCCGATGGGCCAGGGGCATTGTTCGACATAGGCGGCGACAGCTTCGTGAACGACAGGCAGGATCGGCACGACCCGCTGCTTGCGGCCCTTGCCGGTGATAATCAGCGTTTCGCTCAGCGGCAGATCGGCGCCGGTCAGCGAAAGCGCCTCTGAAATGCGCAAGCCCGCGCCATAGAGCAGGAGCAGGACCGCCCTGTCGCGTGTACCGATCCAGCCTTCATTCGCGTCCTCATCCACCGTTTCGGCAAGGTTCAGCGCTTCATCGGGCGTTACCGGGCGGGGCAAGCCCTTCTTGATGCGGGGCCCGCGCAGGCGCGGCGCGACGGCATCCGGCAGGCCCGCCATGTCCCGCGCAAAGGCGATGAAGGCCTTGAGTGCCGAAAGCTCTCTCGCGGCGGAGACATTTCCGATTCCCTCCGCCCGGCGAGCCGCCAGTTGCTGGCGCAAGGCCGGGCCTTCCAGCCGGGCGAGGGCAGGCCAATCCGTGTCGCCCAGCCGGTCAAGCAGGCGGGCGGCGCTGGCGACATAGGCCCGGACTGTGTGCGGAGAACGGCGGCGGCCTTCTGCGAGATGGTGGTGCCAGGCTTCGAGAATATCGGCCCGGCTCGTCATGCCTCGACGAGTTCCGCCGGAACCAGCTCGCCCAGAAGGGCATCGAGCAGGGGCATGCCCGCCTCCGTTACGATTACCCGCGGGCCGCGCTTTTCAACCAGACCTTGCCGGGAATAGAAATCGAGCCGCGCCTGATCCACCAGCGCGCCGGATGCTATGCCGAAGCGTGTGGAAAGCGCCTCCAGATCGATCCCTTCGGCAAGGCGCAGCCCCATTAGCAGCGCTTCGCTGGCCTGTTCGCTCAGGCCCAGCGCACGCTCTTCGGCTATGCCGTGGCGCTGGCTCTCGATGGCGGAAAGCCAGTTTTCCGGCTTCTTATGCCGCACGGTCGCCTTGCCGCCGCGCCGGCCATGGGCGCCGGGGCCGATGCCTGCATAATCGCCATAGCGCCAATAGGTGAGGTTATGGCGGCTCTCTTCGCCGGGGCGGGCGTGGTTGGAAATTTCATAAGCGGGCAGTCCCGCCGCGGCAGTGATCTGGCGGGTGAGGGTGAACAGGTCGGCTGCCGCATCGTCATCCAGCGGCGTGAAATTGCCCTGTCTCACCATGGTGGCAAAACGGGTGCCTGGCTCGATGGTCAGTTGATAGAGCGAAAAGTGCGAGGTCCCGAATGACAGGGCCTTTTCCAACATCCTTTGCCATTGTTCCGGCGTCTGGCCGGGCAGGGCATAGATGAGGTCGAACGTGACTCTTGAGAACGCGTTCTGTGCCGTTGACAGCGCGTTCAGTCCTTCTGAACCATCGTGTAGCCTGCCCAGAAATCTGAGGGCTTCGTCGTCGAGGGACTGCAGACCGAGCGATACGCGATTGACGCCAGCCTTCGCCAAATCGTTGAATTTACTCGCTTCCACCGAGCTGGGATTGGCCTCCAGCGTGATTTCGATGCCCGGCGCGAAGCCCCACAGGCGCTCAGCCTCTTCCAACAGAGTGGAAACCAGCTCGGGCGGCATCAGGGAGGGGGTTCCCCCACCGAAGAAGATGCTCTCCAGCCTCTCGCCGCCCGCCAGCTCCGCCTCGTGGCGAAGCTCTGAAAGCAAGGATTTGCGCCATATTTCTACATCGACACGATCCCTCACATGCGAGTTGAAATCGCAATAGGGGCACTTGGCGAGGCAGAAGGGCCAATGAATGTAGAGCGCGCGCGCCATTCCGCTTTTCAGCAAGCATTCAGCGGCAAGTGTCAAGCTTTCCCCTATGAAAGTGCCACCAATCCTTGTCCCTCTGATAGCTCTGGCAATGGCGATGCCCGCCGCTGCCAGCCCTCTTGCCGGAAGCGAAGCGGCGGAATTTCTCGCGCTTCACAACGCGGCCCGCGATGCTGAGCGCCTGCCGAGACTGGAATGGAGCGCGGAGCTTGCAAAACAGGCTGACGATTGGGCGCGCCAGATCGCAAAGGACGGAAAACTGCGCCATTCATCCTGGTCTGACCGGGAGGGGACGGGCGAAAACCTATGGATGGGAACTGCCGGCTTCTATTCCCATGCCCACATGATGGGCGCCTTTACCGGGGAGAAGCGCAATTTTCGCCCCGGCACTTTCCCTGACGTTTCCGCGACCGGCAAGTGGCAGGATGTGGCGCATTATACGCAGATCATCTGGCCCGATACGCGCAAGGTCGGCTGTGCGCTGGCCACCGCGAAAGGGCGCGACGCGCTGGTTTGCCGCTATTGGCCTGCCGGCAACTGGTTCGGCAGCAAGGTGGGCCGTTAAAGGCCCGGTGGATCAGGCGAACTGATCCGCCACCAGCTTTGCAAAGGCATCGGCGCGATGGCTGATGCGGTGCTTTTCTTCCGGAGCTATCTCGGCAAAGGTCTGGCTGAAACCGCCGGGGACGAACACCGGATCATAGCCGAAACCCATCGCGCCGCGCGGCGGCCAGGTGAGTGTTCCACCAACGCGGCCTTCATAAACCGCGCTTTCTCCTTCGGGCCAAGCCAGCGCAAGAACGCAATGGAATGCCGCATCGCGTGGCGTTTGCGGACCCTTTTCGGCCAGCATGCCTTCCACCTTGCCCATGGCCATATACCAGTCACGGCCCGGTTCGCCTTCGAACCATTGCCGCTCGGCCCAGTCTGCGGTGTAGACGCCCGGACGACCGCCCAGCGCATCCACCGACAGGCCGCTGTCGTCAGCCAGGGCGACAATGCCGCTCGCCTCTGCCGCAGCGCGCGCCTTGATCAGGGCGTTTTCAACAAAGCTGGAGCCGGTTTCTTCAGGCTCCGGCAAACCAAGCTCGCCTGCCGAGATACATTCCAGCCCATAAGGGGCAAGCAAAGCGGAAATTTCCCGCAGCTTGCCCGCATTATGGGTGGCGATAACGAGCTTTCCGGAGGCGAGCTTGCGCGTCACTTCACAGCCTTTTCCTGAGCGGCATAGATCTGGTCGCAGCCGATGCGGGCAAGGCGTAGCAGGCGCAGCAGGCCTTCCTCGTCATAGGTCGCACCTTCCGCAGTGGCCTGCACTTCGGCAATCTGGCCGCCTTCGATCAGGACGAAATTGGCATCGGCGTCGGCGGAACTGTCTTCGATGTAATCGAGGTCCAGAACCGGTGTGTCCTTGAAGATGCCGCAGCTGACGGCTGCCAC
>MKUB01000177.1 GCA_001898545.1 Sphingomonadales bacterium 63-6 | reverse complement strand
GATGCAGAAAATCGCGAACACGCTGCCGGCAATGGCGACGAGGTTCAGCGCGGCGAGCGCGGCAAACTTGTTGCCATCGTCATGCACGTAATCCTCGATCAGAACCTGCAGCCCCAGCCGCGCGTGATAGAAGGTGCTGATCACCAGCAGGATCATGGCAGTGCCGGGCAGCGGCTTTGACAGCCAGCTTACCACCGTGCCCATTTCCAGATCCGGCAGCAGCACGATCGAGGTGACCAGCCAGACGCCGAGGAAGAGATTGCCGATCGCGGTATAGCGCTGCGCAAGCCAGTGATGCGCGCCTTCATGCGAGGAGCCGAGGCCCCGCACCCGCCCGATCGAAGTTCCGTTACCCATGATCCGCTTTCCCTTAGAGAAGCACGATGGCCGCCCAGAAGGCAGCAGTGAGAATCACACCCGAGACGAGCGAAAGCATCGAACCGCGGCGGTTGCCCTCAAGCTCGTAACCCGCGCCGATATCCATCACGAAATGGCGGATGCCGGAGCTGAGGTGATTGAAGAAGGCCCAGCTGATGCCTACCAGCACGAAATAGCCCAGCGGAGACGTCGCCAGTTCCGCGAAGGTTGTATAGGCTTCCGGCCCGCTGGCCAGGGCACCGAGCCACCACAGCAGCACGCCGAGGCCGACTATGGCGAAGCCATCGCCCGTCACGCGGTGGAGAATCGAGACCAGCATATGCGGGCCCCATTTGTAGACACCGAGATGCGGCGAGAGCGGACGTTCGGCCATGTATCTTCCTGATGCGGTAAGTCAGCGACACTGATGGGCCGCGCCGCGAACGGCGCAAAGCCTGCGCATCCCCTTAGCGATTGTGCCCGCCGTGGCAAGCGGCAGAGCCACAGAAACAGCGATGAAATCCATGCCTCGACTCTGCCCGGCACCGGCGGCATTGTCCCCCGGTAAGGAGAAGGCATGAGCGAACCCGTCATCCTCGTCACC
Source organism: Sphingomonadales bacterium 63-6 (assembly GCA_001898545.1). Taxonomy (GTDB): domain Bacteria; phylum Pseudomonadota; class Alphaproteobacteria; order Sphingomonadales; family Sphingomonadaceae; genus Andeanibacterium. The sequence continues at coordinate 4,545 of MKUB01000177.1, read as the reverse complement.
GGCTCCAGCCGCGGCATCGGCGCCGCGATCGTGGAACTCCTGCAGGCGCGGGGCGCCCGCGTATTGTGCCATGCCAGCCGGGATTACATGGATGATACGATTCCCGCCGATCTGGCCGATCCGCTGGGCCCGCAAAACCTGTGGGAAGACGCGCTTGCCCGCGCAGGCGGACGGATCGACGTGCTGGTCAACAATGCCGGCATTTTCGAGCCTGCCCCCATCGACCTGTCCGACATAGAATGGCTGGACCGCTGGGAAGATACGCTGCGGATCAACCTCACCGCCGCTGCCCAGCTTTCCCGCTATGCCGTGAAGCATTGGCTGGAACGGGGAGAGGATGGCGAAACGCAGGGGCGACTCGTCCATATCGCCAGCCGCGCGGGGCACCGGGGCGACTCGCCCGATCACTGGCACTATGCCGCCTCCAAGGGAGGCATGCTGGCCCTGCATAAGACCATTGCCCGCGCTTATGCCGCGCAGGGCATATTGAGTTTCGCCATCGCGCCGGGTTTCACCGATACGGCCATGGCCGGAGATTATCTCTCGACCCGGGGCGGCCCTGCCCTGCTGGCGGATATTCCGCTGGGCCGCGTGGCCGAGCCGGAGGAGATCGCGGCAATCGCCGCATTCTGTGCACTGGACGCCCCACCGAGCATGACGGGTGCCGTGATCGACGCCAATGGAGCAAGCTACGTCCGCTGACCCCTCTTTCCCAACAGGTTGATCACCATGAGAAGTACCGCTTGTGCCGCCGCTCTGGCGCTGACCGCTGCCTGTGCCCTCCCCGCCGACGCCCAGCCACCGGCAGCACCCCTGCCAGACGCGCCGGTTTCCGCATTTCTCGACCAATGCGAAGGCAAGGAAGAGTGGAACGATCCGGCCCCGCCCTTCCACATTTACGGCAATACTTATGGCGTCGGCACCTGCGGCCTTAACGCGCTGCTGGTGATCGATCCTGAAGGGCTGGTGCTGGTCGATGTCGGCACACAGGAAGGCGCAAAGCTGGTGGCGGACAATATCCGCCGCCTGGGCTTCCAGCTCTCCGATGTGAAATGGATCGTCGCCAGCCATGAACATTGGGACCATGTCGGCGGCGTGGCCGAGATGCAGCAGCTTACCGGAGCAAAGGTCGCCGCGCTGGCCAGCGCGAAGGATGCCTTCGAAAAGGGGCGTCACAATCCGATCGATCCGCAAGGCGATGCCGAATTCCCCAAGATCCGCGTCGACCGCGTCCTGAACGATGGCGATACGGTAAGCGTGGGCGCCAATGTGCTGACGGTTCATGCCACGCCTGCCCATTCGCCCGGCTCCTCCAGTTGGACGTGGCAATCCTGCGAAGGCAAGGCCTGCAAGACCATCGCCTATGCCGACAGCGCGACGACCATTTCCTCCGACGATTACCGCTTCAGCGATCATCCGGATTATGTCGCCAATGTCTGGCGCGGGCTCGATGCAATCGCCGCCCTGCCCTGTGACATCTTGATTACCCCGCACCCATCTGCCAGCGCGATGGGCGAACGCCTTGCGAGCGGGAAGTTGGAAGACAAGGCCACCTGCCGCTCCTATGCGCCCGATGCCAAGGCGAGGTTCGCCAAACGGCTGGAAAGCGAAAAGAACAAACCGGAATGAATTGGAAGATCAGCGCCTTCGCCCCCAAGGAAGCCGTGCAGGCCGCGCTCATAGCGCATGAGGATGCGTGGGACTGGAACCCTGAAGTCGTCCTGTCGGGCAGCGAGATCGCGGAAGACAAGCCCGACGATTGGGTGCTGGAGGCCTGGTATCCACACAAGCCGACCGCCGCCGACAAGGCGGCGGTGAAGGCATTGTTCGCTGAAGGCGCGCCGGAACTGATCGTGGAGAAGCTGCCGGATGCCGATTGGATCGCCCTGAGCCAGGAAGGGGTCGAGCCGATCCGCGCGGGCCACTTCCATGTGCGCACGCCGGAATTCCCGGCCAGCACCGAGCCGGGCGTCACCGATTTCGTGATTCCCGCCAGCCAGGCCTTCGGCACCGGCCAGCATGCGACCACCGCCGGATGCCTCGCCATGCTCACCGCGATGAAGGCACGCGGCGTGGAAGTGCGCAATCTGGCCGACATCGGCACGGGCACCGGCCTGCTCGCATTTGCCGGTCTGGAACTGTGGCCGCGCGCCCTTGCTACCGCCAGCGACATCGATCCCGTCTGCGCAGGCGTGGTGGAGGAAAATTCCGCGCTCAACCGCATTCCCATGGGCGCACGCCGGGGCGAACTGACCATGGTGATCGCCGATGGCATGGCAGACCCGCTGCTCGCCGCGCGCGGACCTTATGATCTTCTGATCGCCAATATCCTCGCCGGGCCGCTGGTCGAACTGGCGCCCGATTTCGCCCGGGCAGTGGTTCCGGGCGGGCATATGCTGCTGGCCGGGCTGCTCACCACGCAGGAATCTGCCGTGCGCCGCGCTTGCCGCCTCGCCGGTTTCCGCCTCGCCGCGCGCATGGTGAATGGCGACTGGTCGATCCTGTGGCTGAGAAAACGTGCCGGAGTGAATGTCCGCGCCGCCCGGCCGGGCAGGATGCCGGATTGGTCCCGCCGCTGGTAAGAAGGCTTCTCGGCGAGCCTAAGCGGGCATGTCGAAGGTCAGCCGCACAGACGACGCGCTGCGGTTGGCCTCGCCATGATAGACCGCCTCGATATTGTTACCGTCGGGGTCGAGCAGGAAGGCCGCGTAATAGCCGGGGTGGTATTTCGCCCGCTCTCCGGGGGCGCCATTATCCTTGCCCCCTGCGGCAAGCCCGGCAGCGTGGAAATCTTCCACCATCTGGCGATCCGCAGCCTGGAAGGCGAGATGGTGGCGGCCGGTCAGCACGCCCTCTGCCTCAGGCCCATCGGGTTTGGAGACGAACAATTCATCGGCCCAGAAATGATCCGGCGAATTGCTTTCCACCGGCACCTTCAGCACTTTGAAGATCGCCTCATAGAAACGGCGGCTTGCCTCCAGATCCGCAACTACCAGTTGGATATGGTCGATCAACCGGCCGCGATGCAGTTCCATCATCAATCTCCCATGAACGCCCAGTTTGAACGAGGGCAGCGCCAATTGGTTTCGCCGTCCCGCCGAAGCAAAGGCTCAGGCTGTCCGCTTTTTCGGACCGCCTGCCAGCAGCCAGGTCAGCCATGCCGCCACCAAAGCGGCCAGTGCCATCAGCAGGAAGGCGTCCGCGCCATTGCCGCTATTGCTCTCCCGTATGCGGCCCAGCATGTCCGGCCCGACATAGCCGCCAAGCTGCGAAAGCGCGTTGATCCACGCGATGCCTCCGGCAGCCGCCGCGCCTGAAAGAAAAGCGGTCGGCAATGTCCAGAACACCGCCAGCCACGCCATTGCGCCCGCCGCGATCATGGTCAGCGCCGTTACCGTCACCAATGGCGCCCCTTGCGCGAAGGCGAGCATGAGCAGCCCTGCCATGGAAACCAGCAGCGCAATGGTGGCATGCCAGCGCCGTTCGCCCGTGCGATCCGAATTGCGGGCACATAGCACCATTGCGATTGCGGCAAGGCTCCAGGGGATCGCGGTGACGACACCCACCCGGAAATAATCGCCTTTGTCGATCCCGATTTCCTGCACCAGCGTGGGCATCCAGAAATTGAGCGCATTATTGATAATAGCGCGCAGGAAATCCGCCAGCGCCAGCGCCCAGATGCGCCAGTCTGTAAACACTTCGCGCAGGGAATGACGCTGGCCATGATCGGCCTTGCGCGCCTCGTCTTCCGCAAGGCGCGCTTCCACCAGCGCGCGTTCCTGACTGCTCAGCCAGCGTGCATCGGCGGGCCGGTCAGGCAGGCGAGCGAGTACGGTCAGCCCGACCAGCACGGAAGGAATACCCTCCAGCAGGAACAGCCATTGCCAGCCGCGCATGCCGGAAGCGCCATCGAAGAATTGCAGGATCGCGCCCGATACCGGCGCGCCCAGCGCGCTCGCCAGCGGAATGGCGACCAGGAACAATGCGACCACATGGGCCCGCCGTGCCGCCGGAAACCAGAAGGTTAGATAGAGGATTACGCCGGGGAAGAACCCGGCCTCCGCCAGTCCCAATACAAATCGCAGCAGATAGAAGCTGAACTCCGCATCGCTTAGCCCGAAAACGCCTGCCAGCCCGCCCCAACGAAAATGGCCCAGGAACATGAACCCGGCGGAGATCGCGCCCCAGGTGATCATGATCCGCGCAATCCATCGCCGCGCACCCACGCGGGCAAGGATCAGATTGGAGGGCAGTTCGAAGAAGAAATAGCCGATGAAGAAAATCCCGGCGCCAAACCCGTAAACCGCATCGCTCAGTGCCAGATCGCTCGCCATCTGGAGCTTGGCGAAGCCGACATTCACCCGGTCGAGAATGGCCACAAAATAGCCGAGGAACAGCAACGGCACGATCCGCACGGCGACCTTGCGATAGGTCGCTGCTTCAAAGGCTGGATCAGCCGCCTGCCCCGTTTCCGCCATGCCACTCCCCCGTTCCTCTCGTCATTGCGAGGAGCGCAGCGACGAAGCAATCCAGCGCGCAATGCGG
>MKUB01000176.1 GCA_001898545.1 Sphingomonadales bacterium 63-6 | reverse complement strand
GCCCGCTGGTCTGTATCTGCCAAGATGTTGCAGAACAGCAGGTCCTGGCGGCAATCGCGGGCGGGGCGGGGGACGTGGCGGGAGTGGGCAGATGCACTGCCGCTGGGGCGAATTGCGGATCGTGCCGCCCGGCGATTGCCCGCCTGCTGGAAGAAACACAGGCCGCATTGAAGGAGGCCGCGCAATGAATGATTTCGAGCCCGGAACGGTCTGGCTGGTAGGGGCGGGGCCAGGCGATCCGGACCTGCTCACCCGTAAGGCGGAGCGCCTGATCCGCGCGGCTGACGTGATTTTCCACGATGCTCTTGTGGGACGGGGCATCCTCCATCTGGCGCTCCGTCGCACACGGCTGGTGAGCGTGGGCAAGCGTTCCGGACGCCATTCGAAGGAACAGAAGACAATCGACGCGCTGATCGTGGAAGCGGCGCTTTCCGGCAAGCGAGTGGTCCGGTTGAAGGGTGGCGATCCCGCGATCTTCGCGCGCGCTGCGGAGGAGATGGCGGCCTGCCGGGCCCATGGCGTCGCCGTGCGCATCTGCCCCGGGGTGACGGCGGCCAGCGCCGCAGCGGCCGATCTGGGTGTATCGCTCACGCTCCGGGGCATGGCGCGGCGGCTCACCTTCGTTACGGCCCATGTTCGCGCAGGGCAGGAGCCCGATCTGGACTGGCGCGCGCTGGCCGATCCTCAGGCGACGCTGGCCATCTATATGGGCAAGGCGGCCGCCCCGGATGTCTCGGCTGGACTGATGGCGGCGGGCCTGCCGGGCGATACGCCCGTCGCATTGGCGGAAAGCGCCAGCCTGCCCGAGAGGCGTACTCTCATGACCCGGCTGGACCTGCTGCCGCTGGCGGCGCAGGCCGGGTTGGGCGATGGCCCGGCCCTGATCCTTGTGGGCGCGGCGCTGAAGCCGGAGGTGCTAGCTGAACCTGCCCCCGCCAACCTCAGGGCTTTGTCGGTTTCAGCCAGCGATCATACCAGTCTATATCGCTGCGCATCCGGTGGATGAGGTAGCTCGGCACGGAAAGGCCGTGGTTCTCCCCCGGGTAGACGATCAACCGGGTGGGCACATCGTGAGCCTTTAGCGCCAGATACATCTGCTGCGCCCCGGCACAGGGCACATTGTCATCTTCGCCCGCGCATTGGAACAGAGTGGGGGCGGTGATCCGCCCGGATTCCAGGAAGGGATAGGCCAGCTTGCGCCAGGTCTCGAAATTCTCCCATGGGGCGCCGAGTTCCAGCATATATTCGCGGGCATACATATCGACCCCGAAGGTCGCGAGCACATTGGCCACACCGGCGCCTGACACCGCCGCGCCAATGCGCTTGTCGCGGGCGATCATGTAATCGGTCAGGATGCCGCCATAGGACCATCCGCCCACACCGATCCGTTCCGGGTCCGCAATTCCCTGGTCGATGGCATAGGTGATGCCCGCGCTGATATCCTGAACGTCCAGATTGCCCCAATCGGCATAGATCGCCCGTGAAAAGTCGAAGCCGCGCCCGGATGATCCGCGCGGATTGATTTTCAGCACCACATAATCTGCCGAATTCAGCAAGCGGGCATCGATGTCGAACTCATGACTGTGCTGGTACACCGGCCCGCCATGCAGATCGACGATCACGGGATATTTCTGCGTCGGATCGTAATTCGGCGGCAAGATCATGAAGCCGTGAATCTCTGTGTTTCCGCTCATGAAGGAAATGTCGCGCGTCTCGCCCAGCTTTCGCTCGTTGAGCCATCGGTTGTGCTCTGTGAGCACACGCTCTGTCCCGATGGACACCAGTTCGGCAGGGCGCTCGCTGGTGGTGTCCAACAGGGCGATCCTGCCATTGGGCGCGACCGCGAAATCGTAGCCGAAACGGCTGCCTTGCGTGAGATAAACGATCTTTCCGCTGCCGGGATCGATCCGTGCCAGCAAAGTATCGCGGTCCTGCTCGATCAGCGAAAGGATCTGTCCATCAGGGCTCCAGCGCGGGGAGTAGAACCACCGGTCGATCCAGGCGGGATGGGTCACTTCACCGGTTGTCAGATCGCCAACGGCAAGTTGGACCGAACCGTAATAGATCCACTTGTCCTCGCCGCCCTGCAGCCAGACGAGCTTGCGGGAATCCGGTGACCATGATGGGCCCGATCCCCAGTCCGGATCGTTGTCTGCCCCGGGGAAATTGCTGATTTTTCGCGGTTCCCCGCCATCGGGGGAAATGACGTAGATCTCGTAATTCAAGGTCCGGTCATCGGCGTGATCCTTGGCTACATAGGCGATCAGGCTGCCATCGGGCGACCATGCCGGATGCCAGTGATCGCGCGCGCCCGAGGTGATAGGCCGGGCCTTCCCGCTGGCCAGATCGACCGTGAACAATTGCTGCGCGCGATCGTCCAGATAGCCGCGCCCATCATATTTGAAGAAGAAGCGGTCCACCTCAATCGGCGGCGGGGTGCCGGTCTTGCGGCCGACATCGCGCCCCTGCTCGGCTACCACAACGGCGCGCGTTCCGTCCGGCGATAGCGTGTAATCGCTGATCCCGCCCGGAATGGCGGTAATCCGCCGGGCTTTGCCACCCTTTCCGGGCATGGACCACAGTTGGACGTCTTCCTCGCCATCGGGGCCTGCTGTGTCGCTCAGGAAGAACAGCGCCTTGCCGCCCGGTCCGAAACGGGGCTGCCATTCGCTGCTGTCGGGCGTTTTCGTCATCTGGCGAGGCTCGCCGCCCTGCCACGGAACCACCCACAGGTCGCTGGTCTGCTGATCCCGCTCCCGGTCGCTCATGCTGACGGAATAGGCGATCCGCTCTCCATCGGGGGAGAAGGCAGGCCCGGCCACGTCGGCAAGGTTGTAATAATCGTCCAGCGTGACACCTAAGGGTTCGGCAGCGGAGAGGGGGGAGGTAAGCATGACCAGCCCCAGCCCCAGCGAAAAGGTCAGTTTCATCGATCAGAACACCGGGCCAAGCTTCATGGAAACCCCGGCATAGAGATACCGCCCCATGCCAGAGATTGGGTAGGAACTATATTCAAAGTCGGGCTTGGCATCGAAGATGTTCTGCATCCCGGCATAGAGGTCCACGCGATCGGCGAAATTGTAGCTGATCTGGAAATCATGCTCCCACTTGGCCTTGATCTTGAAATAGCGGGGATCGGCATAATCAGGGTCGCCAGCCAGCACTTCGGAAGTGAAGCGGTCCGTCTTGCTGAACCAGTTGATGCCGTAATTGATGGTGACAGGCTCCAGCGTCCAGGTGAGATCGAAGGTGGCCGAATATTCGGGCGCATAGATTTCGTTCTTGTCGGAATCCACCGTGGCTCCGGGGCTGGAGACGAACTCGAGCCGGTCGAGATAATTGCCGGTCAGCGACAGGTCGATGGTGCCAAGTGCTTTGGTAGGGACACGATAACGCACCGCCAAATCCAGCCCTGCCGTGCGGAATTGAGCGACATTGGCGGGCTTTACGGTGAAACCAACGATATAGCCCGTGGCTGGATCGCGGGTAATCCCGCCGCAGAACTGGTTGTCTATCGTGGGCTGATCCACGCAGAGCTGGGCCAGGTCCTGTGCTTCCGCCGTGTTGATGGCATTCTCGATCTTGATGTCATACCAGTCAGCGGAAAGGCTGAAGCCCGGTAGGAAAGTGGGGCGCAGGACCACGCCTGCGGTCCAGGTCTTGGCGGTCTCTTCCTGAAGGTCAGGATTCCCGCTGGCGGTCCCTTCGGTATAGAGGCTGGCCTGCGGCGTGCTGGAGGGGCTGAAAGTTGCGGGATCGACACCCAATCCGTTCAACAGTGCTGCGCAATTGGCCGCGCGATAGCTGGTGCCATTATTGGTTTGCTGCGTGTCGCATGGGTCCACGATGAAGTTGAACGCCGTGCTTCCCGGGCCGAACAACTCGCCGATATTGGGCGCGCGTACTGCCTGCGAATAGGTCGCGCGGAAGGAGATGTCGGGGATTGGCGCATAGACGCCATCGACCTTCCAGGTCGTGGTGCTGCCGATGGTGCTGTAATCGGAATAGCGGAATGCGGACCCCAGCGAGAGCAGATGCGCCAGCGGTTTGCGTTCCAGCAGCGGCAGGTTGATCTCCCCGAACAGTTCCTTAACGTCGAAGCTGCCGCTTTCTGCCTGCACGGCACCTTGCCAGGTGAGCCCATCGGCGATCAGCGGATCGGGGGTGAAGCTGCTGCTTTCCTTGCGATATTCGGCGCCGAAAGCAAATCCTACCGGTCCGCCGGGCAGGTTGAAGAAAGCGCCAGTGTCGCCCGAGACGGAGCCTGAAACGACATGCTGCGTCACCTTGGATCGGCTGAGACTGTCTGCCGTGACGAAGTCCACCGCTGCCTGATCGCGTAGGCCATAGCCGAAGATATTATAGGGCACGCAGCCCTTCAGTTCGGGCGGCGCATCGGGATCGAGGCTGGAACGGCAAACCGGCTTGTGCGTGACAGGATCTTCAACCGCATCCACCGCCGCAAGCCACTGCGCTTCCAGCCGGTTTCCGCGAGACAGGATGCGACTGCTGGTTTCGCCATAGACATAGGAGATTTCGTAAGTCGCGTGCGGGCTGATCCGCCCCTTGGCCCCTAAAACCGCGCGCCAGGTTTCCCGCGTGACCTGTTCCGTATTGATGCCCAGATCGTAATTGTCGCGCGATACCAGCACGCCGTCGGGTGTGTCCGGGTCTTCGAACCATTCGGCTGCCGCGCCGGGCACAATCGCATCGCGGATCGATTGCGGCATGAAGGGATTTTCGGGAGTGACGAACAGATAGAAATCATAAGTCGGCTGGGAGAGCGTTTCCGACCGCGTGCGGACATATTTGCCCTCCGCGAACAGCGTCAGCGCGTCGCTGAATTCATATTGGGCGAGGGCGTTCACCAGATGCCGTTCCAGCCCTGGAAAAAGATCGCCCTGATAGCCATCAATGGGCGTGCTCGATCCGCCTTGCGTATAGCCGCCGGATTCCTCCAGCACCAACCCGCGATCATAAAGCTTGCCGTTGCCTTCAAAGTCGGCGGCATAGTCGAAATCGACATCCACGGCGCCCATGGTGGCGCTGTCGGCATAGCGTACATCGTTGTAGAAGATCAGGTCTGGTACGTTGGGATCGTCGGGTATGTCGGCCTGATTGCGGAACAGTCCGCCTGCCACCGGATTGCGCAGGAAAGGCCGGGCCTGATCGGAAACCCGCTGATCCTTGCTGTATTCATAGGCAACGGCGATGTTGCCCCGGCCTTCAGAGAAGTTTTGACCCACAGTTATGGCGCCGAATACATTGTCCCCGTCGCCATATTTCGAAGTGCCGATCTGGCCGCGTGCGGTGATGCCCTCAAAATCGTGTTTCAGCCGGAAATTGACCACGCCCGACACACCATCCGCGCCATAGATGGCCGAGGCGCCGCCGGTTAGCACGTCCACTGCCTCCACCAGGTCAGTGGGGATCGCATTGATGTCCACCGCCGCCGATCCGGAGACAGCGGCGACATGACGTCGTCCGTCCACCAACACCAGGGTGCGGTCCGTGCCGAGATTGCGCAGATTGAGCAGGTCGAGCCCGGACTCGCCGAAATCGGGATTGGAACCGGCGGTGAGATTGCCGG
>MKUB01000175.1:42161-44015 GCA_001898545.1 Sphingomonadales bacterium 63-6 | reverse complement strand
ATCGACAGGTAGAGCACCGTGAGGCACAGCGGCGTCAGGAAGAACGCGAAGCCGATGATGTCGATCCATACCTGCTTGCGCTTGGACAGGCGGCTGTTGATCACGTCGATGCGCACATGCTCGCGGTGCAGCAGCGTGAAGCCGGCGGCGATCAGGAACGACCAGGCGAACAGATACCACTGCACTTCGAGAAACGCGTTCGAGCTGGTGTTGAATATCTTGCGCACGACCGCGTTGAGCGCGCTGATCACCGTGGCGGCCAGGATCAGCCAGATCGCGTATCTGCCCACCTGGGCATTGAGCCAGTCGATGGCCCGGGAAAGCTTGAGCAAGCCTTGCATTTCATCTCCATTTTTGTATTGGAAGCCCCACATACGACCGCACCCGACGCACTGGCCTTGTGTGCCAGCGGGTCGGGTGCGTGAGGCGGAGCGGATTCTATCGATGTAATCGAACGTGTCTTTTGGGGGCTACCCGGAGGCGCGGGTAGCCATAATGTTTCATGGCTCAGACACCGCGACCCCCTCCGGCCCCGGCCGTGGCGACGTCCCAATCGATCGATTCGCCCGAGATGAGCCGCGCGGGCCGGGACCTGCTTTCCCTGGCGCTGATCGACGCGCGCAACCACACCTTGCACCTGCTGTCGCTCTTCGAGCAGGCGCTCGGCGAAGGCCTGTCGACGCCGCGTGTACCGGACGTCGTGCCGCCCTTGTGGCTGGCCGGCCATATCGGCTGGTTCGCCGAATGGTGGATCGGGCGCAACACGCAGCGAGCCTTCGGCGCCGAATGCCCGGTGCGGCCCACGCGGCTGGCGGCCATCGAGCCCGGTGCCGACGGCTGGTGGAACCCGGCGCAAAGCGCGCCCGGCGAGCGCTGGTCGCCGGAGCTGCCCGACCTCGCCCAGACCAAGGCCTACCTGCTCGAAACGCTGGAGAGCACGCTCGAACTGCTGGAGCATGCGGCCGAGACGGACGCCGGCCTGTACTTCTACCGGCTCGCGCTGTTCCATGAAGACCTGCGCGGCGAACAGTTCGTCGTGATGGCGCAGACGCTCGGACTGCCTCTGGGCGTCGAGCAGGCGCCGTTAGCCGTCACGCGCGAGCCGCTGCTGCTGCCGGCCACCCGCTGGGAACTGGGCGTGCCCGAGAGCGGCTTTGCCTTCGCGCAGGAGCGTGCGGCGCACCGCGTCGACGTGCCCGAGTTCGAGATCGACGCCCAGCCCGTCACCTGGAACCAGTACGTCGAGTTCGTCGACGATGGCGGTTACGACCGCGAAGAGCTGTGGCGCGGCGAAGGCTGGCGCTGGCTCTCGGCGCAGATCGAAGGGCGGCGCGGGCCGCGTCATGTGGAGCAGATCGGTGCCGCGCGGCATGGCTCTGGCGGCTCGGTGCTGCAGCATCGCTTTGGCGCGACGGTGCGTGCCGCCGGCCACCACAGCGCGGTGCACTTGAGCTGGTGGGAAGCCGACGCCTGGGCGCGCTGGGCCGGACGCCGCATCGCGACCGAGGTCGAATGGGAGATCGCCGCGCACACCGCCGCGCGGCGCGGCTTTCGCTGGGCCGACGTGCACGAGTGGACCGCCGGCACGCTGAGCCCCTGGCCCGGCTACCGGGCCGACCCCTGGAGCGCGGGCGGCGAATTCGACCCCGCCGCGGCATTCGGGCGTGCGCGCGTGCTGCGGGGCGCCTCGTTCGCGACGCGTGCGCGTCTTCGCTCGCCCAAGCGGCGCGGCTTTGCTTTGCCGGAGCGCGACGACGGATTCTTCGGCTTCCGCACCTGCGCGCTGTAGTGCGCCTTCAGCGTTCGCCGTCGCCCTCGGCCGCCAGCGGCGGCGCCACTTCTTCCAGCGGCTTT
>MKUB01000175.1:0-42134 GCA_001898545.1 Sphingomonadales bacterium 63-6 | reverse complement strand
GCCAGCAGACCCGCCATGCTCGCCCCGATGAAGATCACTTCGCGGGGGCGCAGGCGGTTGAGATAATGATCGCGGCAGAATTGCCGATATTTGCCCAGCACCTCGTAATTGGAGGAAACCAGCGCACAATCGAGCGAGGAGGCTTCCTTGCGGAAGTAATGGAGCAGATGCTCCAGTTCTTCTCCCGTGAGGTCGGGATAGCGTTCGAGCAGTTGCTCGGCAGCCGCACGCTTTTCAGCGGCGACGGGATTGTCGGAGCTCATTCTTCATATCCTGTCCGGATGGAAACATCTGGCCGCGACGATGGGTTGCGGCCGGTGACCGGTCAGGCGAAGGGAGGAGCCCTTGGATTGAGAGGGGAAAGAGTGGTTTCCTCAGGCGGAGGGCCGCGCGGGGCAGGCTTGGGCGCGAAAGGCCGGGCGGGCTCGGCAATGGCGAGCGGCTGCAATTCCACCGGGCAGGGCAAGGGCGCACCGCGCGGTTCCTGCGGCAGGGCTTGCCTGCGTTCCTCGCTACGGGAGGGACAGCTGACCGCCACTTCCGAAGTTGCCGAATTGAAGGCGGAGCCGCTGACGCGCTGCAGCGGTTGGCCTGATGGCGTCACGGCGTGAATCGCCGCGATCAGCACCAACAGGGTGCAGATCCAGCGCCAAGCTCCACGCTTCATGTCCATCGCCACGCTCATAAGCTCTGCTAGCTAGGGACTGAGCGCCGGTTTTGCCAGTGCCGCGTGCCTTCGGGCGTGCTAGCCTTGCGCCATGCCTGCATTCTTTTTTGCCCTGCTTGCCACCTTCCTTGCCGCCACGGGCGGACGCGACCAGCGGTTGGTAAGTGTGCTGGCGCGCAGGCTTGGCGCCAATGGTCCGCTGCTGGTCGCGGGGTGGATCGCCAGCATCGCCACTGCAGCGATTGCCGCTTTTGCGGGGGCCGCATTGGCGCAGCTGATGCCGCCTGCGGGCAAGGCGATGTTCGTCGCGCTCGCCCTGTTGCTGGGCGCGGGGGAACTGGCCTGGCCGGTGCGCCCGCGCGAGCCGACTGAACCCACGCGCTCGCTGGTTGCCATCACGCTGGTGATTGCCGCGCGGCAATTGGTGGACGCCGCCCGCTTCCTGATCGTGGCTTTTGCTGCCTCCGCCGGATCGCCGGGCCTTGCGGGGGCCGGGGGCGCGCTGGGGGGCGGGGCCGCATTGACCCTGGCATGGGCTATGTCGGGCCAGATGGAGGCGCGTTTGCCGCTTGCCTCCATACGTCTTGCGATAGCAGCGGCGATGCTGCTGGCGGCAGTCTGGACGGGGCTGGCCGCGCGCGGAATCGTGTGATCGGTGGGGCCGGAACCTTGCGGGCCATTCGCGCGTTGCGGGTGTATCGAAAGGTGTCCTTACGAAGCCCCCAAGCCACCCTGCCCAGGGCGCCCGGGTTAATTGCTCCGCCTGGCCCTTTGGATCCTGGACAGCGGGGCCGCCGCGGCAATGCCGTGGCGGCCTTCCCGTCAGCGGCCCATCTGCTAGATTAACATGATGAATCGCCCCGAAATCATTTCCGGCGCGGATGATCGCGCAATCGCCTTGTGGCTTCACCAACGTATCGCGGATGCTCTGGCGAAGGGGCACGAGCCAGTGGCCATCACCGTTCCAGGGGGATCGACGCCGTTCCCCATTCTCGAACAACTCGCGGCCATGCCGCTGGACTGGGCGCGCGTGGTGGTGTGGCCGGGCGATGACCGGTTGGTGCCGGAAGACCACCCTGCCAGCAATGTCGGCCGCATCCGTGCGCTGCTGGAGCCAGCAGGGGCGAAGGTTACGGCACTGACACCTGAGGGCGAGCCGCCGTATTTCGCGCTCGCCTGGCTGGGCATGGGCGGGGATGGGCATATCGCATCCTTGTTTCCCAACACCGATCCGCGTGCTGACGATGCCTTGCGCGTTCGTCGCCTCACGCCCGATCCCCTGCCGCCTGAGGCGCCTTTCGACCGGGTGAGCCTGACCATTCCAGCTTTGCTGGACAGCGATGCGATCCTGTTCGTGATCCGGGGCGAGGACAAGCGTACCCTGTTCGCGGCGGCTGCCGTTGGCGAGAACGATCTGCCCGTGGCGCGGCTGCTGTCGGCGGCGCGCCAGCCCGTCACATGCTTCACCTGATCCCCGCGCCGCTGCACCGGGCGGGGCTGCGCCTGGCGCATGAACTGCGCAAGCTCTGGTGGCGGCTGGCCCGGCCGCAGCTCTGCGGGGTGAATGTCGTGGTGCTGGATGACGGGGGAAAGGTGCTGCTGGTGCGCCATGCCTATGGTTCCGGAAAATGGACTCTGCCGGGCGGGGGCCTCAAGCGAGGGGAATTGCCCGAACCGGCGGCCCGGCGCGAGATTGCGGAGGAACTGGGCTGCGCGGTGGAAAGCCTGGTGCCGCTGGGTGTCAACCGCCGGGTGCTCCACGGCGCGCCCTGTGTCAGCCAAATCTATGTCGCCCGTCTGGCAGGCCCGCCGCGCCCAGATCAGCGAGAGATCACGCATGCGTGTTTCTTTTCGCCCGATGATCTTCCGGCGGACCGTATCGCGCTGGTGGATGCGGTACTCGATATGATGGCAGCCGTTGACGCAGGGGGCACTAAAGCAGGGAAAGCTGGGCCATGTCCTTCTGCGGCTTCTCCCCCTCTTCCCCCTCCAGCGCGGAAAGAGTGAGGCCCATCAGCCGGATCGGCAGGGGCAGGGGCAGCATTTCGTCGAGCAGATCGTGCCCCAGTTTCGCGAATTCCGCTTTGCTGCTGACATAATGGGTCAGCGAACGCGCGCGGGTGATTATGCGGAAATCGGTGAAGCGCAGCTTCAGCGTGACAGTGCGCCCGCGCGCCTCGGCTTCCTCGATCCGACCCCAGACGATATCGGCAATCCGGTCCAGCGTTTCGTGCAGGGCATGACCGGCGGAGATGTCGTCCATGAAGGTCCGTTCCCCGCCCAGTGACTTGCGGGGGCGGTTGGCCCGTACTGGCCGCAGATCGATGCCGCGCGCGGCGCGGTAGAGATAATCGGCGAAGCTGCCGAAATTGGCTTTGAGGAAGGCGATGTCCTTCTCGCGCAAATCCGCCCCCGTCTCGATGCCCAGCCTGGCCATCTTCTCCGCGCCGCGCGGGCCGACCCCGTGGAAGCGGCGCACCGGCAGGTTGGCCACAAAACTCGCGCCCTGGCCCGGGCGGATCACGCATATTCCGTCCGGCTTGTTCTGGTCGCTTGCGAGCTTGGCGAGGAATTTGTTGTAGCTTACCCCTGCGCTGGCGGTGAGCCCGGTTTCCTTGCGGATGCGCTGGCGGATCAGTTCGGCAATACGGGTAGCCGATCCGATGCCCCGCAGATCCTCCGTCACGTCGAGATAGGCCTCATCCAGGCTCAGCGGCTCGACATGCGGCGTATAGTCGCGGAAGATAGCGCGGATCTGCTGCGATACTTCGCGATAGGTATCGAAACGCGGCTTGCGGAAGATCAGGCCCGGGCAAAGCTGTTGCGCGCGCAGGGAAGGCATGGCGGAACGCACGCCGAACTTGCGGGCCTCGTAACTGGCGGCTGCCACCACGCCGCGCCCGGTCGCTCCGCCCACCGCCACGGGCTTGCCGCGCACGGATGGATCGTCGCGCTGTTCCACGCTGGCGAAGAAGGCATCCATGTCGACATGGATGATCTTGCGCAGGCCCGGCGCGGCGTCTTCATCCTCGGTTTCGTCAGCATGCATGGCTTGCCCGGAAGGATACGCCGCTCGCGCCGGGACGTCACCCCCCGTCCGTCGCGGCGGAGCGGGGATAATGCGCGGACAGGAAATTTTGTTAGCACATGCAGCAATTCTCGCTGGCCATGCGAGGCGAGACCGGGCTAGGGGCGCGGCATGGGCAACCCTAGCAAATTTTCTCCGCCGCGTGAGCTGGGCCGCACCGAGCTGGTGGTTCTTACCGCCATGCTCATGGCGCTGCACGCCCTTGCGATTGACGGCATGCTGCCCGCGCTGGACGAGATTGCGGGCGATTTCGGCGTTCTGGACGCCAACAAGCGGCAATATATCGTGGGCCTGTTCCTGCTCTCCACCGGGGCGGGCACACTGATTCCTGGCCTTCTGGCAGACCGTTTCGGCCGCAAGAAGCTGCTGATGATCTCGCTCGCCTGTTATGTGGTGTTCGGCATCGGCTGCGCCTTCGTGACCAGCTTCAACCAGCTCGTGGCGATGCGCATCCTGCAGGGGCTGGGCTCGGCGGGCCTGATGGTGCTGCCCGGCGCGATCATTCGCGACCAGTTCGAGGGGGACCGCATGGCGCGCGTCTTCTCGCTGATCTCGGCCGTGTTCATCACTGTGCCGGTGGTGGCTCCCACATTGGGCCAGCTGGTGCTGGAAGTGGCGGGCTGGCGCTGGATCTTCGTGGGGCTGAGCATCATGGGCGTGGTCATGATCGTGTGGGCGGCCATCCGCTTGCCGGAAACGCTGCACCCTGAATTCCGGCAGGAAATCCGCCCGAAGATCCTGGGCCGCAACATGGTGATCGCCGCCACCTCGCGTGAGGCGTTCGGCTATGTGCTGGGCTCCGGGCTGGTGATCGGCACCGTCTTCGGTTACGTCAATTCCGCCCAGCAGCTGGTGGGCGAGCATTTCGGCGCGGGGGAAGCCTTCCCCTATATCTTCGGAGCGACGGCGGCGACCATGGCGGTATCCAGCATCGTCAATTCACGCATTGTGGAGCGTTTTGGCGCTCGCCGCGTGAGCCATGCGGGCCTGCTGATCTTCATTCTGGTCAGCACGCTGCAGGTTTGGGTGTCCCATTCCGCCCACAGCGATTCGCTGTTGTGGTTCCTTCCGCTGATGGCCTGCAACCTTGCCCTGCTGGGCTTCCTGGGCGCGAATTTCGGCTCCATCGCGATGCAGCCCTTTGCGGAGATCGCGGGTGCGGCCAGCTCAATCCAGGCCTTCGTGCGCATGGTTCTGGCTTCGGTGATCGGCATCGTGATCGGGCAGAGTTACGATGGCACTGCCCGTCCGCTCGCCTGGGCATTGCTGGCCGCCGGCGCGTTGGCGCTGGTGCTGGTGCTGTTCAGCGAAAGGGCCGCCTGTTCCGCCGCCTGCACGCGCGGCCGGTTCCGCCGGTGACGATCCACTGATGGTGGCCCGCTGATGGCAGACGCGGGATGACCGGGCCGTTCGACCTCATCGTCATTGGCGGCGGGGTCAACGGCGCGGGGATCGCGCGCGATGCCCAAGGACGAGGGGCTAAAGTCCTCCTGCTGGAGGCGCGGGATCTTGCCAGCGGCACGTCCAGCGCCAGCACCAAGCTGGTCCATGGCGGGCTGCGCTATCTCGAATATTATGAATTCGCCCTGGTGCGTGAGGCCCTGCGCGAGCGGGAAGTGCTGTGGTCCATTGCCCCGCACATCATCCGCCCGATGCGTTTCGTATTGCCCTGGATGCCTCATCTGCGCCCCCGCTGGATGTTGCGGCTGGGCTTGTTCCTCTATGACCATATCGGCGGGCGTAAACGCCTGCCTGCCGCCGATACGATCCGGCTGCACAGTCACCCGGCTGGCGCGGCGCTGGACCCGGCGCTGGATTGGGGTTTCGAATATTCGGATGGCTGGGTGGACGATGCCCGGCTGGTCGTCCTGAACGCGCTTGATGCGGCAGAACGTGGGGCGCAAATCCGCACGCGCACGCCTGCTACGGCAATCCGGCGAGAGGGTGAGCTATGGGCAGTGGAAACACCCGCTGGGACATTCCACGGCCGGGCGCTGGTGAATGCCGCCGGGCCGGGGGCGGACGATGTGGCGCGGTTGACAGGGCAGGCGCCAGGCTTCTCGCTGCGGCGAGTGCGCGGATCGCATATCGTGACGCGCCGCCTGTTCGACCATGATTACGCCTATATCTTCCAGCTACCCGATACGCGCATCTGCTTTGCCATTCCCTATGAGCGGGACTTCACCCTGATCGGCACGACCGACCGGGATCATGACGGCCCGCTGGACCGGATCGAGGCCTCGCAGGACGAGGTCGAATATCTGTGCGAGGCGGCGAGCCGCTATTTCGCGAAGCCCGTGACCCCGGCTGACGTCGTGTGGACCTATTCGGGCGTCCGCGCGCTGGTGGACGATGGATCGGGCAGACCGGAGGCGGCGACACGCGGCTATCGCCTGCCCATTTCCCCACCGGAGGATGGCGCGCCCCTGCTCGATGTGTTCGGGGGCAAGATCACATCCTATCGCCATTTGTCCGAGGCGGCAGTGGATGGACTGGCTCAGCGCGTTCCGGCCCTGTCCGGCCCGGCATGGACGGCCAAGGCACCGTTGCCGGGCGGGGATTTCCCGCTGGATGGGCAGGCGGCTTTGGCGGAGGAGCTGAAGCAGCGGCACCCGTTCCTCTCGCTGGCGGAGGCGACCCGCATTGTACGCGCCTATGGCACCCGCGCCGAGCGCTGGTTGGGCAAGGCGCAGGGCTGGGGCGATCTCGGCCGCCATTTCGGCGCGGGGCTGAGCGAGGCGGAAGTTGTCTATCTGCGCGAAGTGGAATGGGCGCGGACCGCCGAGGACGTGTTGTGGCGGCGCAGCAAGCTGGGCCTGCATATGAGCGAGGCCGAGCGGGCGAGCGTGGCGGAGTTCATGGGGGGTTAAATCCTCCCCCATCGGGGGAGGGGGACCATGCGAAGCATGGTGGAGGGGCACCTCCGGCAAGCGAAACGTTGCGATTATGGCAGGTGCCCCTCCACCACCCTGCGGGTGGTCCCCCTCCCCGTTCCGGGGAGGAGCCACATGTCACCCCTCGTGATCGATCTTCCGTCGGAAGGTCTCGGGCAGCCACAACAGCCCCACAACCAGCGTCAGCACGGCGACCCCCACCGGATACCATAGCCCTGCATAGATGTTCCCCGTCGCCGCCACGCAGGCAAAGGCAATGGTGGGCAGGAAGCCGCCGAACCAGCCATTGCCGATGTGATAGGGCAGGCTCATCGCGGTGTAGCGGATGCGGCTGGGGAACAGTTCCACCAGCAGCGCCGCGATGGGGCCATAGACCATGGTCACCAGCAGCACGAGCGCGGTGAGGATGGCGATCACCAGCGGAGTATTGGTGCGCGCCGGGTCCGCCTGCGCGGGATAGCCAGCCTCGGCGACCGCGATGGTCAGCCGCTCGCCATAGCTTTCGAGGTCGTCGGCGGGCACGGTGATGGCGCCGATGGTAGTCTCGCCATTGCCATTTGCCGCATTCTCATAGGGAATTCCTGCCTTGGCGAGGGTGGACTTGGCGATGTCGCAGGCCGTGGTGTTGAAATTGGTCTTGCCGATAGGATCGAACTGGACCGAACAGGTTGCCGGATCGGCATGGACCACTACCGGGGCTTTTGCCTGTGCTTCGGCAAGCGCGGGATTGGCGGCGGAAGTCAGCGCACCGAATAGCGGGAAATAGAGCACTGCGGCCAGCGCGCAGCCCGCCATGATGATCGGCTTGCGCCCGATCCGGTCGCTCAGCCAGCCGAACAACACGAAGAAGGGCGTTCCGATAGCCAAGGCTGCGGCAATCAGGACATTGGCGGTGGCCCCTTCCACCTTCAGGATCTTTTCCAGATAGAACAGGGCGTAGAACTGGCCCGTGTACCAGACCACCGCCTGCCCGGCGACCGCGCCCAGCAGGGCGATCAGCACGATGCGCAGGTTCTTCCAATTGCCGAATGCCTCGGTAAGCGGGGCCTTGGAGGTCGTGCCGTCAGCCTTCATCTTCTGATAGACCGGGCTCTCGTTCAGTTGCAGCCTGATCCACAGCGAGACCACCAGCAGCAGCGCCGAAGCAAAGAAGGGCAGGCGCCAGCCCCATTGGGCAAAGGCTTCTTCTCCCAGCGCCTCGCGCGTGCCGATCACCACCAGCAGGCTGGCGAATAGGCCCAGGGTCGCAGTGGTCTGGATGAAGCTGGTGTAGAAGCCGCGCTTCCCCTCCGGCGCATGTTCGGCCACGTAAGTCGCCGCGCCGCCATATTGGCCGCCCAGCGCCAGCCCTTGCAGCAACCGCAGTGCCACCAGCATCAGCGGAGCAGCCACGCCCACGCTGGCATAGGATGGCAGCAGGCCGACCGCGAAAGTGGATGCGCCCATGATGCCCATGGTGACTAGGAAAGTGTTCTTGCGCCCCACAAGGTCGCCCACCCGGCCAAATACCAGTGCGCCGAAGGGCCGCACGGCAAAGCCCGCGGCAAAGGCGGCAAGGGCCAGGATGAAGGCGGTGGTTTCATTTACCCCGGAAAAGAACTGCGCCGAAATGATCGTGGCCAGCAATCCGTAGAGATAGAAATCATACCATTCGAACACCGTGCCGAGCGACGATGCCGCGATCACTTTCCATTCGGTCTTCTGCACCTGCGCCTGTTCGGCACCCGGTTCTGCCATGTCCTTCTCCCCTGTATATTTTGTGGGGGAGACTGCCCCGAAGGGCGCGGGTAGGCAAGCTGGCTTTGCTCAGCCTTCCGCGCGGGCCATGGCCGCCAGCTGGCGGCGGTTCCACTTGGGTAGCGTATCGATCTTCGGCGGCGGCAGCAGGGCGGCGGCAAAGCCCTTGGCGACGAAGCCCAGCTTGGCCCGCCCGGACGTATGAACCCGCTCGTCCCAAGCGGCTTCGCCCCGGCGGCCCACTTCCGTGGCGATTGCGCCATAGATGCCGGCGGCGGAGAGGATCGCCCAGCGCTCGCGGAACCCCAGCTGTGCCGCACCGATGCGCGATGCCTGCTCATGTTCTTTGGAGAGCACCACCAGTCGCGCGGCAAGCTCGGCCAGAGCGGCGCGGTGCCGGGGCGCCATGATCTCGCTTTCGGGAATGTCCTTTTCGGCCAGCCATTCGGCGGGCAGGTAGCAGCGCCCCGCCTCGGCATCCTCGGCGATGTCGCGGGCGATATTGGCCAGCTGGAAGGCAAGGCCAAGATCGCAGGCACGGTCCAGCACATCGTCGCGCCGGGCGGGCACGCCCATCACCACGGCCATCATCACGCCCACTGCGCCTGCCACATGGAAGCAATAACGCATCATGTCGCCTTCACTTTGCGGGCGCCAGCCATCGGCATCCAGCGCGAAACCGGCGATCACATCTTCCGCCATGGCAGGCGTGATGCCGCATTCATGGGCGACGAGGCCGAAAGCGTCGAAACAGGGATCGCCCGTGGGCTCCCCCGCAAAGGCCCTGGCCGTCAGGTCGCGGATTTCCGCCAGCCTGTCCTGCGCGCCGGATTGGTCGCCCAGCGTGCCGCCCATGTCCTGCGCATCCGCCAGATCGTCACACCTGCGGCACCAGGCATAGAGCAGCCAAACCCGTTCGCGCGTGGTGCGGCCGAACAGGCTGCTGGCGGCGGCGAAGCTTTTCGACCCCTCGCGGATCGTGTCGCGCGCATGGGTGACGAGTTGGGCTCGGTTGAGTATCAAGCCCCCTCCTCTTCAGAGGAGGGGGTTGGGGGTGGTGGTCCGGCGCGATGGGCTGTGTCCAGCTCACCGCACCACCCCGCTGCGACTAGGCCGCAGGGGCGGCCAAGTCTCGCTGCCCCTCCTCTGAAGAGGAGGGGAGTAGGGGTGGCAAACTTCACAAATCGTCTGCCTTCATGGCGAAGATCGGGCGATGCGGCTGATAGGCGGCCATGGCTTCCAGCAGATCGGGCATAGATTCCCGCGCGATCAGGATGTTCTGGTGGGCTGGCCGGATGAAGCCGGTTTCCGCCATATGGCGATTGAACGCGATCAGATGGTCGTAATAGCCGAAGGCATTGAGCAGCCCCACCGGCTTGGTGTGATAGCCCAGCTGCGCCCAGCTGACCGCTTCCCACAATTCGTCCATCGTGCCCACGCCGCCGGGAATGGTGACGAAGCCGTCCGACAGATCGGTGAAGGCCTTCTTGCGCTCATGCATGCCGGAGACGACATGCAGTTCGGTGCAGTCCGTATTGGCGATTTCGCTGGTGGAAAGCGCATCGGGGATCACGCCGATCACTTCGCCGCCCGCCTCCAGCGCGCCGCTGGCCACCGCGCCCATCAGGCCCAGCCGACCGCCGCCATAGACGACGCCAATGCCGCGTTCGGCAAGAGCGGCGCCGACGTCATGCGCGAGTTGCAGATAGCGGGGATCGGCGGGTGAGGCAGACCCGCAATAGACGGCAAGGCGGCGGATCATTCGGCCGTTTCGCCTTCAGCCGTGTCGCCTTCCGCAGTATCGGGCACGGGAATTTCCCGCCCGCATAGCGCCTTGTAATAGATCGCTTCGGAGCTGCCGTAATTCACTGGGCGAAATTCCGCGCCGGGGGTGGAAGAGGATGTCACTACCTTGCCTTCCTGCAGTAGCTGGATGCCCCGGATCTTGGCCGCCTGTCCCGCGCAATCCACGGCTACGTCAGTCTGCATCATGCCATTGGGCAATTGCTTGCGGAAGGATGCGAGCACTACCTGGGCGGTGCCGTCCTGAGCCTTGCTCACGCTCTGACTGTCCAGTTCCACGGCGATGTCGCCCGGCAGGCGGTCCACTTCTTCCCAGCTTTCGGCGCTAAGCGCGGCGGGAAGGGCGAACAGGGCGATTGCGCAAAGGGCGGAAAGCGGCTTCATTCCTTCATGTCCTCCAGCATCAGCTTGGCAGTGGCCTTGGCGCTGCCGACCACGCCGGGAATCCCGGCGCCGGGATGAGTTCCTGCCCCTACCAGATACATGTTCCGGATTATATCGTCGCGATTATGGCCGCGGAACCATGCGCTCTGCGTCAGGATCGGTTCCAGGCTGAAGGCGCTGCCGACATGGGCGTTGAGGTCCAGCGCGAAATCGCGCGGGGCGTAATGGAACTTGGTGACGA
The DNA here is from genome assembly GCA_001898545.1 of Sphingomonadales bacterium 63-6. Taxonomy (GTDB): domain Bacteria; phylum Pseudomonadota; class Alphaproteobacteria; order Sphingomonadales; family Sphingomonadaceae; genus Andeanibacterium. The sequence continues at coordinate 31,320 of MKUB01000175.1, read as the reverse complement.
TCCGGTCATGCAGATCGGGGATCAGCCGCCGGGCGACTTCATCCAGAATGCGCTTTTCCAGCACCGGTCCGACCTGTTCCCAGTCGATCGGCAGCTTGCCCATATTGGCCACCGGGACCAGCGCATAGAATGTGCTCTTGCCTTCCGGCGCCATGGAAGGATCGGTCACGGTCGGGTGATGGAGATAGATCGAGAAATCGGCGGGCAGCACGCCGTGTTCGTAAATATCCTCCAGCAGGCCCTTATAGCGCGGGCCGAACAGGATCATGTGGTGGGGGATGCCCGGCCAGGTGCCCTCGATCCCGAAATGGACCACGAACAGGCTGGGGGAGAAGCGCTTGCGCGACAGGGATTTCGCCTCGTCCCGCCCGCGCTTGGTGTCGCCCAGCAGGTCGCGATAGGTGTGCATGATGTCGGCATTGCTGGCCACCGCGTGGAAGCGTTCCTTCCAGCCGCTGACCGTTTCCACTTCGCTGGCAACGGTGCCCACGGTGTGGATCGCCTTTACCGGATCGTGCAGGCGCACCGTGCCGCCCAGCCGCTCGAAATGGCGGACCATGGCGGCGATCAGCCGGTTGGTGCCCCCGCGCGCCCACCACACGCCGCCATCCTTTTCCAGCTTGTGGATCAGGGCATAGATGCTGCTGGTGGTCATGGGATTGCCGCCGACCAGCAGAGTGTGGAAGCTGAATGCCTCGCGCAGCTTTTCAGACTCGATATATTTGGACACGATCGAATAGACCGAGCGCCATGCCTGATATTTGGCCAGCGCCGGGGCGGCCTTGATCATGGAGGCGAAGTCAAGGAAGGGCACATGGCCCAGCTTCACATAGCCTTCGTGCCACACGCCTTCGGAATAGCGCAGGAAATCCTCGTAACCGGCAATATCGCCGGGTGAGATGCGCGCGATTTCCGCCTGCAGGGCGGTCTCGTCATTCGAATAGTCGAAATTCGTGCCATCGGGCCAGTTGAGCCGGTAGAATGGCATCACCGGCATCAGCTCGATATCGTCTTCCATCTCATGGCCGGACAGCGCCCAAAGCTCGCGCAGGCAGGTCGGATCGGTAATGACGGTGGGACCGGCGTCGAAGGTGAAGCCCTCGCGCTCCCAGAAATAGGCGCGGCCGCCGGGCTTGTCGCGCGCTTCCACCACTGTGGTGGCAACGCCTGCCGATTGCAGGCGGATCGCCAGCGCCAGCCCGCCAAAACCCGCGCCGATGACGCAGGCCTTCTTGCCGGGATAGGGAACGAGATCGGGGGTCATAGGCTTTCCTGCCCGTTCATCGGTGTGCCTTTCTGCAGCAATGCGCCCAGCGCGCGGGTGACGGGCACCGGCGGCTTGCCCATGAGGATGCGCGCCTTGTCCATCGGTGTCGAGCGCGCGGCGTAAAATCTCTCGATCAGGCCCTGGGGCAGGCGATAGAAGCGCTCGAAAATGCGCCAGCGCTGTGCCGGATCGGCGGCGCCGAACAGCATCTTGCCCAGCAGCCTGTAAAAGCCCGTGTCGCGCCAGTGCTGCTGCGCGCGGGCGTCCAGCATGGCGGCCATCCTTTCGCCCGGAAGGTCCGCCTCGCGCGCGATGGCGAGCGCAGTCTCCACCGCGAAGGGCATGGTGTAGGATGTAAGCGGATGGGTGAAGCCCGCCAGCGCGCCTGCGCGGGCCACGCCTTCCACGCGGCGTTCGGCCTGATAGGCCGCGAAATCCCCATCGATTATCACCGGCAATACGCCCGTTTCGGAGCCGAGCAGTTCCCCGGCCCATCCGTGGCTTGCGCAATAGGCCGCGATCCGCTGGGCGAGCAGGGTCCGGTCCAGCTGGGGACTGTCGGCATAATAGGTATCTTCGATGAACAGCTCATCGGGGGAAAGCGGCAGGACATAGACGAAGCGATAGGCATCCGGATCGGCAATGCCCACCTGTTCGATGGTGACATCCATGATGATCGGCCGCTCCACCCCATGCGGGGCATGAGTGCGCAGGTGATGGCCCATGAACACCTGCCAGCCGCCGCCGAGATGCGCCGATTTTGCCTGTCCCCGGCAATCGATCACGGCGCGTGCGTTGATCCGTTCGCCAGTGTCCAGAATGGTGCCGCCATGGTCCATCGTCACGGCTTCATGGCCGGTCAGGATCGCATCTTCGGGCAGGAGGCGGCGCAATTGCGCATCGAAATCAACCGAGGCCAGCGAGCGATAGGGCGAGGAGAGCGTTCGGCGATAGCCTGGAAAGGCGACGTCATAGCCGCCATTCCACTCGGTCATGGCGAAGGGGGCGAGCAGGGCAATGCCTTCGGGCGAAAGGTCGCTTTCGAACCAGCTCCAGCGATGATTGCCGCCCAGCACCGGCTGGGCCTCCACCACTGCCACTGACAGGTCCGGCCGCCCGCGCGCCAGCGCAGCGGCAATCAATCCGCGCGCAAGCCCGCCGCCCAGCAGGACAATATCGAATTGGCGCCCGTTCATGGGCAAAGGCTTTAGCCGATGAGGCGTCTCGCGCAATGCCCGCGGGTGCCTGTGCTTACTTCTAGCCGGGATTATCGAGATATTTCTGGAGGGCGCTGTCGAGCGCAAGAATGAAAAGACAATTGCGCATGCTTGCGGATGGACAGCATCGGGTGCAGTCAGCGCAAATGGCTTCGCTGCTGCCCCATCGCCGCGCCCTGTTCGCTACGCTGGCGGTGCTGGCACTGGTCCTGGCGATCCTGCTGGCGATGCACCGCCCGATCATGTGCGAATGCGGCACGATCAAGCTGTGGCAGGGCGTGGTCCAGTCTTCGGAGAACAGCCAGCACATCACGGACTGGTATTCGCCCAGCCATCTGATCCACGGCCTGTTGTTCTATTTCTTCGCCCATATCCTCTGGCGGCGCTGGCGCTTGTTCGGCGGTGTCCCTGCGCGCTGGGCGCTGCCGATCGCGGTGGGTTTCGAAGGCTTCTGGGAAGTGCTGGAGAACACGCCCTTCATCATCAACCGCTATCGGGAAGTGACGGTCAGCTGGGGCTATGTCGGGGACAGCATCGTCAATTCCATGTCCGATATCGGCTGGATGATGATCGGTTTCCTCCTCGCCAGCCGCTTGCCGACCTGGGCCAGCGTGGTGCTGGCCGTGGCGCTGGAACTGTTCACCCTGGCAATGATCCGCGACAATCTGACGCTCAATGTGCTGATGCTGCTCTGGCCGATGGATGCCATCGTTCAGTGGCAGGCAGCGGCCTGAGAGGCGAACAACCGCTAGCGGAAAACCCTTGGAACGCGGCGCTGGACAGCACCTCGGCCCGGCCTTACTCATCTGCTCAAACACTCCATAGAGCGGAGGTGCATGAGGATGCTGAACAGTTTCGATCCCACTGCGTGGAGCGCCGCGTTGCTGGGCTTGTTTGCCACTTTCGCCGCCATCGGCGCGCTGCGCCAGCCCGGCATCTGGCGCACCATGATCGAGGAAATCGACAAGTCCCCCGCGCTGCAATTGCTCAGCGCCGCGGTGGAACTGACCTTCGGCGCGCTGATCTATCTGATGAACCCGTGGGATTCCGGCGACATCGTGACCTGCGTGATGAAGGGCATCGGCGGGCTGATGATGATCGAGGCGTTGGCCGTGGCCGGTTTCTCGGACCTCTATTTCCACCTCTGGCTCAAGAACCTCGCCGCCATGCACCGCGCATGGGCGGTGGTGACGCTGCTTGCCGGGCTGACGCTGGCGGTGTCGGGCTTCATGCGGTTTACGTGAGGGGGAGCCGGGGCGGGCCGTTAGCGGGCTTCCGCAATTCGTGGAGGTGCCTCAAAAGCTGACTGTCGGGACATTACGACGTTGTGGCTGTTCGTCGTATCAGCCTATCCTGCAAACCTAGTTCGGAGATCTGTCTTGAGGCGATCGGTAATTGCAGTTGCTATTTTGCCGGTTGCCGCTGCGAATACTCAGATTCCCAACGCCGCGACGGAGGAATATGGGCAAAAAATTGTTGCCTGCACTGCCAAGGCCGACGTTGACGGCGAGCAATGCCTTGCAGAATTGCTCGCGCCTGTCTCGGAACAATTGAATCGTACTTTCGAGGCTGCACTGGTGGTAGCTGCCAATGAAAGTAGGTTGGTGGAGCTTCGCCAAGCTCAGGCATCATGGACCAAATTTGTGGATGCCCAGTGCGACTTTGACATGGCGCAGTTTCGAGATGGAACAGGACGCTGGTCCGTGGGATATATTTGCCGCATCGAGCGAACGGCAACCCGCATTGACGAACTCAAGCGTGTGGCGGGGCAATAGTTCTAGTGCCGACTCTCCACTCGAAGCTTGAGGAAGGTCGCCATTCCGGAAGGGACGCCATTACTGCCTTCCCCAACCTCCGTTCGTCCTGAGCTTGTCGAAGGACACGGGAAACCCTCAGCCCCATATCCCTCTATTGGGCAAGCGCCAGCGCGTGTCCTTCGACAAGCTCAGGACGAACGGGTGTGGTGTTTGGCTAATGGGTTTCGTCCGCTTCCCACAACAATCCGGTCGTTCCCCTCGCGATAAGTCATCCTGGAAAGCGGACGATCAGCCACACGGCAATCTGCACTCCACCCTAAGGCTTCAAGGTCTTCTCCCGCTGCGGATAGACGTCATAGGTCTTGCCGCGCACCGTGATCGTCTCGCCCTTGAAGGCGCGCAGCTTGCCGTCTCGGGCGCGGTGGCCGGTGACGATGGCCACATCGCCCGTCTTCGCCGCATCCGGGCCGAAGCCTGAGTGCTGCGCCACTATGGGCGGGGAAAGGTCCACTTCCCACAGCCCTTCGTCGGTGCGCAATTGCAGGTGCATATGGGGATTGCCGAAGCTGATCGACTGGATGGTGCCGGACAGGCGGCTCTCCTTGTCCTCGGTCCAGCCCCAGCCGTGATGGGCCATGGCTGCGGCGGGCAGGGCCAGCGCCGCGGCGGCGACCAGCAAGTGCCTTGCGGAAACGCTCATCGGCGTATCTCCTCTTTCACATCTCCCGTGAAACGAAAGATAGCATGCCGCGCGCTGCCTGTCGCGATCCGGCATGGCCATGCTTGCCGCCGCGCGCACAAGGCCCTAGAACCCCGACTCATCCCCGGGGAGCCATGCCGGACCGCTTGCGGACCATGGGCTGAGAGGTGGGCGTTGCGCCCCACGACCCGTCGAACCTGAACCCGTTAACACGGGCGGAGGGAGTGGAGGGCGCCCAGCCTGATAACAAGGCCCGCCATCCGCTCTTCCGCTCGGCTGGAGAGACTGAATGGCCGACATCAATTCCCCCATCGAAATCGGCGTGACCACCGGCCCGATCCGGGGCAGCCGCAAGATCCATGTCGGCCCTCTGAAGGTGGCCATGCGGGAGATCGATCTGGAACCTTCCAGCGGCGAACCCCCGGTGCGCGTCTATGACACGTCCGGCCCCTATACCGATCCCGCTGCGCAGATCGACATCGCGCAGGGCCTGCCCCAGCTGCGCCGCCAGTGGCAGATCGAACGCGGCGATGTGGAAGAATATGCCGCGCGCGAAGTGAAGCCGGAAGATAACGGCCAGCTCGGGCCGGATCGCAGCGGCGGCGTGCCCGCCTATCCCAATGTCCACAAGCGCGTACTGCGCGCCAAGCCGGGCGCGAACCTTTCCCAGATGCATTATGCCCGCCGGGGCATCATCACGCCCGAGATGGAATATGTCGCCACGCGCGAAAATCTCGGCCGCGAAATGCTGCGCGAATATATCCGCGACGGGCAGGATTGGGGCGCCGCCATCCCCGATTACGTGACGCCGGAATTCGTGCGCGAGGAAGTGGCGCGCGGAAGGGCGATCATTCCCAGCAACGTCAACCACCCGGAATGCGAACCGATGGCCATCGGCCGCAACTTCCTGGTGAAGATCAACGCCAATATCGGCAATTCCGCCGTAGCCAGCGATGTGGCCAGCGAAGTGGACAAGATGGTCTGGTCCATCCGCTGGGGCGCGGACACGGTGATGGACCTTTCCACCGGCCGCAACATCCATGACACGCGCGAATGGATCATCCGCAACAGCCCCGTGCCCATCGGCACCGTGCCGATCTATCAGGCGCTGGAAAAGGTGGGCGGCATTGCCGAGGACCTGACCTGGGAAATCTTCCGCGATACGCTGATCGAACAGGCCGAGCAGGGCGTGGATTACTTTACCATCCATGCGGGCGTGCGCCTGCCCTATATCCCGCTCACGGCCAAGCGCGTGACCGGCATCGTCAGCCGTGGCGGTTCGATCATGGCCAAGTGGTGCCTGGCGCATCACAAGGAATCGTTCCTCTACGAACATTTCGACGAAATCACCGAGATCATGAAGGCCTATGACATCGCCTATTCGCTGGGCGACGGCTTGCGCCCCGGCTCCATCGCCGACGCGAATGACGAGGCGCAGTTCGCCGAGCTCTACACGCTGGGCGAACTGACCAAGCGCGCCTGGGAACAGGACATGCAGGTGATGATCGAGGGCCCCGGCCATGTGCCGATGCACAAGATCAAGGAGAATATGGACAAGCAGCTGGCCGCCTGCGGCGAGGCTCCGTTCTACACGCTCGGGCCCCTCGTGACCGACATTGCGCCCGGTTACGACCACATCACCAGCGGCATCGGCGCGGCGATGATCGGCTGGTATGGCACGGCCATGCTTTGCTACGTCACGCCGAAGGAACACCTCGGCCTGCCTGACCGGGACGATGTGAAGGTGGGCGTGGTCACTTACAAGCTGGCGGCTCATGCGGCTGACCTTGCCAAGGGGCATCCCGCCGCCAAGGTGCGCGACGATGCACTGAGCCGCGCGCGCTTCGAATTCCGCTGGCGCGACCAGTTCAACCTCTCGCTCGACCCGGATACGGCCGAGCAATATCACGACCAGACCCTGCCCGCAGAAGGCGCCAAGACGGCGCATTTCTGCAGCATGTGCGGGCCGAAATTCTGCTCGATGAAGATCACGCAGGAAGTGCGCGACTTTGCCGCCAAGCAGAACGCCCCCATCGAAACTTTCGCAGCCGCCGAAGAGGCTGAGGCGGGGATGAAGGAGATGAGCCGCGTCTATAACGAGACCGGGCGCGAGCTTTACATCGGCCAGGGCGACCGGGAGCATGACTGACAAGGTGATAGGCCCTGCCTCCTATTTCCCTTCGATAGAGGCGAAATACGGCAAGCCGATCGCGCACTGGCAAGGCCTGGTGCGCGGTCGCTTGCCTGCACGTCACATGGAACTGGTCCAGTTCCTGAAAGACGAGCATGCCATGGGGCATGGCCACGCCAATGCGATTGTCGCGGCCACTTTGGCGGAGGGATGAACGCCGCCAGGCGACATTGAACCACTCCGGAGTTTTCCCCCCCTGTCCGGCTAAGCTGGTGCTTGCTAGCTTCCGCTTCGCGACAGGGGGGAAGCATATATGCAAATCGGTCTTCGTGCCGTGCTGACGCTGGCGGTTATCTGCGCTGCGCAGCCAGCATATTCGCAGGGTTTCAGCGGGGCGATCATGGCCGGGTTGCCCGATGTCCTGGGCCAGATCGCCGGTCGCGCGGCGAATGGTCGTATGCGGTGCGAGGTATTCGTCGATAAGGACGAACAGTTCGAGGCTCACGCCCCTGGCACGAAGCTGATGAGCGACTATTTTGCGGCGGCTTCTGCGGGCAAGCCCCGCAGTGCCTTGTTCAAGCTGACGAAGAAGACCCGTTGGACATCTGGCGATGCCGTGGCGGATCAGACAAATCTTGATCGCCAGATCGATCCGCTTGCAGTCGCGGGCAACACGCTGGAACCGCTGCCTTTGCGTTTCTATCGGGCGGGCAGTTTCACCACTGCCCATGGGCAATGGGCGGTGCATGCTCCGGATGGCAGTATCGCGGGAGTTTATGACGGTTTCTTGGAGCGGGAAGGCAAAGTCTGGAAGTTCCGGACGCTTACGCTTCTGCGGCCTGAGGATGAGGTCGTGCCAGCCAATCCCTATTGCCAGAAGCCGGGCGACACCGACGAAGCTGACGTCAATGCGTTCAAGATGGGTGTGGAGAGAACTGAAAAGCAACTGGTAAAGCGCAAGGCGAAATTCGCTGCTGCGGACGAGAAGGCCCGCGCTGCTGAAGCAAAGGCCGCAGGGAAAAAGGGCAGCGCGGCGACTGCCGCGGGGACTTTGCGGGCGGCCGCCGAGGAGGCAGCAAAGAAGGTAGCCGAAAGCGAGAAGAATCTCGCGGAATTGCAGGAATCTCTGACCAAAGCCGAAACCAAGCTGGCGGACTATCGCGCGCTCACCGGGCCGGCGCGCAACGCTGAAAACTTCCGCGAGACTTACGATATGACAGTGAACGATTGAGCGAAGCTGCTGGAATCGGGGGCAAGCTTCGTCAGCATGAATTGGGGGGCAGTTGTGCGAATTCTTTCAGCGTTAATTCCGCTCAGCCTGCTGTTCGCAGCACCGGTCAAGGCTGAATGGCGGGAGGCGTCCAGCGCCAATTTCGTCGTTTATGCCGATGATGACGAGAAGAATATCCGCCGCTTTTCCGAGCAGCTGGAACTGTATCATCTGGCGATGGAGGCGCTGACCGCCAGCGATCTGGCGGAGCCCAGCCCGTCGAACCGGTTGACCGTATTCGTCGTGAAGAACGAGCGGGAAGTGCGCCGCCTGATGGGCGAAGGCTCGCGCTATGTCTCGGGCTATTACCTGCCGCGCGCATCGGGATCGATTGCCGTCGTGCCACGCGTCAAGGCCGGGAGCGGGGAAACGGATTTTGCCATGATCGTGCTGCTGCACGAATATGCGCATCATTTCCTGATCTCCACCAGCACGCTGGCTGTGCCGCGCTGGTTCAATGAGGGCGGGGCGGAATTCTTCGCCTCTGCCGAGTTTCCCTCGCCGGGCGTCATTTCGCTGGGCAGGCCGGCCATGCACCGGGCGGGCGAGCTGCTTTATGCCAAGGATGTGAAGGCGCGGGAATTGCTGGACCCGGACGCCTATAAGGAAGGGGCCCGCAAGGGCTTCGATTCCTTCTATGGCCGCAGCTGGCTGCTCTATCATTACCTGACTTTCGAGAAGTCTCGCAGCGGCCAGATGCGGACCTATCTGGACCTGTTGGCGAAAGGCACGGGCGCGCTGGAGGCGGCGCAGCAGGCCTTTGGCGATTTCGAGAAGCTGGACCGGGAGCTGGACCGTTATCTCGGCAAGAGGATGTATTCCTTCACCTTCAAGCCGGGCGAGCAGGCTGTCGGCCCGATTGCCGTGCGCCGGCTGGACGAGGCGGAGGGCGCGGTGATGCCGCTGGTGATCCGCTCGCGCAATGGCGTGAACAAGGAACAGGCGGCAGAACTGGTGGCCGAAGTGCGCGAAGTGGCCGCGCGTTATCCGCAGAGCGCCGCAGTCCAGACCGCATTGGCGGAAGCAGAGCATGATGCAGGCGAAATGGGGCGCGCCATCATCGCGGCGGACCGGGCCATCGAACTGGATGCGGGCCAGCGCAACGCCTATGTCCAGAAGGGCTACGCCCTGTTCGACGAGGCGCTGGATGCCGACGGGGCGGATGCCGAAGAGGTGGACAAAGCCTATAAGAAGGCGATGGCCCCCTTCGTGGCCTTGAACCGGCTGGAAAATGACCACCCCCTGCCGCTGATCTACAATTACCGCAGCTTCGCGGAGCGGGGAATCGCCCCGCCGGAACAGGCCGTGAAGGGCATGGAACGGGCCATAGAACTGGCGCCTTTCGATCAGTCCTTACGCCTGAACCTCGCCGCCTATTATATCGGCACCGGCAATTTCGAGCGGGCGCGCTATCATTTGCGGCCTATCGCCTTCAGCCCCCATGCCAACGGCCTTTCGGAAAGGGCGCGGCGGGTGGTCGAACAGATCGACGCCGGGATCGAGGGGGACGATGCCAGCCAGCAATTGATGGCCCTGCTGGCATCGCGCGCCGGGGATGACGAGGAAGGGGATGGCGGAGCGGGGGAATAGCCGCGCCACGCCCGATTGCAGTTTCCCGCTTAAACCACCCGCTTATCCGCCCCTGAAACCTCCCTTCGCTGCGTGATCGCGGCGAGGCGTGGCCCCTGTTGGACAGGGCGCCGCGAAGGGCCTGTTCGTGCCTTGATATGCAGCGCGCTTGTGCGAAGCTGTTGTTACCGAAAGTAACATTCGATCAAAGGAGGCCGGTGTGCGAACTCTTTTGACGATGCTGCCGGTCTGCCTTTTGTCCGCAGTGCCGGCGGCAGCGGAATGGCGCGAGGCTTCCAGCGCGAACTTTGTCATCTATGCCGATGACGACGAGCAGAACCTTAGCCGTTTTTCCGGTCAGCTGGAGCTGTACCACGCAGCACTGGAAGCTCTGACCGGAACCGATCTGCCTGCCCCCGGCCCGTCAAACCGGCTGACCATATTCGTCGTGAAAAACGAGCGTGAAGTGCGCCGCCTGATGGGGGAAGGGCCGCGGCGTATCTCCGGCTTTTACCGGCCGCGTGCGGGGGCATCGATTGCAGTGGTCCCCCGCGTGAAGACCGGGGGGGAGCATACGGCATTCCCCATGGTCGTGCTGCTGCACGAATATACCCATCATTTCCTGAACTCCGCCGGCAAGCTGCTGGGGCCCCGCTGGTACAATGAGGGCGGGGCGGAATATTTCGCCTCTGCCCAGTTTCCCGCTGCCGGGGGCATTCTGCTGGGCGGACCGGCCCGGCACCGCATGCGCGCGCTGCGGCATGGCCGGGACGTGACGGTGAGCGATCTGCTGGACCCCGCCGCTTTCGAGCAGGGAATGGAGAAAGCCGCCGACGCCTTCTATGCGCGCAGCTGGCTGCTGTATCATTATCTGACCTCCGCCACGATGCGGCAGGGCCAGATGCAGGCCTATCTTGCCCTGTTGAGCAAAGGCACGGGCAGGGCCGAGGCAGCCCGGCAGGCCTTTGGCGATCTCGACCAGCTGGACCGGGAACTAGACCTTTATCTGGCCGAGCCGATCCGCCCCTTTGCCGTCACTCCGGGCAAGCCCGGCACCGGGCCTGTTACGATGCGCCGCCTGGACAAGGCGGAGGCGGCGGTAATGCCGCTGACGATGCGCTCGCGCAGCGGCGTGACGCCCGATCAGGCCGCGCAGCTGGTTGTGGAAGTGCGCGAGCTTGCCGCACTCTATCCGCAAAGCGCGCCGGTCCTGTCGGCACTGGCGGAAGCCGAAGTGGATGCAGGCAATATGCAGCGGGCCATCAGCGCGGCAGACCGGGCCATCGAACTCGATCCCCGGCAAATCAACGCCTATGTCCAGAAGGGCTATGCAATGTTCCTGCAGGCCGCGCGCGCCAAGGATCGGGACGCGGCCTATGCGGCCGCGATGGCGCCCTTCATGGCGCTCAGCCGGTTGGAGAAGGACCATCCGCTGCCGCTGATTTACAATTTTCACAGCTACCTGGAACGCGGCCTCGCGCCCCCTGCCGAGGCGGTGCAGGGCATGGAGCGGGCCATCCGGCTGGCGCCGTTCGACCAGTCCCTGCGCTTCGACCTTGCCGAATATTATCTGCGGCAGAGCGATTTTCCCGATGCCCGCCGCCATCTCGCCGCGATTGCCTTCGATCCCCATGGCGACTTCATTTCCGAAGCGGCGCGGCAGGTGGTCTCGCGGATCGATGCCGGGGCGACAGGCAAAGATGCCGGGCGGCAACTGGCGGCCCTGTTGATGTCCCCGCAAGCCATGCCATGAAGGGCTTGGGAAAAGCACGGCAGAGGCCGAAGAGCGGCGGGAGTTGGGGGGTGAGTAGCCTTCCTGATTGAACCGGACGCAGGCAGTGGCATGCTGCCTGGTCAAAGGGGGCCGCAGGATGCGAAAATCACCGGTTGATGAAGAGGATTACGGCCCGCCCGAATATGGCGTGCGCTCCAGCGACATCGGCAGCTTCCTGCCCGAAGGCACTTATCGCCCTGTGCCCATCGTATGGTTCGCCTCTGCATGGTTCTTGCAGAGCATCGTGCTGCTGGTGGTGTTCTTCACTCTGTTGAACAAGCATCCGGCCTTCAACATCCTCGCCTGCGGGCTGCTGACTTTCGCCATCGGCCGCTGGACCTTCCGGCGCGGCATGGCCGAGGCAGGCAGCGGCTGGCGCCTGTTCACTGGATTGGCGCTGGCGTTCAACTGGGCCGTGGTGAGCGCGGGGGCGCTGGCATTGTATTGGGAGGCGATGGGGGTGGGGTAAAGCTTGTGGGGCGACGTTGGTCCCGCTTCCACATAGAGGATAACCGCATCAGGCTTGCCCGGCTGAATGAGGAATTCGCAGAGTTCTTAGGGGGTAGGTTGAGTTAGCCGATCCGCATCGTGTCCATCACGCTCGGAAAAATAATCAATTTAGGGTAAGAGCCCACAAGCTCTTTTGCGACGCCTGATTCCAATAAGGGCTTCAAATTGTTTGCTGCGGCAGGATAACTTACACCGAGTTTTTCCGCAACGAAGGTCACCGTCATCGCGGGATGCTCGAAAGCAAGATCGAGAATGCGTAGCATCAGTGCGGATCTCCGCGCTGTTTGAAAGCGTTCTCGATATTCCTTCTGCAGATTCTGTATTCGCTGCACAACATCGATAGTTTCTTCTGCCGATTCCGCAACAGCGCGAAGAAAGAACTGGAGCCATGTAATCCAGCTACCGGTTTGCGAAACTTCGAACATCAGGTCGATGTAGAAGGACTTGTGTCTTTCCAGCCATGGGCTCATGTAAAGCAATGGTTGAGGCAGGGTGCCGTTTTCAGCTAGCATCAGGGCAATAAGCATACGTCCAACGCGACCGTTTCCGTCTCCGAACGGATGGATGGCTTCGAACTGGTAATGCGCCAAGGCTACATCGATAAGCGGTGACGAATATTCACGGTCCGGTCGATTAATGAATTTCATTAGGTCGTCGATTGCGTGAGGGGTCATGCTTGGCGGTGTTGGTATGAATCGAGCTGTCTCGATTGTCCCGTCTCCGCCGATCCAATTTTGATCTTGCTTGAATTCGCCAGCTTCTATTCGTGCACCGCGATCACGCGACACCCCTTGAAGAAGAGTTTTGTGCGCGCGCCGAATTAGTCGGGCCGATATTGGCAGTGTTTCGAGATCGGCAATTGCTCCTTCCAGCGCACGGACATAATTCAATACCTCTCGATTATCGGCTAATCGATCAGGGGTACTTGCCCCAGCTTCGAACATGAACAGGTCGCTCAATGTCGTATAGGTGCCCTCCATGCCGGAGGAGGAAACTGCTTCTCTGCGCTGGAGGGGTCTGACCAGCAAAAGAGGATTGGGAATTAGCCTGCCAATCCCTTTAAGTTCTCCCACTGCCTGTGTTGCACGACTGAGAACAGGGAGTACCGGGTTGAGGTCTAGCTGAGGGGGAAGAGGCGTTGGAACGAAGGCTTTGCGTCCTCCGATGGTGGGAACGAGCTGCCCAGTGCATGCCGATGTGAAGCCATTGCGGTCCATTAAACTTCACTACCAAGCGGCCCGGCCACTTTCAACGAAAATGCCATTTTGTTTAAAGTTGCCGGCTCACTTTGCACATTCGTTTAAAGTGGAATGAAGCGGGAACAGCGGAGGTCTGACCTCGTTACCCCACTTTAGAGCGCTGCGGTTCCGAACGGAAACAGGTTCGGGTGACTACCCAAAACCCTTTCCTATACACCCCAATCCGTGGCTTATCCTGCCGGATGACCCAAAGCCTCAGACCCGCCCGCCGCCCGCGCCGTTATGTGCCGGGTTTCGTTCCCGTTCCGCTGCGCGCCCGTGCCGATGGGTGGACGCCGCGCAGGCAGGCGGCGTTTCTGGGCTATCTGGCGCAGACGCGTTCCGTTTCCGAAGCGGCGCGGCTGGTGGGGATGGCGCGTGAGACGGCCTATCGCCTGCGCGCCCGGCGCGGGGCGGAAAGTTTCGCTGCGGCGTGGGATGTCGCCATGGGCCGAGGCAAGGGTGACACACACCGTTCGCGAAAGGTCACAGGCTATGAGCTGGAATATCGCGCGCTTCACGGTGCGCTCAAGCCCATGTTCTATGCCGGGCGTTTTACCGGGATCATGCGGAAAGCTGACAATACCGCGCTTTTGCGGCTGATCGCGCGGCCCTATCTGGCGCTGGCGGGCAGCGCGGACCGGGCCGAGGCGGCGGGGGAAAGGCGCGCTGTTTCGCGGGCCGTTTCGTGTCACTCTTCCGGGGGCAGCGCGGGGCCTGCACGGGCTGCACCAAATCACTGTCCCCCGGCGTCATCCGGCTCTATGCGGCAGGCTTGATATACAGGAGCAATAATGGCCGATCTCTATCTCAAGGCGCTGGAATCCGAACGCAAGGCGCTGTGGGCCACCTGTCGCCTCAAGGGCTTGCCCAAGGGCACGCCGGAACGGCTGCGCATTGCGGAGCTGGATGAACAGATTGCGGCCCATAAGGCACGCAAATAGGCTATCGGTCCGGCGGGCGAGATTATTCGAGGGTGAGATGATGCGCGCGATTGCACTTGCTTCCTGCCTGCTGCTGGCGGCCTGCCATTCCGGCCATGGCAGCGGCTTGCCCGGCGATGCGGAGGACAACACGCCCTTCCACGAGATTGCGGCGGACGAATTGCTGCGCTTTGCCGGGACCGAGCCCTTCTGGGGCGGGCAGGTGCAGGGCAGCGCGCTGACCTATACCACGCCCGAAAGCCCGGATGGGCAGGCCGTGGAAGTGAAGCGTTTTGCCGGGCGGGGCGGATTGTCGTTCAGCGGCACACTGGACGGCGCGCCCTTCGACCTCGCCATTTCGCTGGCGCCCTGCAGCGACAGCATGAGCGACCGGGTCTATCCCTTCACGGCCCTGTTGAGCGTGAAGGGCGAAACCCGGCATGGCTGCGCCTGGTCGGACAAGCACCCCTTCACCGGCGGGGAGGGGGAATAAGCAGGGCGTTCAGCGCTTCTTGACGAATTCGGCGCGCAGGACGAGGCCCTTGATGCCGGGATAGCGGCAGTCGATTTCCTGCGGGTCGCCCGTCAGGCGGATGGACTTGATCAGCGTGCCCTGCTTCAGCGTCTGGCCCGCGCCCTTCACTTCCAGATCCTTGATCAGGGTCACCTGGTCGCCATCGGCCAGCAGATTGCCCACTGCGTCGCGCACTTCCACCTGATCCGCCGCGGCGCGCTTTGCCGCCAGTTCGGAGGCGGGCATCCATTCGCCGCTTTCCTCGTCATAGACATAATCTTCATCGGCGCCGGACATGGGCGTGCTCCTTCGGGGTTGGTGCTGGGGTGCTGGTGCCATGGCAGGGGCAAGGCGCCTTGGCCAGCCCCGGTTTCATACTGGGCGGAATGGTGTTGACGTTGCCCGGCAGGCACGCCACCTCCGCAGTTCCTGAACCCTGTGGGGATTTTCGCAAATGGCCGTGCAGCCCAGCCTCTATATCCCGCATGGCGGTGGCCCATGCTTCTTCATGCCCGATCCGCAAGGGACCTGGCGCGGGATGGAGGCCTATCTGAAAGGGCTGGCCGCCAGCCTGCCGGAACGGCCCAGGGCGATCCTGATCATCTCCGGCCATTGGGAGGAAAAGGGCTTCGCCTTCACCGGAGCCAGTGCGCCCGATCTGGTCTATGATTATTACGGCTTCCCGCCCGAAACCTACCAGCTGACCTGGCCTGCGCCCGGCGCGCCGTGGCTGGCGGAAAAGGGGGCGGAGCTGATCCGCGCGGCGGGCATGCCGGCGGGCATCCATCCCTCGCGCGGTTATGACCACGGCGTGTTCGTGCCCATGAAGGTGGCCTTTCCCGATGCGGATATTCCCTGCGTCCAGATGTCGCTGACGGCGGGGCTCGACCCCGCGCTGCATCTGGCTGCGGGCGAGGCGCTGGCGCCCCTGCGGGAGGAAGGCGTGCTGATCATCGGTTCGGGCATGAGCTTCCACAATATGCGCGCCTATGGCGATCCCCGCTCCGAAGCGCCGTCGCGCGAGTTCGACGCATGGCTGGAACAGGCGGCGGAAGCCGATGCGGAGGAGCGGGCGGAACTGCTCACCGGCTGGCAGGCCGCGCCCTTCGCCCGTTTCTGCCATCCGCGAGAGGAACATCTGATCCCGCTGATGGTCGCCGCCGGCGCCTCGGGCGAGCCGGGCACGCGCGACTATGGCGAGGTAGTGCTGAACAGCGCAGTCAGCGCCTTCCGCTTCGCCTGACGACCTAGCTGCTAGTCCAGGTCCACCAGCCGGGGATCAGCGGGATGTGCCGGGACTCGGCCAGTGCCTGCCAGCCCAGCGCGGCGATCACGTCATTGCTTTCCTTCGCCCGGCGCCCTTCCGCCAGCGACCAGGTGATGTGCCAGGTGGAGCCGTCCGGCCGGTCGGTTGTCCCGCCAATCTCCACCACCAGCGCCTGCACGCCCAGCCCGTCATCGGCCATGCCCACGGCCAGGCAATGATCCACCTCGGGCATGGCGCTTTCTTCGGGTCCGACCTTGAACGTGACATGCTCGGCCACCACCTGCTCATAGCGTGGTGGGTGGAGCCCCAGCAGCGCCGCGCGCGTTGCGGGGGCGACCCGCCAGCCATGAACCATTCGCTTTTCCGCCATGGTGCGGAAATGCCGCCTCACGCGTTTGAGGGCAAGAGCATGGGGGAAATCCCCGGCCCGGGGTGCCCGGAGCCCTTGTCCTTGCCGGGGCGCGGACCGTAAGGGCGGCAGGGACTCGCCAGACAGGAAAGGATTCACCATGGCAGCCAGCGCAGGACATGCGGCACTCGCAATCGCCCGCCTCGGTGCGCCCGGCCTGATGGGCAAGGGCGGCTTCCGCCTGAAGTCCGCCGCCTTTGACGATGGCGAGGAACTCGATCCCAGCTTCACTGCGGACGAGGACGATGCCGTCGCCCCGCCGCTGGAATGGACGGCCCCGCCCGAAGGCGCGGTGGAACTCGTGCTGATCGTGGAAGATCCCGATGCCGCGGGCAAGGAACCGGCCTGTCACTGGATCGTCTGGGGTCTTGCCCCGCAAAAGGGCCAGCTGCTGGAAGGCGAAACGCCGCCCCGCGCCGGCAAGAATGCGCAGGGCAACAGCGAATGGATGCTGCCCCGGCTGGAAGAGGGTGACCGCCATCAATATGTCTTCCAGCTCTTCGCGCTCGACACCAGGCTCGATCTTTCGCCCGGCAGCAGCCGCAAGGCCCTGCTCGAAGCGATGGAAGGCCATGTGATTGCCGCCACTATCCTCACTGCCTTTTATGAAGGCCAGGATGACGAGGAAGAGGGCGATTGGGACGATGTGGAAATCGACGCGATCGATTTCGACGGGAAGTAAAGCTTCACTCATTCGCATCCGCGAATTGTTCAAAATGATGAAGCGAAGCCTGCTTGCGCATGCTATCGCCTGTGCCCATCTGAACAACAACTCGCGGATTCGCCGCTTCTGACGGGCGGGGGCCGCGCGAGAGGAGAAGCGCAAAATGGCAACCATCGTCGGCGGCGTAGCTACGTCGCACACCCCCACCATCGCCTTCGCCAAGGATGGCGGCAAGCAGAACGATCCCGTCTGGCAGCCTATCTTCGAAGGTTATGAGCCGGTGCAGGCGTGGTTCCGCGAGAAGAAGCCGGACGTGCTGGTCTATATCTATAATGACCACATGACGTCGTTCTTCGACCATTACAGCCATTTCGCGCTGGGCGTGGGCGAGAGCTATTCGGCGGCGGATGAAGGCGGCGGCCCGCGCGACATTCCCGCGATCAAGGGCGATCCCAAGTTTGCCGAACATGTTGCCCGCGTGATGGTGGCAAATGAATTCGACCTGTCCTATTTCCAGGGCAAGGGGCTGGACCACGGCGCTTTCAGCCCGCTGTCGGTGATGGTCGATCACGACAAGGAAAATGGCTGGGCCGTGAAGCTGCTGCCGATCGTCTGCGGCGTGCTGACCGTGCCGCTGCCCAGCGCTCGCCGCTTCTACAAATTCGGCAAGAGCCTGCGCCAGGCGATCCTGTCCTATCCCGAAGACATCAAGGTGGCGATTGCCGGAACCGGCGGCCTGTCGCACCAGGTCCATGGCGAAGGCTGCGGCTTCAACGATCCCAAGTGGGATGCCGAATTCATGGAACGGCTTGAGAAGGACCCGGAAAGCCTGCTCGATCTCTCTATTGCCGAACTGGCCCGCCGTGGCGGCTGGGAAGGCGCGGAAGTCGTCATGTGGCTGATGATGCGCGGCGCGCTGGCGGCGGAAGTGGAAGTGACGCACAAGACCTACTTCCTGCCCTCCATGTGCCCCATCGCCACGATGATCCTGGAAGAGCGCAGCGCGGATAAGCCCGCCGAAACTCCGGAAGAAACCATCGCCCGCGCGAATTGGGACTATGAAGGCGCCGAGGAAATGGAGGGCACCTATCCCTTCACGATCGAACGCGCAGTGAAGGGCTTCCGCCTCAACCACTTCCTCCATTCGTTGACCGATCCCAAGATCCGCAAGCTGTTCCGCGAGGATGAGGAAGCCGCCTATGAACAGGCTGGCCTTACCGAGGAAGAACGCCGCCTTGTGCGTGAGCGGGACTGGATCGGCATGATCCAATACGGCGTGATCTTCTTCATGCTCGAAAAGCTCGGCGCCGTGACCGGCATCGGCAATATCGACATCTATGCCGCGATGAAGGGCATGTCGGTTCCCGAATTCCAGAAGACCCGCAACGCCCAGATCAATTACGGCGTCGCCGGCAAGGAAGACTGATTGACGGCGAGGTAAATTATGGATGCTGCTCGTCATTGCGAGCGGCAAAGCCGCGCGGCAATCCAGAGCGGAACGCGTATTCGCCCTGGATTGCCGCGGGATCTTCGATCCCTCGCAATGACGAAGCAGTTCACAAGTATGAAGTTTTCACGCTTTGACCTCGCTCAAAGAGCGTAGGCTTTCTCTCCCCTAACCCGGCATCATAGTTTGATCCGGGAGTCGCGCGGCATAATGGCGGCCTTCCCGCGGAGAGGGAGAGCATTGCCATGGCAGAGATCGTCGGCGGTTTCGCCGTATCGCACACCCCCACCATCGCCTTTGCCCATGATGCGGGCAAATATGACGATCCCGTGTGGAAACCGATCTTCGAAGGCTTCGAGCCGGTGAAGCAATGGCTCGCCGAAAAGAAGCCGGACGTGATCCTGTATATCTACAACGATCACATGACCTCCTTCTGGATGCGCCATTATTCCCACTTCGCCTTGGGCATCGGCGAGGAATATGCCGCGGCCGACGAAGGCGGCGGCCCGCGCAACATTCCGCCGATCAAGGGCGATCCGGAGCTTGCCCAGCATATCGCCTTCGGCATGGTGGCCGATGATTTCGACCTGTCCTACTGGCAGGGTATGGGGCTGGATCACGGGGCCTTCTCCCCGCTTTCCGTGCTGTTGCCCTATGACGATCAAAACGGCTGGCCGGTAAAGATCGTGCCGCTGCAATGCGGCGTGCTGGAACTGCCGATCCCGCGCGCAAGGCGTTTCTGGAACTTCGGCCGCTCCCTGCGCCGGGCGATCCAGTCCTACCCCAAGGACATCAAGGTGGCCATCGCGGGCACCGGCGGCCTGTCCCACCAGGTGCATGGCGAACGCTGCGGCTTCAACAATGTCGAATGGGACATGGAATTCATGGACCGCCTGCACAAGGACCCGGAAAGCCTGATCGACATCCCGGTGGGCGAACTGGTGAAGCTGGGCGGCATGGAAGGCGCCGAAATCGTGATGTGGATGCTGATGCGCGGCGCGCTGGCTCCCAAGGTCAACAAGCTGCACCAGAGCTTCTTCCTGCCCTCCATGACCTCCATCGCCAGCATGATCTTCGAGGATGCGGAACCTGATCCGCTGCCGGTGACGAAGGAAGAATATGCCGCGCGCATGATGGCCGATGTGGCCCCCGCGCTGGGCCTTGAAGGCACCTATCCCTTCACCGTGGGCGTCAGCGCCAGGGCATGGCGGATCAACAACTTCCTCCACACCATCGTGGAACCCGGCTTCCGCGAACGCTTCAAGAGTGATTTTGAAGGGCTGGCTGCGGAATACAAGCTGACCGAGGAAGAGAAGCGGATGATCCGCGAGCTCGATTGGATCGGCATGATCCATTACGGCGTGATCTTCTTCAACCTGGAGAAGCTCGCCCCGGTAGTCGGCCTCGGCAATATCGACGTCTATGCCGCGATGAAGGGCATGAGCGTGCCGGACTTCCAGAAGACCCGCAACGCCGCGATCAATTACTCGGTGGAAGCGAACCCGAGCTGATTTCCAACCCACTCTCCCCGGCCCCTCTTCCTGCGGGAGGAGGGGCTACCCCTGCGTGCAGGGGGGGCGAATGGCCACAATGCGTTGGAAAGCGGACGTCAACTCTCGTAATTCTCGAACTCCCAGCGCAACCACTGCCCTAACCTCGCGACCACGGTTTCCCAATCGGGACCGCTTGCATGAAGCAATCTCTTGCGGACGTACTCTTCTACTTCGACGGGATTGAATCGTTTAGTGATCAGACGTCGGCCGCCGTGGAGGATTGGGTAGCTGTTCAGTTCGGCCTCTAGCCATTCTGGCGAGCACACTTCAAACTCGAAAGCATCGGCCCCTTGCTCACCTCTGGCACCAATCTCTGCCCGGATAGTATGGCAGAAACTGCCCGACACGGGAGCAAGATCAGAGAGATTGTCTCCAACTTGTCCCGTCAGAGCACGAAGTTCCGGATGTAATTTGGTCAGTCGCATTCGCCGAATATCACCACAAACACGAACGCCAGCAATGTCGTCGTGTCCAGACAGGCCACTTTCGGCAGTTTTGTTATGGGAAGCCGACGCACACCTTTCGGGCTCAAAATGTGAGAGGGCATCTTCGAAGACATGGCTGGCAACCAAGCTCAGTGCACCTATGCAATCCCCAACCAGTCCAAAGCAAACAGGATTGCTGGAATTCCAACCCCCCAAATTAAAAACCCGGCCAGAATTCCACCAAATGCATCCTTACCCTTTTGCTTATACCCCAGAGCCAAAAGAGATAGCGCTAGAGGAATAGACAAAATTAGAATGGGGCCAATTGCGGCAAAGCCAATCCAAGCTGGGTGACTTAACCCAATATCGGAGCGACCATCTTCCTCACTTTTTAGTGCTTTATGATTGCTTCGGACTTCCGACAGGGCTGAAGAATCGACTTCTCTGGCTGTTATTTCCCTGCGTGCTGCCTCTATGACATCCAGCTCAAATCCATCCTCTGGTCTAGACTCCGCAATGGCGACCAAATTTTCCAGACGCTCACGCGCCATGCGCGTTTCCAGTTTATCCCCCATCGTCACCCCCCTCCGCACGTCAACATATCTTGCTACATTCAATCGCTAATTCGATTAGATCAATGACTGCTTTGTTGTTGCGTCCGGAATGGTAGCTTTCAGGTTGTTCAATCTCTTCGGCTTGGGTGTAACGAGACAGCCTATTACCCCGGCGCCCACCCCTCCGGCGCCAGTGTGAACCCCGCAAACTCGAACCCCGGCACCACCACGCAGCTGACCAGCGAATAGCCTGCCGGCCCCACCGGCGGGGCTTCGGCGGCCTGCCATTCGCCCGGCGCGATTATGTGCTGCACAGCGTGGCCCGCCGCCACGTCGTGCCCCAGGACGACACTCGAAACCGGCCCCGCATCGCCGGGGCTGAGCGACAGGCGCAGCGGGTCGCCCGCGTGGAACAGCCAGATCTCTGCCGCGTCCACTCTGTGCCAGTGGGATCGTTGGCCGGCCTCCAGCAGGAAGTGGATTGCCGTGCCGCCCGCGCGGGTGCCGTCATCGGCAGGTGCGCGCCAGGTTTCGCGATACCAGCCCCCTTCGGGATGGGGGGAGAGGGACAGGCGGTCTATGATCTGGCGGGCGGTGTTCATGCCTGTGGCCTATCATGCGCGCGACGGGCGCGGCAATCGGCAGGACGGGGCTTGCGCATTCGCGTGCGGCGCGCTGTTATGCTGCTCTGCAACAGGAGTTCCCATGCCCCGTTTCCGCGCCGCTCTGCTCGTCACCGCCCTTTGCGCCACTGCCCTGGCAACACCTCTGGCTGCGAAGAGCCCGGAGGAAACCGCAGCCGCCGCGCTCGCCGCCGCGCCTGTGTGGGATGGCCATAATGACGTGCCCGAGCAGCTGCGCGGCCGCTATGGCAATGTAATCAACCAGTTCGACTTTACCGATACCAGCAAGGCCCCGCCGACCGATTGGAGCGGCGTGGGCATGCACACCGATCTGCCGCGTCTGCGCAAGGGCAAGGTCGGGGCGCAGTTCTGGTCGGTCTATGTCGATGCGGACTTGCCGCAGGCCGAGGCTGTCGTGCTCACGCTGGAGCAGATCGACGTGCTCAAGCGTCTGGTGGCGCGCTATCCCAATGACATGATGCTGGCGACCAGTTCCGCCGATGTCGAAACGGCCCTGAAGCAGGGCAAGATCGCCTCGCTGATGGGGATGGAGGGCGGCAGTTCCATCGATGGCAGCCTGGGCGTGCTGCGCCAGATGTATGACCTCGGCGCGCGCTATCTCACGCTGACGCATTCCAAGACGCTCGAATGGGCGGACAGCGCTACGGACGAGCCCAAGCATGGCGGGTTGACCGATTTCGGCAAGGATGTGGTGCGCGAAATGCAGCGTATCGGCATGCTGGTGGATCTCAGCCATGTGAGCGAGGACACGATGTTCGATGCGCTGGATGTGGCACAGGCCCCGGTGATCTTCAGCCATTCCGGCGCGCGCGGGGTGAACGGCCATGCGCGCAATGTGCCCGATGGGGTGCTGTCACGGCTCAAGGCCAATGGCGGGATCGTGATGGTGGTTGGCCTGCCCGGCTATCTGGGTGAGAAGCGCCGCCAGTGGGGTGCGGATCGTGCCGGGGAGGAAGCGCGGCTAAAGTCGCTCTGGCTGGGCCAGCCCGCGCAGGTGAAGGAGGGGATGGACGCCTGGATGAAGGCGCATCCCGAACCCAAGGTTACCGTTGGCGATATGGCGGACCATATCGACCATGTCCGCGATGTGGCGGGGATCGATCATATCGGCCTTGGCGGCGATTATGACGGGATGGATAGCGGCCCGGTGGGGATGGAGGATGTGACTGGATACCCCGCCCTGTTCACCGAGCTTGCCCGGCGCGGTTATTCGCAGGCCGATCTGGAAAAGATCGCCAGCCGCAACATGATGCGCGTGTTGAAAGCGGCAGAAGCCTATGCTGCTGCGCACCGGGCCGATCCGCCGATCGAATATCCCGAAAAGGGCTGAACGGGCTCCTAGTGCGGGTCGATGCGGGAGATCATGCGCAGGAAGAAGGCGGTGGACCAGCCCAGCAGGATCACTCCCAATATGCTCTCGAAGGCGCCCACAAGGCGCCATTCGGGGAGGATATGCGTGTCGCTATACCCCACTGTCGAATAGGAAATGGTCGAGAAATACAGCGCTTCCTCAAAGCCATGCACGGCATGGGTGAAGAGATAGGTGAACGCGAACAGCCAGATTTCCACGCCGTGAAGCGCGACCATCGCCACCACTATGCCGAGCGTGAACAGGCTGCCGCGCAGGGACAGGGGATTGATCGCCTTGAGCCGTTCATTGGCCGCTTCGCTGCGCAATATCCGGCTGAGCCCCGCAAGACCCAGCCCGTGAACGGTCACGCAGATAACCACCAGTACGGCGGAAATGGCGAATTCGGCGAATATGGGTGGGTCCATATCCGCCGAATTAGCTCAAATTGAGGGGTCTGTCAGTCAGCCCTTTTTCTCGGGCAGGCCCTTGCGTTTGGTGGAGGCGAAATCTTCCAGTTCCTTCTCGGACATGGATTCATACATCTCCTTGGACGCGCCCTTGAGGGAAGACTTCTTCGTCTCACCCCGTTTCGCCGAAAGCGCGGCCCCGGCTGCCATTTGCTGCTTCTTCGATTGAGCAGGCATTGCGGCCTTCTCAACTCGTGCTGAGGGCCGCGCTCACCCAGGCAATCGTCATGGCGATGATCGCCAGGGTGAGGCTGAAAAGCAGGACATAGCGCACGATATGCGGGGTAGACCCGGCGCGCACTTCGTCAGTTTCGATCCGGACCTGTTCGCCCGGTTTTTCAAGGGGCTGCGTCATCGCACGTCTCCTCTTCCATGGCCCCGGATGCGGGGCCTCACCCGATTTACGGGTGGGAAGGGGAGAGCGTTCCACAAGTCCGGGCGGAGCGGGCCGCCCGTGCGATCAGTCGCGCAGCAGCTCGTTAATTCCGGTCTTCGAGCGGGTCTGCGCGTCCACCGTCTTGACGATCACGGCGCAATAGAGGCTGGGGCCGGGCGTGCCATCGGGCAGGGGCTTGCCGGGCATCGCACCGGGCACGACCACGCTGTAAGGCGGTACCTTGCCGATATGGACTTCACCCGTCGCGCGGTCGACGATCTTGGTCGATGCACCCAGATAGACGCCCATCGACAGCACGGCGCCCTGGCCGACCACGACGCCTTCGGCCACTTCCGAACGCGCGCCGATGAAGCAGCCGTCTTCGATGATCACCGGGCCTGCCTGCAGCGGTTCCAGCACGCCGCCGATCCCGGCGCCGCCCGAGATATGGACGTTCTTGCCGATCTGCGCGCAGCTGCCCACGGTGGCCCAGGTATCGACCATGGTGCCTTCATCCACATAGGCGCCGATATTGACGAAGCTGGGCATCAGCACCACGCCCTTGCCGATGAAGCTGCCCTTGCGCGCCACGGCGCCGGGCACCACGCGGAAGCCCGCGTCGCGGAAGCGGTTTTCGCCCCAGCCGGCGAACTTGCTGGGCACCTTGTCGAAGGCGGGGGCACCGGCCGCGCCGCCATCAACCACGGCATTGTCATTGAGGCGGAAAGACAGCAGAACTGCCTTCTTCAGCCACTGATTGACCGTCCAGGCGCCTGCGCCATCACGCTCGGCCACGCGGGCCTTGCCGCTGTCGAGCAGCTCGAGCGCCGCTTCCACCACTTCGCGCACATCGGCGCTGGCAGGGGTGACGGTATCGCGCGCATCCCATGCGGCTTCGATCGCGGTTTCGAGCTGGGCGGACATGAGGGCAACTCCTGTTTCTGTCGACGGTCATCTGCCGGTCAGGCGAAGACGTGTTTCTTGAACCGCGAGCGCCTAAACTGTCGCTTGCGCGGGGGCAAGGCGGATATCACCGGGACGGCGGCGGCGACGCCGGAACGCCGCAGGCGGATGCGCCGCCTGTTGGCCCAGGATGCTGGCTTAGGGGGCTTTACGTCATTTTTACTGTGGTGGGCTGATGCAGCGGATATAACATAAATTGCCAGGACGGGGGCAATCATGAGGGTATTCCATCTGTTTCGTTGGTCGGCTGCGGTGGGAACCGCATCCGTTTCGCTGGCGCTGCTTTCAGCCTGTGGCGGCGGGGGAGTGAACAGCACGCCTACACCTACCCCGACGACGCCTCCTACTCCCACGCCGACACCAGTCCCGACTCCCACCCCTAGTCCTACGCCTTCTCCGACGCCCAGCCCGACCCCGACGCCGAGCCCCACTCCGACACCAAGTCCCACCCCGACACCCACTCCAACTCCTACCCCAACGCCTATCAGCTATGTCCGCCCGCCGCTGCCGACGGATACGATCGGCTATAACGATCAGGAGTTCAGCAATTCCAACGGCCCGAAGTTCCACGGCGCCGCGACGGCATGGGTCGCGGGTTATACCGGCAAGAACTCCATCATCGGCATCGTGGATAGCGGCATCTTCCAGAACAATTCCGAGTTCGCCGGGCGCATTTCGCCTGATTCCACAGACATCATCGCATCGCGCGGTTCGGTCGAGGGGGAGGGGACGCATGGCTCGGAAGTGGCCATGGTGGCGGCTGCCGCCAATGATGGCGCGGGCACGGTGGGCATTGCCTATGATGCCACAATCCTTTCGATCAGGGCCGATACGCCGGGCACCTGCGCCAGCGGCGAATGTACCTTTGGCGATCTGTCGGCCTCCATCGATTATGCGGTCGGTCATGGCGCCACGGTGATCAACCTGTCCTTGGGCGGATCATCGCCGTCTTCTGCGGAAATCGCCGCCATCCGGCGCGCATCGGAGGCTGGGGTGGTCGTGGTGATCGCCGCCGGTAACGATGGCTCGCGGACGCCCGATGATTTTCCCAAGGGGATCGGCGGACAGGGCTTTACGAATGTCATCATCGCGGGCGCGGTGGATTATACCGGCGCCATCGCCTCTTTCAGCAACCGGGCGAAGGGAAGCGAGAGCATTTTCCTTTCCGCTCTGGGCAAGGACGTGACTGTCTATCTCGCCGGTTCCGAATGGGAAATCGACCCGAAATACGAGGGCGACGGCTTCTACAAGATCAGCGGCACGAGCTTTTCCGCACCGCAGATCGCCGCCGCCGTGGCGCTGATCCATCAGGCATTCCCGTCGCTCACCGGTGCGGAGATCGTCGATCTGCTGCTCTCCACCGCTCAGGATGTGGGCACTCCCGGAACGGACAGCGTCTATGGGCGCGGCATCCTCGACATTCGTTCGGCATTCCAGCCGCAGGGAACAACCACGCTTGCGCAGAAGGGAACGGCTTCCCTGCCGCTGAATGACACCACGGCCACAGGTTCCCCGGCCATGGGAGACGCTCTCTCTACCGCGTCGATCAATACTCTGGTGCTCGACAAATATCGCCGGGCCTACAGGTTCGATGCCGGGCGGACGATGCGCGGCGCGACGCTGGTGCCACGGCTGAACGATGCAGTGGGAGGGGAAACCCGCTTCGTTTCGACGGCGAACGAGTCCACGGCGATTGCCTATACGATCGATGCCTCCAACCCGGCCGCAGTGATGCGGGGCATGCCCAGACAGCTGACGCTGACGACCGAACAGGCGGAAAGCGCCCGCGTGCTGGCCGCGCGGGTTGCGCTGAAGCTGGCGCCCGGCACGCAATTGGGCTTCGCCTATGCGGAACGACCGGATGGGCTGGTGATGCAGATGCAGGGGCAGGATCGCCCGGCCTTTCTGATCGCCCGTTCCGCCGGGAGCGAGGATGGTACTTTCCATCAGCCGGATATGGCGCTGGCCCTGCGCAGGCAATTCGGCCCCTGGGGCCTGACGCTGGCAGGCGAATCCGGCGTGGTGATGAGCGGTAATGGCCAATGGCTGGTGCATGAAGCGACCGGAGGCCGGACGCGCGACCCGATGCGCAGTTTCTCGCTCACGGCAGACCGGCAATGGGGCGGGCTGCAGGCCGCCCTCGGGATTGACCTGATGCAGGAAGATCGCACCGTGCTGGGCGCGCGTTTCCACGAGGCATTCGGCGGGGGCGGATCGAATACTTTGTTCGTCGATGCCAGCGCAGGCTGGCAGATCGCGCCGGGCTGGAGCCTCTATGGCGCGCTGCGCAATGGCTGGACCTTCGCCGAGACGAGCAGCGTGATCGAGAACGGCTCGGTGATCTACAGCCGCGCCTGGTCGGTCGATCTGCAGAAGGAAGGCTTGTTCTCCCGTCAGGACCGGATCGCGTTTCGCGTCGCCCAGCCGCTGCGGGTGGAAAGCGGCGGGCTGAAGCTCAACCTTCCTGTCGCCTATAGCTACGATACCCAAAGCGCGACTTTCGGGACGATCCCCCTGTCGCTTGCGCCTGACGGGCGGGAGATCATGGGCGAACTGGCCTGGCGCGGCCCGCTATGGAGCGGCTGGGCCTCTGCCAGCATCTATTACCGCAGGGAGCCGGGGCATTACGAAGCCATGCCAGACGATCAGGGTGTGGCGATGCGCTGGAACACGCGGTTCTGATAAGCATTCGTTCCCGGCTTAAGGGCGAGTGAGCCCACCCGAAAGCTTCAGGGTGCGATCAGCACCTTGCACTGGCTGGTGCGTTTGCGCAGGCTTTCGAACACTTCCGGCGTATCGGCCAGAGTGATCGTATCGGTCACCAGCAGGCGCGGTTCCATGGCGCCCTGATGCAATGCGTCCAATGCCGCTTCATATTCCTGCCGCGTGAAGAAGGCGCTGGTCACCAGCCGCACCTGTTTGGACAGCATGGCGAAGGTGTTCAGCGTATCGGGCTTCGTGCAAAGCCCTAGCAGGACGATAGTGCCATCGTTGCGCACCTGGCTGACGCCCTGCTGGATCAGGCCGGGAAGCCCGACGCATTCGAACACCACATCCGCCTTGCCGCCCAGCGCCCGTTCCGCCCCGCCGATGGGATCGGAAGGATCGACCACGAAGATGTCCGCCCCCATGTCCAGCGCGCGGTCCTGCTGGTGGGTGGCGATGTCCTGCACCGCCACTTTCGATGCGCCGTAACGCTTGGTCCAGAAGGCCACGGCCAGCCCGATGGGCCCGGCGCCCAGCACCAGCACCTTGTCGCCCGTCTTCATGCCGGACAGATTGACGCCGTGCAGCGCCACTGCCAGCGGCTCCACGATGGCGCCGTCCGCCAGGGAAAGATCGCCCGGCAGCTTCACGCATTGATTGGGCCGGGTCACCGCATATTCGGCATAGCCACCGCCCTGCAGGCCGAACTTCTCGCACCATTGCACTGTGCCCTTGCGGCAGTGCTGGCATTCCCCGCAGCTTTTGAGCGGAATGACCGAGACGAGATCGCCGGTTTTCAGCCCCTGCGTGCCGGAACCGAGTGCCACGACTTCGCCCGCGAATTCATGGCCCAGCACGTCGCCATGCTGGCAGCCATAGGCGGCATCTTCCGTCATATGCAGGTCGCTGCCGCAAATGCCGCAGCGGCCCACTTTCACTACCACTTCGCCCGCGCCCGGCGTGGGGTCGGCAATGTTCTCGAAGGCGAGGGGCGTGTGGAGGCCCTGGAAGGTGACGGCTTTCATGATCTAATCCTGTTTCGTCATTGCGAGCGGAGCGAAGCAATCCAGGGCAGCGTTGTGCCGCCCTGGATTGCCGCGGGCCTGCGGCCCTCGCAACGACGATTGCTCCCCGTCACTCCGCCGAAATGCGCAGCACCGGCTTCACCACCTTGCCGCTTTCGCTGGCGTGGATGGCTTCGTTGATTTCGCTGAAGTCGAAATAGCCGATCAGCTTGTCGAACGGGAAACGCCCGGCCAGATGGTGCTCGATCAGTTCGGGCAGGAACGTGACCAGATCGCTGTCGCCGCCCAGAATGCCCATCACCCGGCGCCCGCCGCCCATGAAGGCGGCTTCGTTGAAGGTGAGGTTGGCGGCGGGATCGCTGGCGCCCACGATGCCGCAAATGCCCATGGGGGCCAGCAGGTTCCAAGCCTGTTCGATCAGGCTGTTGATCCCGGTGGTATCGAAGGCATAGCCGAGGCCCTGCGGCACGAGTTCGCGGATCTTGCCGAAGGCGTCGTCCCGCCCGTTGAAGGCATGGGTTGCGCCCAGTTCCTTGGCCAGGGCGAGACGGCCGTCGTTCACGTCCACTGCGATGATCGGGTTCGCGCCCGCGATTTTCGCCGCCATGATCGCGGCCATGCCCACGGTGCCCGCGCCGAACACGGCAATGGGCATGCCTTCGCGCACCTTCATGGCGCGCAGCACGGCGCCCGCGCCGGTCATCAAGCCGCAGCCGATGGGGGCCAGCCGGTCCAGCGGAAGGGCGGCGGCGCTGTCCGGCACTTTCACCACATTGCGCTGATGCGCGATGGCATGGGTGGCAAAGCTGGACTGGCCGAAGAAATTCGCATTCATCGGCTGCCCGTCCATGAACATGGTGGGCGTGCCGTCAGGGCGCACGCCCGACCAGTTTTCCGGGAAGAAATTATAGCAATAGGTGGGCGCCTGCACATCGCAGCTGGGGCAATGGCCGCAGCTGTTGAAGCTCATCACCACACGGTCGCCGGGCTTCGCCACGGTAACGCCGCTGCCCACTTCTTCCACGATGCCCGCGCCTTCATGGCCCAGCACCACCGGCAGGGGAACCGGCAGCTGTTCGTCACGCACCGCCATGTCCGTGTGGCACACACCGCAGGCGACGATGCGGATGCGCAGCTCGTCAGGGCGAAGATCGTCAAGAGTGACGTCCTCGATAGTGAAGGGAACGGAATTGCCGCGACAGATTGCGGCCTGTGCCTGGGTAGTCATGTCAATCCTCTCATTCGCGCCGGTTCCGCTCCCCAAATCGCGCCGCTCAGTCGTTGAGCGGCTTGATCGGCCCCAGCTGCATGCCGCCATCGATCATCACATGGCTGCCCGTCATGTAGCTCCCCGCATCGGACGCAAGCAACAGGGCAAGTGGCTTGATCTGGTAAGTTTCCGCCATGCGGCCCAGCGGGCACAATTCGTCCCAAGCCTGCTTGGCCGCCGGGTCCTTCTTCACCCAGCCATCGCCGATATTGGTGACGAAGGGGCCGGGCGCGATGGCGTTCACGCGGATGCCATAGGCGGCAAGCTCGAAGGCTGCATGGCGCATGAAGTGCTTCACGCCCGCCTTGGCCGCCATATAGGGCACGCCCACAATGGCTTCGTTCACTTCGGCCGCGTTGGAGCTGGTGATGACGATGGACCCGCCCCGGCGGCCGGAACGCCCTTCGTTCTCCTTCATCACCCGCGCAGCTTCCCGCACTGTGTGGAACACGCCGTTGAGGTTGATGCCGATGGATTTGTACCACGCCTGCGGATCGTAAACGTCGAGCTGGCCTGCCGGATTGCGCTTGCCCTCCGGCGTCCAGAAGCCGTTGCCGACATCCAGCCCGGCATTGGCGAAGGCGATGTCGCAGCCATCGTAAGCGGCGGCGTGATCGTCAAAAGCGGCGGCGACTTCTTCCAGCTTGGAAACGTCGCATTTCGCGGCGCGCGCCTCGTAGCCTGCATCGCGCAGACGGGCAGTTTCGCGTTCGGCCCCCGCGCCGTCGATATCGGTCAGCGTCACGCGTGCGCCCGCTTCGGCCATGCATTCCGCATAAGCCAGGCCAATGCCGCTGGCCGCACCTGTGACGAGGGCCGAGCGCCCGCGAATG
The DNA here is from genome assembly GCA_001898545.1 of Sphingomonadales bacterium 63-6. Classification (GTDB taxonomy): domain Bacteria; phylum Pseudomonadota; class Alphaproteobacteria; order Sphingomonadales; family Sphingomonadaceae; genus Andeanibacterium. The sequence goes on along the minus strand of MKUB01000175.1, from coordinate 496 downwards.
TCGAACTGGTCGAGTGTCTTCATCAGTTTTCCTTCCCCCTTTTCGTCATCTCGGCCCAAGCCGGGATGTGAAGCCACTATTGAAGTGTGCCGATTGAGTGTGCGCAGAATGCATCGGCTGTGGTCAGGAAGCCAATGCATTTTCCGGGAATGGAGGCATATTGTGGGCTATGTCGTCAGCGATCCCGGCGTTCGCCGGGATGACGCATGGGGCGGCCTCACCCTCAGCAGTCACCCCGGACTAGTTCCGGGGTCCAGCTTTCTAAGGGAAATAGCGGGATCCCGGGTCAAGCCCGGGATGACGATGAATGTAATATTGGCACGTCATCTTGACATCGCGAACCATTTCGGTTATATGGACCCAGTGACGGGTTGTGGGGGCGGTAGCGCTTCGTTCCTCTCCCCGCCGGGTCGGCGCTGTCTGTAGAGCCGGGCCAGATGGACAAGGTGGATGTCAACGCCCTGTCCGGCCCGCTGGATCAGCGCCCGCAATCGAT
>MKUB01000174.1:7530-12733 GCA_001898545.1 Sphingomonadales bacterium 63-6 | reverse complement strand
CGGCGATGTCACGATCGACCTGCTTGGTTCGGATGACGACTATACCCTGGTCAGCGCTGCCAATGGCGTTGGCGTTCTGGGTGTCGCGCTGGGTGGCGGCGATGTCGATATCGAAGGCGAATATTCCGACATCAGCGCCAGCGCAGGCATTGTCGGCCTGGCGCAGGGCGGCGGTAACGTCTGGATCGACAGCGGCGTAGTCGAAGCGACCGGAACCGGCCTGACCGGCATTGGCGTTTCCGGCACGGCACTGGGCGGTAATGTCGATATCGATACGCATGGCGACATCACGGCCAATGGTCTCTTCGGCGTCATGGGGCTGGCCACTGGCGGTGACGTGACGATCACCCTCGGCGAGGATACGACCGTTACGGCCGCTAATGGCGCGGGCGTTTCCGGCATTGCGATTGACGGCGATGTGATCATCGATGCCCAGGCGGCGGCGGTTGACTCGCAATATGCCGGCATTGCCGCTGTCGCCTTGAATGGCGATGCGACTGTCGATAGCGGCGAGGTCCACACCACGGCTACCGGATTGGGCGGCAGCGGCGTTGTCGCCATGGCGGTCGATCTCGGCAGCGGCGGCGGTAATGCCACGGTCGTTACTCACGACAAGATTTCGGTCGATAACGGCCTTTACGGCGCGGCGGCGATGGCTGTGGGCGGCAATGCTTCGCTGACGATTGGCGGCGATATCGACCCGCCGGATATTGGCGGTGCGGCAATGGCCATTGGCGGCGATGCCGATATCGATGTGCTGGCGGATGTCAGCGTCGAAGCGGATAATGTAGGCCTGCTGGCTGCCGCGATTGGTGGCAATGTCACTATCGATGCGGATGCCAGCTCGATCATCACCAGCGGCGACGCGGGCGTGATCGGCTCGGCGATTGGCGGCGATGTGACCATCGATACCGGTACGGTCTATGCCAATGGCGTTGGCCTGACGGGCATCGGCATTACCGGTGTCGCGCTGGGCGGCGATGTCAACATCACCACCCACAACCTCACGGAATCGGCTGGCCTGCTCGGCATTTTCGCCCTCGCGGACGAGGATGTGAATATCGACATCACCGACCAGACGGTGAATGCGCTCTTCGGCTTCGGCGTAGTGGCTACGGCAGGCGGCGATGTGGACGTCGACGGTGTGGGCAGCACGATCAATTCCGGCCTCACCGGCATTCTGGCCACTTCGCTGGGCGGCAGCGTCACCATCGATAGCGGCACGATCGTTTCCTCGCTGGAATCGGGCATCCTCGCCAATGCCTTTGGCGGCGATGCGGACATCACGCTGCATGGCAATATCACGGCGAACGGTCTTGCAGGCGTCAATGCGCTGGCAACTGGCGATGTGAATATCGATCTGGGTGCCAATACGGTGGAGAATACCGCTGGCATTGGCGTTGGGGCTGAAGCGGGCGGCAATGCGACCGTTCTTGGCGCGGACAGCACGGTTACCTCTCTCGAAACCGGCATTTTCGCTGCTGCCCTTTCCGGAGACGCCACGGTGGATAGCGGCGTGGTTACCTCCACGAATGGCTCCGGCGTACTCGCCATGGCGGTGGGCGGCGATGCCACCATCACGACCCATGGCAAGATCACGGCTGACAATGGCATGTATGGTGCCGCTGCCATGTCGATTGGTGGGGCGGCGACCGTCACTGTGAATGCAGCCATCGATCCGCCGACAATTGGCGCTTCGGCGGTCAGCATTGGCTCGGGCGATGCCACCGTTACCAATAATTCCGACATCGAAGCGGATTTCATCGGTATCGCCGCTGCAAACTTCGGTGATGGCAATGTGATCGTCACCAATAATGGCACGGTTGGCGCTGGCACCAGTCCGGCTCCGGCATTCGGCATCTCCACGATGAAGATCGGCCCGGGGGCGACCACCATCACCAATGCTGCGGATGCGGAAGTCTATGCGCTCGGTGCGGCGGTGATGGCCTATGCCTTCGACCCCGACCCGGCTGCGGGCAACGATATCACCATCGTGAATGACGGCCTGCTTCAGGGCGATGGCGATGCATTCGCAACCGTCATGACGTGGAGCGACGGTTCGCTGTCGCTGACGAACGGAGCGGGCGGGGTGATCACCACCGATGAAACCGCACCGGAAAGCGGGGCGGCGATCTGGGCCTATTCCGATGCCGGAACGATCGGCATCGACAATGCCGGTGCGATTACCGGCAATGTCGCTTTGGCGGCGCTTGGTGTCGATGCGGTCAGTGGTGCCAGCGTCGAATTCAACAACGCTGCTGGCGGGAAGTGGACCTTATCGGGCGAGAACGCGGTTTACGGCCTCGGGGATGTCACTCTGAACAACGCCGGCACTGTCAGCGCAGTTGGTTCCTCAGTCTCGACCTTCCAGTCGGATGAAGGTGACATCGCTATCGCCAATTCGGGCAAGCTCGTTGCGACTGGTTACGAGCATGACTTCAACTTCGTTCACCCGCTGGGCGCTGCAACCTTCAGCAACACCGGCAAGGTGATTGTCGATGGCGGGCTGAACTTCAACGGCCTCGATGAGTTCAACAACGCCAACCTCATCGATATGACCGATAGCGATGCCACGGATTACCTGACCATTTCGGGTGATTATAACGCTGTTGGCGCGCCTGTGTTCGCTTTCAATGCGCAGCTCAAGGCGAATGGCGCGTCGGATTATATGGTCGTTGGTGGCGACGTGTCCGGCACCACACATATCAAGGTTGGCGATCTCGTGTCGTCCACCCCGGGCGGGTATGTCGATGCGGGCTATGCCATCGTCTTCGCTTATGTCGGTGGTAAGGTCAGCTCTTCGAAGCCGGACTTCACCACGGATGGCGGGATCGACAAGGGCCTGTTCCGCTTCGACGCCTATCTGCGGGATACTCCCGTCAATAAGGATGGCTATGAGGAATGGGTGCTGGCCAGCACGCTCGATCGTGAAGCATTCGATCTGGCGATGGTCGGTTATGGCGCACAGAACCTCTGGAACGTCACCAGCGGAACCTGGCTCGATCGCACGGCCGATCTGCGGAACGCCTTCGGCGATCATGCAGAAGGCCAGGCGGGTAATGTCACACCGGGCGTATGGGGTCGTCTGTTCGGCGCGAATGTTGAGCGCGATGTCTCGAACACTGCCACCACGCCGGCTGGGCTTTCGGGCGGCGGTGCCTATTCCTACAGCGATCAGGTCTCGCAAGACGTCTTCGGCCTGCAAATGGGCGTGGACTTCGGCAAGGAGAGCGTGTCGGCCAGTGGGAAGGACCGCGCATGGTTGTTCGGTGTGCTGGGCGGTTGGGCGCAGTCTGACCTCAAGTTCGACGTTTCGAACACGACCATCAGCTATGACCAGTGGTCGGTAGGCGCATATGCCACGCGGCTTGATGGTCCGTTCTCGGCGGATTTGTTGCTGAAGACTGATTTCGGCACTGTCGACTATTCCATGGACGACAGCCTCTATGCCGGCACCTTCACCACGCATTACACCACGCTGGGTGCTACGCTCGACCTTGGTTACAAGCTCGCGCTTGGCTCTGGCGGGGCGTTCCTGGAACCGAAGGGTACGCTGAGCTACGGCAACACCAAGTTCGACAACGATCTGCCGTCGCTTCTGGGAACCGGCGTGGATGTGCAGAATTCCGATACGCTGCGCAGCCGCCTCGGCGCCCGGTTGGGTTACACCGCCGCGCTCAGCAATGGCACCAAGGTTGAACCCTATATCGAGGGTAATTGGTGGCATGAATTTGAGGGTGATTACTCCACCAGCCTGTTGAGCAACGGTTCGGTTCTGCCTGTCGGCTATAATGTCGAAGGCGATTACGGCGAGGTGCTTGGCGGGATCAGCGTTGCAAATGGCAATGCCGGTTGGAGCGTCTTCCTGCGTGGCGGGGCTCAGTTCGGTGAACAGGGCTTTGCCGGCTATGTCGGCAATCTCGGCGTCCGCAAGGCGTTCGGCAAGGCTGCGACACCGCCTCCGCCGCCCCCTCCTCCGCCCCCGCCGCCTCCTCCGCCGCCCCCTCCGCCGCCTCCGCCCCCTCCGCCGCCGCCTCCGCCGGTGTGTAACAAGGGGCCCTACATCGTGTTCTTCGACTGGGATAAGTCGGACATCACGGTGGAAGCCGCGGCAACGCTCGACAGCGCGGTTACGGCCTATGGCAATTGCGGTACTGTTCCGATCATGCTGGCAGGTTATGCCGACCGTTCGGGCAGCACGCAGTACAACGTCGGCCTCTCGGCTCGCCGGAATACCTCGGTCCAGACCTATCTGGTCGGCAAGGGCATTCCGTCCTCGGCAATCGGCAGCCAGGCCTTCGGTGAAGCGAACCCGCGGGTTCCGACCGCCGACGGTGTGCGTGAACTGCAGAACCGCCGCGTGGAAATCACCTACGGTCCGGGTTCGGGCAACTAAGCCCAACCCAGCCCGAAGGGACTGCCAAACGAAAGGCCCGGGGGGAAACCTCCGGGCCTTTTCTTATGCGCGGCGCTGTTGTTGGAACACGGTGGTCTACTCTGGAGAGCGGTGCCCTGCCGGAATCGGTGGTTCGCCAAGCGCGTCTCCCATGCGCTGCAGGGCCTCCACTTTCGCATTCAGAGGAGCCCAGTCGTCACGTTCGGCGATTGCCGCCCAGATCGCTTCGACCTCTTCGATCAGCATCGCCTGGGGCGTTTCCTCGGCCCAATATTCACTTTCGGATTCCAGATGAGCGCGCCCGGCGAGGACGGCGGCCAGTTCGCCATCGGCTCCACGTCCGCCGCGATAGGTAAAGAAAAATGCATCCGGCCCAATGGACTGATCGCGCATAGTCTGTTCCGCCACGCCGATCAGCTTGGCATCCTCTTCAACGCCCAGGCTTTCCACGCCCAGCCGCCAGCAGAAACGGCGAGCCATGGCTGCATGATAGAGTGCCGGAAACCGCTCCAAAGCGGCGACCAGCGGAGGCGCCTCGCAGACCTGCCGCAAGGCGATGGCCAATTGGGCGCAGTTCCAGTGGATCGCTTCTGCCTGTCGTCCGAAGGCATAGAGGCCCTGCTGGTCGAAATAGGCGGCGGTGAAACCCGGTTCCCAACGGGGCAGCCAGCGCCAAGGGCCATAATCGAAACTCTCGCCCGTAATATTCATATTATCGGTGTTGAGCACGCCATGGACGAAACCGGCCACTACGTAGGAGGCAGCCAGATCGGCCAGCCGCTCGACAGCCTGATGGAACAGGATCAC
>MKUB01000174.1:5805-7522 GCA_001898545.1 Sphingomonadales bacterium 63-6 | reverse complement strand
AGCGGGTGGGGGAGGGTTCGTCTCCCCGCCACAGCTCCTCGCCCGTCTCGATCACCGAGAAGGTCTTGCTGGTATAGGTGCCCAGTGCTTCCAGCATTTCCGTCGCCAGAATTTCCCGGACCGCCCCCTTCAGGGTCAGCCTGCCGTCGGCCGTGCGGCTATAGGGCGTAAGGCCGGACCCTTTGGTGCCCAGATCGAGCAGGCGGGGTGCTTGCCCATAATTTGGCCCGTCACGCAACTGGGCGAAAGTGAAGCCGCGTCCGTCCCCGATCTCGGGATTATACACGCGGAACTGGTGCCCGTGATAACGCAGCGCCAGGGGGTGGGGCAGGTTGCCGGGCAGGGGCTCGAAATGGCCGAAATGGCGTACCCATTGATCGTATGAGAGGGTTTCCAGCCCCACCGAGCGATCCCAGCGGCTATTGCGGAAACGCAGCTCCGCTTTCGGAAAATCGGCGGGAGAAACCTCGTCACCCAGCCATTCGGCGAGCTTGAGGATTTGCGGGTCTGGCCTATAGGGGGCTGGTGACGGTTGTGCTCGCATCCCGCTTTAGTGGGGGCTGGGCCGGCCGCGCGCAAGGAGCCGTCTTGTCAGGGGTGCAGCAACATGGGTGATGGCCCGGCCTTCAAGGACCGATTCTGGACATCTCCCGACGGGCTCGAACTGCATTATCGCGATTATCCGGGGCGGGCGGATCGGCCGCCTATGCTCTGTCTGCCGGGCCTGACGCGCAATGCGCGCGATTTCGAGCCGGTGGCGGAAGCCTTCGCGGGGGAATGGCGGGTCATTTCCGTCGATCTGCGTGGGCGCGGTGAAAGCGACTACGCGAAAGACTCCGCGACCTACAATCCGCTGCAATATGTCGCCGATATAGAGGCTTTGCTGGAGCAGGCGGGTATTTCCCGCTTTGTCGCCATCGGCACCTCATTGGGCGGTATCCTCACCATGCTCCTGGCGGCAGGCGGGCCGGACAGGCTCGCAGGGGCGGTGCTGAACGATATCGGCCCCGTGCTGGAACCGGCGGGCATTGGCCGGATTCGCGACTATGTCGGGCAGGGGCGCAGCTTCCCCACCTGGATGCATGCCGCGCGGGCGCTGAAGGAATCGGGCGGGGCAATCTTTCCTGACTACGGGATCACGGACTGGCTCGCGATGGCCAAGCGGGTGATGGCTGTCGGCGGCAATGGCCGTATCGCCTTCGATTACGACATGAAGATCGCGGAACCCTTCAATGCGCCTTCCGCCAGCGAAGATGTCGATCTCTGGCCAGCCTATCGCGCGCTGGCAGGGCGGCCGGTGCTGGTGATCCGGGGCGGCTTGTCGGATCTGCTGTCCGCCGCGACGGTCCGGCGAATGGTGAAGGAAGTTCCCGGCGCAGAATCGCTCACGATTCGGCGCGTGGGCCATCCGCCCTCGCTGGAGGAAGTGGGGGTGAGAGAGGCGATTGCCAGCCTTCTGGCGAAAGTCGAATGAGCCAACCCCGCATTCTGCATCTGCATTCCAGCTTCGATGCGGGCGGAAAGGAACTGCGCTGCGTCCGGCTGATCAATGCCTTCGGGGCGGAATTCAGCCATAGCATCGTGTCCGCACAGCCCGGCGCTCTTGCCGCAGCCCGGCTTATCTCGCCCGGGATTTCCGTAAATTATCCGATGGACTTCCCTCCACTTGCCGGATCGCCTTTGCCGAGGAGACTGAGGAAGCTGGCTCGCGCGATGC
>MKUB01000174.1:4869-5736 GCA_001898545.1 Sphingomonadales bacterium 63-6 | reverse complement strand
CGGGCATCGGCGCTGGTGGTTCCTTCGCACCGGCTGGAGCGGATCGCACTGGATGTATGGCACCAGCCCGCTGCCCGTGTTCATCGAATAGCCAATGGCATTCCCACGGATGCCTATGCCGTCCCCCCGGCACTCGATGCTGTTCCGGGGCTGGTGAAGGGTGCTGCCGACAAATGGATCGGCACGCTGGCGGGGCTACGGGCGGTCAAGGATCTGCCTGCCATGGTCCGTGCCTTCGCGCGGCTTCCCGCCGAATGGCACTTGGTGATTCTGGGGGAGGGGCCAGAGAAGCAGGCAATCCTCGCGGAGGCACAGGCAATGGGCGTTGCGGAGCGGCTGCACCTGCCCGGCTTCGCTGCCGATCCGGCTAAAGTCGTGGGGCTGTTCGACATCTTTGCCCTGTCGTCCAGAAGCGAGCAGTTCCCCATCTCCGTGGTGGAGGCAATGGCGGCAAGCTTGCCCATCGCCGCGCCCGCAGTGGGCGATGTGGCGCAGATGGTGGCGCCGGAAAATGCGCCCTTTATCGTCTCGGCCGGAGATGCGGATGCTTTGGCGCAGGCGTTTGGTGCGCTGGCTGGCGATGCGGAATTACGGCGCAGACTGGGGCAAGCCAATCAGGCAAAGGCGCGGGATTCCTACGATGAAGGCAGGATGCTGTCTGCCTATCACGCGCTATACACGGGTGCGATGCGGGGGGGCGCGTGAGGCCTGAAATGCGCGTTCCGGTGCCTTGCTTCCTTCATGGGCGGTTCACCCGCCGGGCCTAAGGGTTTTGCCCCAGTTGAGGATGGCAGGGTTTCCTCCATTGCGGTATCGCTGCGAGGCCCCTAAACAGCGCCCGAAACAGGACTTCACCGAGCAAAAGGC
>MKUB01000174.1:0-4767 GCA_001898545.1 Sphingomonadales bacterium 63-6 | reverse complement strand
GCGCTGCGCCAGGATCAGCTGGCCACTTTCGGCCGCAAATATGGCAAGCAGCTTGCCGGGGTCGTGATCGGCGGCCTCGCGCTGTTTGGCGGCTGGTTGCTGTGGACCGAATTCAGCGACGGTAATCACGAGGAAGTTTCCGAGGAGCTCGTGAAGTCGCTCGACCAGCTCAATGCCGGCAACTTCGATACCGCCGCCAAGCAGCTCGAAAAGCTGGAAAAGGATGGCGGAGACGGTGCCGTCGCAATCGCCCGGCTACTGCGCGCCAGCGTGGCCCTGCGCGACAACAAGACGGTGGAGGCCGCGCGCCTCTATGGCGAGATCGCCAATGATAGCGATGTTCCGGAACCCTATCGCAATCTGGCCCTGATCCGTCAGGTTTCCATCAATTACGCGAAGATGAAGCCGGCCGACGTGGTCGAGAAGCTCAAGCCGCTGGCGACGCCGGGCACGCCCTATTTCGGCAGTGCAGGCGAACTGGTGGGGGCGGCCTATCTCGACATGGGCAAGGCCGATCTCGCAGGGCCGCTCTTTGGCAAGATCGCCATGGACGAGGATGTTCCCGATTCGCTGCGTTCGCGTGCCCGCCAGCTGGCAGGCATGATGGGCGTCGATGCGATCGAGGATGTGGACAAGACGCTGAAAGACCTGCGCCAGGAGGGTGAGGAGCCCACTGCGGCGCAGTGATAGTTGCGAGTATGACAAAGCCTATGAACCGCATCTCTACCCGGCGCCTCGCGGCGCTCCCCATGCTCGTCATTATGGCCGCGGCGCTTTCCGCCTGCGGCGTGTTCGGCGGCAAGGACAAGCCAAAGACGCCGACCATAGGCAATCGCGTGCCGATCCTTTCCCGGATCGAAAGCGGCACTACGGTGGATTCCTCGCTGGCCTCCGTCTCCGTGGTGGTCCCCGCCGCGCAGGTGAATACGGATTGGAGCCAGGCAGGCGGCACCGCTTCCAAGAGCTATGGCCATCTGGCCATTGCGGCCGCTCCCAATGAATTGTGGACCGCGCGTATCGCCGGTTCCAGCCCGAAGCGGCGCCTTGCCGCTTCTCCGGTCGTTGGCGGCGGCACATTGTTCGCGGTGGATACCGATGCAGTGGTCCACGCCTTGGACGCCAATACCGGTAGTCGGAAATGGACCTACAAGATGCCCGTTGCGGGCAAGGCTTCCAGCTCGGCCTTTGGCGGCGGCGTCAGCTATGCGAATGGCCGTGTCTATGCCACCAATGGCGTAGGCGATGTAGTTGCGCTGGACGCGACGGACGGCAAGCAGCTCTGGTCGGTCAAGCCGTCGGGCCCGCTGCGCGGTGCGCCTACGATTGCCTTCAACATGATCTTCGTCATGACGCAGGATAACCAGATCTTCGCGCTCAACCCCACCGATGGCGGCGTGGCGTGGAACGAATCCGGTTCGGTCGGGCAGGCGGGCGTGTTCGGCGTTGCTGCTCCGGCGGCAGGCCAGGGTACGGTAATCGCGGGTTACAGCTCGGGCGAAGTGGCTGCCTATCGTTACGAAAACGGCCGCGAAGTGTGGACCGACGCCCTTTCGCGCACCAATATCTCCACGGAAGTCGGCGCGCTGACGGACGTTGACGCCGATCCGATCATCGATTCCGGCCGCGTCTATGCGCTGGGGCAGGGCGGGCGCATGGCTGCCTATGAACTGATTACCGGCCAACGCATCTGGGAACTCAATCTGGCGGGCATTTCCACTCCGGCCCTGGCTGGCGAGTGGATTTTCACCCTGACGGATGATGCGCGAATGCTGGCGATTGCGCGTGGCAGCGGCAAGGTTCGCTGGTTGACCCAGCTTCAGGGCTGGAAGAACGCGAAGAAGCGCACCAATCGCATTTTCTGGACTGGCCCGGTCCTGGCCGGCAACAAGCTGTGGGTGGCCAGCTCGCGCGGTGAAGTGCTGGCGCTCGATGTGCTGACCGGCGCACCCGCGCCGTTCCGCAACCTCAAGACGCCGGTTTCGCTGGCACCGATCGTCGCAAACCAGACGCTCTATATTCTGGACGATGACGGCACCATTCACGCCTATCGGTGATCGAGCAAGGTCACAGAACTGACGGGAAAGGGGGCATTACCTGCCCCTTAACCCTTTTTCGGTAGGCGCCCACGGCATGAGCGCTTCCCCCGAACCAGACCGGCATACTCCCGCAAGGCTGCCCCAGAGCGACGTTTCGCCCTGGGTGGGGCTGGTCGGTGTTGCCGGGCTGTTCCTCTGGATCGCGCTCTGCCGCAACTGGCCCTCCATTGCTGAAACCCTGAATCTGCCGGGCCCGCGAGAACGCATGTCGGGGGCTTACGCCGCCCTGGCCTCCATGCTGTTCATTGGCGTGCTGATGGCGGCATGGTCGGTGCTGGTGGAGAAGGTCCATCTGCGCCCCTCCACTGGAATTTCCTGGAAGAACCCCCGTCCGCTTTCCAGCGTCATCGACGTGTCCGGCACAAAGCTGGCGGGCCTCTGGGCCACCTGGGCCATCATCGGCTTCCTCTATTGCGTGTGCCGCTGGTATTGGGATGGGCAATATCTCTTCGCGATGGAAGTGATCGGAGCGGCGGCGATCCCGCTGTTTCTCCTGTCGATACCCTATGTGCTGTGGCTGGACCGGGTGCTGGTTAATCCGCGCGACGGGGCCTGGCACTTCGGCGCGATGCTGATCGGGCGCCAGCGCTGGGATGGGGAGCAGGTGAAGAAGCATTGGCGCGCATGGGCCATCAAGGCCTTTTTCGGCGCCTTCATGATCTCAATCCTGCCGCCCGGCTTTGCCAGCATCGTGAATGCCGACATTCCCGCCCTGCTGGATAATCCCGGCAGGTTTGGCGGGGCCCTGTTCGAATTGCTGTTCCTGATCGATGTGCAGATCGGCACTGTCGGCTATCTGTTCACCCTGCGCCCGCTGGATGCTCACATCCGCAGCGGCAATCCGTTTCTGGCGGGCTGGCTGGCGGCCCTGATGTGTTACCCGCCCTTCGTCTGGGGCGTGATGTCCAATAATGGGGTGATCGGTTACGAATATCATACGGCTGACTGGTCATACTGGCTTCAGGGCCATGCCGCGCTGATGTGGATATGGGCCGGGTGGCTGGCCTTTCTGACAGCGATCTATGCTTGGGCGACGGTAGCCTTCGGCATCCGCTTTTCCAATTTGACCTATCGCGGTGTGTTGACCAACGGCCCTTACCGCTTCACGCGCCATCCGGCCTATCTGGCCAAGAACATGTTCTGGTGGTGCTCGACCCTGCCGTTCTTCGTCACCAATGGATCGATGGTGGACATGGTGCGTAACACCTTCTTCCTCGGCTGCATCAGCGCCATCTATTACTGGCGCGCCCGCACGGAAGAGGCGCATCTGCTGGCCGAAGATCCGAAATATCGCGAATATTATCACTGGATGGCAGAGCATGGCCTGATCACCAGCCGGTTGCGCAAGCTGCTGCTGCGCCTGCGCCGCCGCCCGCCTGCCATATTGCAGGCGGCGGAATAGGTCAGAGCGTTTCGGCCTCGCTCACTTCATAGGCGGCAATATCGCGATTGCTGAGGCCGAGGGCAGCGCGTTCCTCCGCCCAGCGGTGCATATGCGGCGTCTGGAAATGGGCGGCCAGATGCTCGCGGCTTTCCCACATTTCGGACACGCGGATCAGCCCGGGATCGGCCACGTCTTCCGCATAGGAATAGGCAAGGCAGCCCTCCTCGGCGAGCGTGGCCTCGATTACCCGCACCATTGCCGGGCGGGCTTCTTCCAGCCGCTCCGGAGGCAGGCGAAAGCTGCCGATGACCGCGATGCGGGCCATCAGAAGCTCTCTTCGTAGACCCGCGTAATGTCGCCGCCCCAAGGGCCGTTATAGAGGTCCAGCAGGCGCTGGGCAGGGACGGTGCCGCTTTCGGCAATATCGAACAATTCGCCCAGATAGCCGGTTTCGTTATCGCCGGCCTCGTTCAGCTTTGCGCGTGCGGAAAGGCCGGAGCGGGCAATGTCCAGCACTTCGCGGGCGATGTCCTTCAGCTTGCGGCCGCCGGGAATGGGCGCGTCGAGCGCGAGCTTGGGCACGGCGTTGCGCAGGGCCTCCCGCTCTTCCATCGTCCAGTCCTTCACAACGTCCCATGCCGCGTCGAGCGCAGTCTGGTCATAGAGCAGGCCCACCCACAGTGCCGGTAGCGCACAGATGCGGCCCCAGGGCCCGCCGTCCGCGCCGCGCATTTCCAGGAAGCTCTTGAGACGAACTTCGGGGAAGGCGGTGGAGAGGTGGTCCTGCCAGTCGCTCTCGGTCGGCAATTCGCCGGGCAGGGCCGGCAGTTCGCCCTTCAGGAAATCCCGGAAGCTCTGGCCGGCGGCATCGATATATTTCCCGTCGCGGAAGACGAAATACATCGGCACATCGAGCATATAGTCGACATAGCGTTCGTAACCGAAGCCATCGTCGAACACGAAAGGCAGCATGCCGGTGCGCTGCGGATCGGTGTCGGACCAGATGTGGCTGCGATAGGAAAGGAAGCCGTTGGGCTTGCCCTCAGTAAAGGGCGAATTGGCGAAGAGCGCGGTGGCCAGCGGTTGCAGGGCCAGGCTGGTGCGGAACTTCTTCACCATGTCCGCTTCGCTGCCATAGTCCAGATTGACCTGGATGGTGCAGGTGCGCAGCATCATGTCGAGGCCCATGGTGCCCACGCGCGGCATGTGCCGCATCATGATGGCATAGCGGCCCTTGGGCATGACGGGCAGCGCTTCACGGGTCTTGTCGGGCCACATGCCCAGGCC
>MKUB01000173.1:61726-64829 GCA_001898545.1 Sphingomonadales bacterium 63-6 | reverse complement strand
TGCCAAAACCTCTTCTAATCCGAAGAAAGTTTTAATTTGTATTTTTAAATTTTCTGTATCCATAATTAATTTAAGCGTTATGCCATCCCGCTCCGGCTATGATCGTTGTATATTACAAAAGCCGAAATGCAATTCGTACCGCAAATTTAGTTAATTTTGCACTATGGCGTGGTTCGAAACTTGGTTTGATACACCTTACTATCACATTCTTTACAAAAACAGGGATTTCGAAGAAGCAGAACATTTTATTTCGCTTCTTGTCAAAGACTTGCAAATCCCGGAACATTCAAAAATCATCGATTTAGGTTGCGGAAAAGGACGGCATTCCGTTTTTCTCAATCAGCTTGGTTATAACGTATTGGGTCTTGATTTATCGAAAGAAAGTATTCTCTATGACAAGCAATTCGAAAATAATCACCTGAAATTTCAAGTTCATGATATGCGAAATGAGATTTTCCCTGCGGTTTCAAAGGAAAAGGTGGATGCAGTTTTTAACCTTTTCACCAGTTTTGGATATTTCGAATCGGATGCTGAGGATCAAAGCGTTTTCCAGTCGGTGAATCATATACTGAAAGACAACGGCTATTTCGTTCTGGATTTTCTAAATGAAAAATGGGTGAAAAATACGCTGGTTCAGGAAGATACAGTAGAAAAGGAAGGAATTTTATTCCACATAAAAAAGAGGATTGAAAACAAACATGTAATCAAAGATATTTACTTTGAAGAAAAAGGAAAAGATTTTCATTTTTACGAGAAAGTGAAACTGAATACATTGGCAGACATTGAGAACTATGCAGTAAACAGCGGGTTTGAACGTGTAAAAGTATATGGAAATTATCGTTTGGAGAAGTTTGATTTGGAAACCTCACCGCGTTGCATCAATGTTTTCAGGAAGCGAAAAACGACCGAAACCGCTAAAGCATCTTCATCATCATGATTATTCTTTTACTTGTAGTAAGTGTTGCTGCTGGCGTTTTCTTAGGCAAAATTTTCGGGACGCGTGAAAAACTTGCGAAGGATTTACTGATCTTAAGCGCCGGCTTTTTGATTACGATCTGCCTCAATGAAGTCTTCCCCGAAGTATATTCTTCAGAAGATCACAATATTGGCATTTGGGTGATCGCTGGTGTTTTGTTGCAAATGCTTTTGGAGAATCTGACAAAAGGTTTTGAACACGGTCATTTTCATCATCATAATGAAGGAAAAAACATTTTACCTTTAGCACTGATGGCAGGAATGTTCATCCATGCTTTCTTGGAAGGTATTCCCTTGGCAAACCAACGTACTGTTCTAAGTCCTTATTTATTCGGCATCTTGTTTCATAACCTACCCATTTCGTTTATTTTGGGGGCATTTCTTGTACAAAAAGGCAGGTTTTCTTTCTCATCTTCGATCATCATTGGCGTATTCACATTGGCTTCTCCTTTGGGACTTCTGCTTGGTCAGTATTTTAACCCGGAATGGGAAGTTTATTTTCTTGCTTTAGTAGGAGGAATTTTTCTGCATATCTCCTCTGTTATTATTTTTGAAGGAAGCAAGAATCACAATATCGACTGGCGAAAAATAGGTCTTGTGGTTTTGGGTATTTTGTTAGCATTAATCGGTCATCTCTTTCATCATCATTAAGCAAAAAAGAAGACCCCAAATTACATTGGAGTCTTCATCATTATCTTCTTGAATTCTGGTTAGAATTTCCAGCCCAGTGTAAGGAAGAAGTTATTTCTCGTATTTTTCACGTTTGATACGATGGACTGATCCGAATCTACGATAAAGTTTTGGGTGAAATAACCGGTATTAGCCGATTGTGAACCTTTTAGGAACGGTGCATTATACTCTGAACTTACATTTTGGTAGGCCGCATCAATAAAGAATGCTTTGAAATCGTAGCCAATTCCCGCACCAATAGTATTTCTTTTCCCGACAAACAAATTACTGAACGTATTATTGCCTAAACTTCCATTATCCGAAATGGTTGCTAAAGACATGCTGTCGAACGGGCTGCTTGCATACGCATAACCTCCTCTCAATCGGAAGGCATCAATCCTGTATTCCGCACCCACTTTCACTTCACTCACAGCTTTTGACCGATCGCTGAAGAAACTGTTAAGTTCTCTTTCCGCATCGCCTTGCACTTTATAACTCGGTTTGGTAAGCCCCAAAGTATAATCAACATTGAAGGCGAAATTTTTATTGGGTACAAAAGCGGCACTTAAAGTCGCCTTCAGGGGCGAAGTAAGATTTCGGTCTTCACTGTATGAACCGTCTGTAGGATTTTGGTATTCGGTATAAACACGTGCAATAGTCCACCAGGTGGGTGTTTCAATGGAAGCACCCAATCTAAGTTGGGGCGTCACTTTACCAATAACCCCTACCGAGGCCGAAAAGCCACTCGAATTCTCTGAGAAAGGAGTATATTGTTTACTACCTACTTCTTTTGCACCATTTTTACTGGACAAAAAACCTACTGAATCATATTGATCCATTACTGCACTATGAAAATTTAACCCCGCACCTAAATATAGGGCGTTATTATAATTGGCACCTAAGCCAACACTCATTTTGGATTGATGACCATAACGATTATAAGCGTGCCCGTCGTATGAAAGGTTAGTATACAAAGCACCATCCTTATAAATCGGGAAAGAAATATTGCTATTTCCAGGTGTTTCAGAATAATCTTCGATGGATTTATTGGAATAACTGACAGCGAGATTCACAAACTTCCACGCCGTATCTCCATCAACCTGAAAAGCCATAACACCACCGAAATTACCAAAATTCGTTTTGTTGATTTTATAATCTAAACTTTTTGCACCAAAAGAGGTTGTGTTTTTGTTCGACTCAATGGATAAAGTTCCTGAAAACTCATTGGCAATACTTACTCCAATTCCCGCAGGGTTTGAATTCAACGCATTGAAATCACCTCCCAGCGCGCCAACTGAACCCACCATCGCGTCATACTTTGCAGAACCTGTCACGGTAGAGTTAGAATACACCTCCATCGTATTCCTAATTGTGGAAACATCCTGTGCATTGAGGTAAAAAGCTGCTGTAGTACCCAGCAGCAAAAGAGACTTTTTTATCATTTTAAACTAAAATATGC
>MKUB01000173.1:19523-61620 GCA_001898545.1 Sphingomonadales bacterium 63-6 | reverse complement strand
CGGCTTTGACGATCAGGGATCGAAATACGATGCCAAGGGCCGTCTGGAAGACTGGTGGACCGAAGCCGATCGCAAGGCCTTCGACGCCAAGGGCGACAAGCTGGCGGCACAATACGATGCCTTCTGCCCGCTCGACGAGGGTAAGACCTGCGTCAATGGCCGCTTGACCCTGGGCGAGAATATCGGCGACCTTTCGGGCCTCAGCCTGGCCTATCGCGCCTACAAGATGTCGCTGGGCGGCAAGGAGGACAAGGTGATCGACGGCTTGACCGGCGACCAGCGCTTCTTCCTCGGCTGGGCGCAAGCCTGGCGCTCCACCAGCCGACCGGAGCGGCTTCGCCAGCAGATGCTGACCGATCCCCATTCGCCCGAGAAGTTCCGGGTGAACGGCCCGCTGCGCAATGTCGATGCCTGGTACAAGGCGTTCGATGTGAAGCCGGGCGACAAGCTCTATCTGCCGCCGGAAGAGCGCGTCCACATCTGGTAAGGCACTGTTTTGCCCTTGCGGATGGCCGGCACAGGGTCGGCCACCCGCAAGAGCGATGAAAATACACGAAGAATGGCTTGGCCTGCCTCACCGCGCTTGACTTGCACGGCCCAGCCGCCATCACCGCGATTATATGGACCTGACCCTTACCGCGATCCTCCTCGGCATTGTCGAGGGCCTCACCGAATTCGTGCCCGTGTCATCCACCGGACACCTCATCCTCGCCACAGAGCTGTTCGGCTATGATTCGCACCAATGGGCGATGTTCAATGTCGTGATTCAGCTCGGCGCGATCCTGGCGGTGGTGGTCCAATATTGGCGCACTTTCTGGAGCGCGGGGATCGGCATGTTGCGGCTGGAGCGGGGCAGCCTGCTGTTCGTGCGCAATATCCTGGCCGCCTTCCTGCCTTCAGCGATCCTTGGCTTGCTGCTGAAGGATTATATCGACGTGCTGCTGGGCAGCCCTTCGGTAGTGGCATGGGCCCTGCTGCTGGGCGGTATCGCGATTCTGGTGATCGAGAAGAACGCCCATCCCGGCCCGGAAAAGGGCGTGGCCGAACTGCCGCTGAAACAGGCGCTGGGCGTGGGTCTGGCGCAATGCCTGGCCATGGTGCCCGGCGTCAGCCGGTCCGGCGCCACGATCATGGGCGCGCTGGCCATGGGCATCGGCCGCAAGACGGCGGCGGAACTCTCCTTCTTCCTCGCCGTGCCGACCATGGTGGGCGCTTCCACGCTGGAATTGCTTGGCGGCCATGAAGAGATCGCGCAAGGCGTCGCCACTGTCGGGTGGGACGAGATCGCGATTGGCTTCGTCGTCAGCTTCGTGGTCGCGCTGATCGTGATCCGGGCCTTCATTTCCTATGTCAGCCGCCATGGTTTCTCGCCCTTCGGCTGGTATCGCATTGTACTGGGCGCGGTGGCGATTGCCTGGCTGGCCCTCCGCTGATTTGGTGCTGACAGTGCCCCGGTTTCGGGGCAGTCTGCACCCATGGGAAAGCTGAAGAGCAAGGAATACGAAAAGCTGCTCGCGCCGATGCAGCTTGAACTCCTGTCCATGGCGCAATGGGCCAAGACCACCGGCGCGCGCGTGCTGGTGCTGTTTGAGGGGCGCGATACGTCGGGCAAGAGCGGGGTGATCCACGCGATCAGCGCCCCGCTCAATCCGCGCCAGTGCCGCACTGTGGCCCTGCCCAAGCCGAGCGAGCAGGAAGCCAGCCAGTGGTATTTCCAGCGCTATGTCGAACATCTGCCCTGCGCGGGCGAAATCGTGCTGTTCGACCGCAGCTGGTATAATCGTGCAGGCGTGGAAAAGGTGATGGGCTTTGCCACCCAGCCACAAGTGGATGCCTTCCTCCGGCAGGTTCCCATCTTTGAAAAGCAGCTGGTGGATGACGGCATCGTGCTGTTCAAATATTGGCTGACCACGGATCAGGCCGAACAGGAAAAGCGGCTGGCGGAACGCTATGACGATCCGCTCAAGCGCTGGAAGCTCTCGCCAATCGACCTCGTGGCACGGGAAAAATACGTCGCCTATACCGCCGCGCGGGAAGAGATGCTGGCAGCCAGCCACACCGATTATGCCCCGTGGACGCTGGTGGATTTCAACGATCAGAAACGCGGACGGCTGACCCTGATCCGCAATCTGCTGGACCGGTTGCCCGATATTGCGGTGGAACAGCCCGATTTCGTGCTGAAGCCCCTGGAATATGCCCCGGCCGAGGAATATTTCAGCCTTATCAAGCCGCTGCCGCCTTATCTGGGGTAGGCAGCTTCTCTAATTTCGTCATTCCCGCGTAGGCGGGAATCCAGCAGCAACCGTGGAACTGGATTCCGCCTACGCGGGAATGACGAAGGTTGGCTTACCTGCCGAGCTCACCCCTGACAGGCAGCCTCAGCCTTCATGACCTGTCGCCCGTCCGCCGCGAAGGCGCCCAGTTCCAGTGCATCGCGCGGGCCGCGCAGGGCCAGCACCAGTTCTTCATCGACAATCGCCGGACTGGTGCCGCGAAAGGCGAAGCGCGCCAGCCGGTTCTCTCCGCATTTGCGCGCGGCCAGCCGCAGCAGCAGCGTGGCGGTAAGCGGGCCATGCACCACCGGGCCGCGATAATTCTCCACATCGCGCACATAATCGGCATCGTAATGGATGCGGTGCGTGTTGAAGGTCAGCGCGGAATAACGGAACAGCAGCGGCATGGTGGGCATCATACGCTCCACCGCTTCCCATTCGCCTTCATTGAAGCGCGTATCGCCCAGCGGCGGAGGGGCTGGCGGCGCACCCGGTGGGGGTGCATCGCGATAGACCAGCGTCTGCCGCTCGGTCACGGCCAGGACGTTGTCGGCGCGGGTTTCATGGCTGACCGTCACGAAGGTCAGCTTGCCGCTGCCACCTTGCTTGTCCTCGATCGTCTCGATCCGGCTGAGGCGTTCGATCCAGGCGCTGACCGGGATCGGGGCGTGGAAAGTCAGATCGCTGCCCGCCCACATGCGCCGCGCAGCGGGAACCGGGCGCTGGAAGCTGCCGGGCGAACCGTCGGAGGCGGGGTGGCCGTCCGGGCCCAGCCGGGCGGTGGGCGTTTCGGGCACACAGAGACACCAGTGAATGCCCTGCGGCATCGATCCATCCTCACGCGGGGTGAGGTTCAGTGTCGCCAGCCAGCGATGCGCCAGGGGCACGTCCAGCCGGTCGGTCTGGCGCTCTTCGCGGCCGATCCATTCATTTGCGTCAGTCATGGTTTACTCCGCCGCATTCCCATTGGGAGAAGGCGTGGCGTCAGGCGCCTGCGTGCCATTTTCCAGCGCGGCATCGGGCAGGCGGCGCTGCTCGATCATTTCGGCAGCTTCGTCCAGCGCGCGCGCTTCCGCCACGGTTACGCCGCCAGGCCCGGGATCGGTGTCGTTCGGACCGCAGCCCGCCAGCAGCAAGGCCGGGGTGAACGCAAGCAGGGCGGAGATCAGGGCTGGAAAGCGGATGGAATGGCGCATGGCGAGATCATAGTGCATTTCAGGTAAAGAAAAAGCGGACGCGAACCCTTAGGCCGCGCCCGCCTTTCATACTGGCCGTGCCTCCACGGAGGAGGCCCTGCCTCAGTTGGTCTTCGCGCCGGTGCTTTCGGCAGCGGCGGCCTCCACATCGGCCACTGCATCGGCAGCGGCGTTGCCGGCGGCTTCCGCGGCAGTGGTGGCATCGTCAGCCGGAGCGGCGTCTTCGGTGGCCTGAGCGTCGGCAGCGGGCAATGCGCCGGCCTCTTCAGCCCCGGTCATCGCTTCATCCGCGGGCACTTCAACATCGTCGGCCATGGCATCGGTGGAGGCATCGTCAGAGCTGCCGCACGCGGACAGGGTCAGGGCGACGGCCGATGCCAGGGCGATCTGTACAAGCTTCTTCATGAGTATTCTCTTCCAATCGGGAAATGGCCGGGGGCGGCAAGGCGCGCTCCCCTGCTGCAAGCCTAGCCATGGTGCGCTGCGATGCAAACCGCAATTTTCCCCATGGCGAATCCGTTTGACGGAGTTCCGGCAAGAAAATATGATATCATAATTATATCATTCAGGGGAGATTCGCAGATGTCGGATTCCAATCGGGGCATGACGGTCAGCCGGGAAATGCCGGCCAGCACCTTCAACGGCTACATCATGTTGCTCATCATGCTGGGGCTCGTCGCTATTGGCGGGTGGTGCATCGCGGCCCTGAAGGGCGGCGCGGACCCGGTGCTGGGCGTACCGCTGGTGCTTTCCATCCTGTTCTTCGCGATGATCCTTGCCGGCTTCTACATGGTGCAGCCCAATCAGGCCTATGTCATCACGCAGTTCGGCGCCTATCGCGGCACGGACCGGACGCAGGGCCTGCGCTGGGTGTGGTTCTGGCAAGGCCGCCGCAAGCTCAATGTGCGCGCGCATAACGTCCATTCGGAACGGGTGAAGATCAACGATCTGCGGGGCAACCCCATCGAAGTGGCCTGCAACGTGGTGTGGCGCGTGCAGGATACGGCGCAGGCCAGCTTCGACGTGGACGATTATCGCGAATTCGTGAACATCCAGATCGAGGCCGGGCTGCGCACCGTGGGCGCGCGCCACCCCTATGACGATATGAGCGATGACGACAAGACGACCCTGCGCGGCAGTGCGGATGTGATCAGTTCCGAATTGCAGGCCGAGCTCAATGACCGACTGAAGGTGGCAGGCATCATCGTGGACGAGGCAGGCCTCACCCACCTCGCCTATGCGCCCGAAATCGCCGGGGCGATGCTACGCCGCCAACAGGCCGAGGCTGTGATCGCCGCGCGCACCAAGCTGGTGATGGGTGCGGTGGGCATGGTGGAAGATGCACTGGTGAAGCTGGCCGAGGATGGCATCGTCGACCTGGATGACGAGCGCAAGGCAGCCATGGTCTCCAACCTGATGGTGGTGCTGTGCGGGGACCGGGAAGCGCAGCCGGTGGTCAATACGGGTACGCTCTACCAGTAACCGAACCATGGCCGGCCCCGCGAAAAAAGCATTCCCCCTGCGGCTCGATCCGGCGCTTCATGCCGCGATCGAGCGCTTGGCCGCGCAGGATCTGCGTTCAGTCAACGCCGAGGTCGAAGTGCTGCTGCGCGAGGCGCTGGCCCGGCGCGGAGTGAAGGTCGCGACAGGCGAGCCACCACGCCGGGGCCGCCCGCCCAAGGACATAACACAACAGACGGAGTGATCGGATGCTGCACAAGTTCCTTGAACCTGGCGACTGGTTTGCGCCGAAGAAATATGGCTACGGCGCGGGCATGCCCATTGCCTGGCAGGGCTGGGTACTGATGGCCGCCTATACGCTGGTGATACTGGGCGCCATGCTCGCCATCGGCACCGGGGATTCGGCGGCCATCATCACATCCACTACCGTGGTCCTTGGCGCCACGGTGGTCCTGATGATGATCGCGCGCAAGCGGACGCGGGGCGGGTGGAAATGGCGGTCCGGCAAGGAAGATGACGATGCGCCGAAGGGCGGAGGTGAAGGTACACGCCAGCGGCCCAAGGGCCAACGCTGAAACGCGGTTAGCGGCTCTTTAACCGCGTTCTGCTAGAGCGAGCGCCATGGAGAACCGCATCCGCATCCCGCTCGCCATCGGCGCCGCCGCGCTTGCCGCCGCGTCGGGCACAGCCCTTTTCGCCCAGTCCCGCAGCGCACCTTATACGGTGGTGGAAACCGGGAAGACCTATGGCAGCCTGCAACAGGCAGTCGATGCCATCGGCGGGGGCAAGGGGTCGATCTCAATCGCGCCCGGTCTCCACGCCGATTGCGCGGTGCAGACAGCGGGCAGCATCACTTATCTGGCGGCGGAACCCGGCAAAGCGGTACTCGACGGGGTGACCTGCGAAGGCAAGGCCGCCCTGGTCCTGCGCGGCAAGAACGCCACCGTCACCGGCCTCGTCTTCCAGAACCTGCGTGTGCCCGATGGCAATGGCGCGGGCATCCGTCTGGAACAGGGCAACCTCACCATTGCGCAGAGCTGGTTCCGCGACAGCCAGCAGGGCATCCTGACGGGCGAGGCGCAGAACGGGCGGATCATGATCGACAAGTCCACCTTCACCCGCCTTGGCACCTGCGAAGGCGCGGGCGGGTGCGCCCATTCGATCTATATCGGCGATTACGGCCAGTTGCGCGTCACCCGGAGCCGTTTCGAACAGGGGCGCGGCGGCCATTACGTGAAATCGCGCGCGGCACAGGTGCAGATCGCCTCGTGCAGTTTCGACGATACGGGCGGGCGGGAAACCAATTACATGATCGACCTGCCAGCCGGCGCCACCGGCCAGATTACCAATAATTGGTTCGTCCAGGGTACCAGCAAGGAAAACCGCTCCGCCCTGATCGCGGTAGGCGCGGAAGATCTGCGCCATACGTCGGACGGGCTGGAAATCTCGGGCAACGACGCCCGCCTCGCCCCGCGCGCCCAGCCGACCGTTTTCGTGGCGGACTGGACCGGACAGCGACTCAATATTGGGCAGAACAAGCTCGGGCAGGGGCTGACGCGCTACGAGCGGCGGTGATTCATCTCCACAGCAGTCACCCCGGACTTGTTCCGGGATCCCGCTTTCTCTTTTCCTTCAGCCGACCGACAAGCTGGACCCCGGAACAAGTCCGGGGTGACCAAGGCGCGCCTAAACCAGCAAATGCCCCGCGCCGTCGCGCTTGGTGTCGAGATAGCGTTGGTTATGCGGATTGGCGGGCAATTGGTGGGGCACGCGTTCGATCACATGGACCCCCGCTGCTGAAAGCGCAGCCACCTTCTCTGGGTTGTTCGTCATCAGCCGCACACTAGGCACACCCAGCAGGTCCAGCATCCGCGCCGCCGTCGCAAAATCGCGGGCTTCCTCGGGGAAGCCCAGTCGGCGATTCGCCTCCAGCGTATCGAAGCCCTGGTCCTGCAGCCGATAGGCGCGCAGCTTGTTGACCAGGCCGATCCCGCGCCCTTCCTGCCGCAGATAGAGCAGCACGCCCCAGCCCCCTGCCTGTGCCTCATGCGCCATGGCGTGGAGCGCGGCGTCGAGCTGCGGCCCGCAATCGCATTTGAGGCTGCCGAGAATATCCCCGGTCAGGCATTCCGAATGAAGCCGCACCAGCGGCGGGCGGTCCGCATTTTGCTGGCCGATCACCAGCGCGACATGCTCACGCAGATCGTCCGCGCTGCGGAAGGCGACGATCTCCGCATCCTCGCTGGCCGAAACCGGCAGGCGCGCTCGCGTGGCGATGGACAGGCGCTGCGCATCGGCCAGAGCGGCCACATCGGCAGGGGTGACCGGCTGGGCCTCCCCGGCATTTTCCGGATCCACCAGAAAAGCGGGAAGAATGCCTGCGATCCGCGCCAGTTCCAGCGCGGCGGCGGCGGCTTCCCGCCAGCCGAGATGCTCGGCCAGGAAGGGGCCCTTGAGCGGCGCTGAAAGGTCCAGCGAAGGGTCTGCAATGGGCAGGGCGGCGGCTAGACCGAAAGGCTCGGCACCGCGCATCAGGACCGGCGCATGGGGCTCTGCCGCCTCGCGCTGGTTCGCCAGCTTCAGCGTGGCGGCGCGGGCCGCGGAAATCAGCATCAGGCGCGAGGATGCCTCTGGCGCAATGGCGGTTTCCACGGGCAGCAGCAGGGGACCGCCCTCCATCGCCAGCGGCCAGCCGTGGCGCAGGGCATCCACTGCCTGCGCGGCCCGGCGCGAGGGCGAGGGTTGTGTCAGAGCGAGAACTCCGTGATCAGCGGCACATGGTCGCTCGGCTTTTCCCAGTCGCGCGCATCCTCGCGCACCGAATGGGCGGTGGCCTGCGCTGCGAGGTCGGGCGAGGCCCACATATGGTCCAGCCGACGGCCGCGATCATTGGCCTTCCAATCCGGCGAGCGATAGCTCCACCAGCTGTAATAGCGTTCGGGCGCCTTGATCAGCTCCCGCCCGATATCCACCCAGCCATGCGCATCCTTGAAGCGTTGCAGGGTTTCGACCTCGATGGGGGTGTGGCTGACCACCTTGAGCAATTGCTTGTGATTCCACACATCGCATTCCAGCGGGGCAACGTTGAAATCGCCCACAATCAGAGTGGGTCTGTCCACTTTATCGGCCCAGCGGGTCATCCGCTCGAAGAAATCGAGTTTCTGCCCGAACTTGGGATTGATCGTGCGGTCCGGCTCGTCCCCGCCAGCGGGAATATAGACGTTCTCAAGAATCATGCCCTGGCCCGGCCCGAGCAGTTCCACGCCCACATGGCGCGCCTCGCCATTGTCCTGCCAGTCATGCCGCGAAAATTCACGCAAGGGAATGCGGCTGACCGTCGCGACGCCGTGATAGCCCTTCTGCCCGTGGATCGCGCGATAGGTATAGCCCAGCTCTTCGAATGCCTTGTGCGGGAAGCTTTCCTCGATCGTCTTGATCTCCTGCAGGCACAGCACATCGGGCGCCTCCTCCTGCAGGAAGCGTTCGACGATCGGCATGCGCAGGCGCACCGAATTGATGTTCCAGGAAGCTATCTTGACCATGGCCGGGGGAGATAGGGGGGATGGCACGGGGCGGCAAGGGCGAGGGTGCTGCAACAGGCCCTAGGCACTGCCGGGAAGCACAAACAAAAAGAACCCTCGTCCCGGGGGCATTGGGACGAGGGTTCCGTTTGAGCGTTCGTCACGCTGCAAGGCGGCTTGCTTGGCGGAGGTCAGGGCAACAGGGGGGAAACCCTCCTCGCGCCGCCTTGTGAGACTGTTTTAGGCGACCCCAGCTTGCTCCCTCCTGAACAGGTTCGGGCAGTTCATCGCAGGCAGGTTTCGGCTTGTTGCCGAGCCGTTTAGCCGGGGCGACGAGTCGTTACGCGAGGATCACGCCACTTGAACGTCGAGTCGGGAATCGCGACTCCGTAACGCTGATCGGACAGCCGCACCGTGGTGCGTTGATTCTGCGAATCGAGGGCTACCCAGCTGACCAGTTCAAGCCCACCGGGCGCGCCCGGCTTTTTCACGAAGATCAGCGTGATAACACCATATTCGGGCTTGCCCGGGTCCTTCACCTCGATGCTGATCACATCGGGGCTGGAGGTGGGCTGCACCTTGCCGAACTTGGCCACGTCCCGCTTGGGATCGAGCAGGGCGCCGAGCGGCGAATTCTTGATCGGCCAGCGCTGCACCTGCGCCACATCATAGTCGATCATGGTCAGCGAACTGCCATTGCCGACGATCAGCAGGTTGACGCCCTTTTCATATTCGAAGCGAATCTTGCCCGGCTGCTTGAGCGAAAGCACGCCCTGCACCCGCTGGCCGTTACGGTCCGTCTGGGTGAAGTTGGCCTTGAGCGTAGAGATCGCGCGCAAAGCGCCCACTGCCTGATCGAGCCGTGCATCGGTAGCGGCGGCTGCGGGAAGGGCGGGGGCCAGTGCCAGCGCAGGCACGGCGAGCGCCAGCGCACCGGCAATAACCGGGCGGATGGCGCTCTTCGAAAATGCAGAGATCATGTTCATGCCCGGCCTGTTAGCACGAAGGCTTGAACTGTGCGTGAATTCCGGAGCAAGCCGGAATCCAGCTTACTTGATCTTGGCTTCCTTGAACTCGACATGCTTGCGAGCAACCGGATCGTACTTGCGGAAGCTAAACTTTTCGGTCGTGTTGCGGGGATTCTTCTTGGTCACATAGAAGAAACCGGTGTCGGCGGTGGAGACCAGCCGGATCTTGACGGTTGCGGGCTTCGCCATGGCTCTATCCTAAATCTCTCTGATGGCCACAGCGGGCCAAAACAACAAAGCGGTGCGCGTGGCACCGCCTACAGGGGGCGGCCATTGCGTCAGAAGTGGCCGAAAGTCAAGCGCGGCGGTGCCATTCTACCACTCCACCTTGCCGCGCCCGGCCTTTACGCTGCCGCGCTTCTTCTTGGATTGCAGGCGCGCCTCCTTGCCGATGCGATTCAGGCGGCTCTTGGCGCGTTTCTTGGGCTCGCGCTGGGCCTCTTCCAGCAGCTGGGTGAGTCGCGCGCGGGCATCGGCGCGGTTCATTTCCTGTGTGCGATGATTGCGCGCCGCGATCACGATCTCGCCCTTCGCGTTCATCCGGCTGCCCGCCAGATCCTTCAAACGGTGGAATACCGGCGGAGTAAGACGCAGCGCGAAGACATTCACTCGCAGCTGGACGGCAGTGGCCACCTTGTTGACGTTCTGCCCGCCGGGGCCGGATGCGGCGATGAAGCTTTCCTCCGCCAGCGCCAAGGCCCGGTGGACCAGATCGTCCTCAGTCATCGCCGCCGGTAAAGCCGAACACGGCAAAATCGGCGGGCATCGGTGCATTGGCGGAGATGGGTTCCTTCCCTTCCCGCGCCAGCATCAAGGCAGAGGCGTGCAGCATGGTCCGCTTCACGCGCGAATCGCGTTTGCCGTAAACGGGATCGCCCACCAGCGGGAAGCCGATGCCCGATGCCGCATGGACGCGAATCTGGTGCGTGCGCCCGGTCACGGGTTTGAACTCCACCAGCGTCACACCGTTCTGCACGGCGATTCGCCGCCAATGCGTGATGGCAGGCTTTCCCTTGCGTGCGGGAATCATGCGCCAGCCATCGGCCGCACTGCTGATCTTGGAGAGGGACAGTTCCACTGTGCCTTCCTCTTCCGCCACTTCCCCGGCCAGAATGCCGAGATAGGTCTTCTCAACCCGCCGTTCCTCGAACGCCAGGGAGAATCGCTTCAGTGCCTTGGGATTGCGGGCCAGCAGCAGGCAGCCGGACGTATCCATGTCCAGCCGATGCGCAGCCGCGGGCGCGCGCTGGAAGCCCAGTCGCAGCTCGCCCAGATGATCGTCCAGCGATTCGCCCCCGGCACGCGGCCGGTCCAGGGGCAGGCCGCCCGGCTTGTCGATCACCAATGCTTCGGCATCCTCGAACAGGATGCGATCGGCCAGATTCACGCGCGCGCTCATGCCAGCGCCCCGGCGATTCGCCGCATGGCTTCCGCCAGTACCGCATCGTCGGCGGCAAAGCTGATGCGGAAGCCGTCCTTTCCGCCAAAGGCCGAGGCAGCGACTACTGCCACGCCATGATCGAGCAGGTGCATCGCCAATCCTTCATCATCACCAAAGCGGTCCATCCATGCGCTGGCATCGATGAAGCAATAAAAGGCGCCATCGGGCACCGGGGTCGAAAGGCCGGGGATGGCGTTGATCGCGCTCACCACCCTATCCCGCCGCGCGCGGAAGCACTCGCGCCAGTCCTGCAGGAAGTCCTGCGGCCCTTCAAAGGCAGCGACAGCGGCGGCCTGACTGATTGAGGCGGGATTGCCGGAGCTATGCGACTGGAGCCGCCCCATGGCCGAAATCAGCCATTCGGGCCCGGTGGCCACGCCGATACGGAAGCCGGTCATCGCGTGGCTCTTGGACACGCCCGATACGGTGCAGATACGGTCCGCCAGATCGGGGCAGAGATTGGCCAGCGTGGCATGGGGCTGGCCGGTGTAGATCAGCGGCGAATAAATATCGTCCGACAGGACCAGCACGCGCGGATGGCGGCGCAGCACTTCCCCAATGCCCAGCAGCATTTCCGCCGGATAGACCGCGCCGGTGGGATTGCCGGGGCTGTTGAGCATCAGCCACTGGGTCTGCGGCGTGATCAGCGCCTCGACATCGCCGGGAGTGAAGCGGAAATTATTCTGCGCATGGGTGATAAGCGGAACCACGCGGCCACCGGCAAAGCGGATGATCTGCGGATAACTGACCCACCAGGGGGCAGGCACGATCACTTCATCGCCCGCGCTGACCGTTGCCAGCAGGGCGTGGAAGATCGACTGCTTGCCGCCTGCGCTGACGATCACATTCTTCGGATCGGCATCGATCCCCAGGTCGCGTTTGAAATGCAGCGCAGCGGCCTGTTTCAGACGCATCGTGCCGGTGACGGGGGTATATTTCGTCTGCCCGGCATCCAGCGCGGCCTTGGCGGCGTCGATCACATGGGCGGGAGTGGGGAAATCGGGCTCGCCGACGGATAGCGAGATGATGTCCCGCCCCTGTTCCCGCAATTCGGTTGCGCGGTCGGTCATCGCAGTGGTGCGCGAGGGTTCGACCCGCTGGAGCGCCTGCGAAATATGCGGCGAGGGCATCAATCATTCCCCATCAATTGCGCGGCCATCAGCCCGCGCGTGGCATTGCCCAGCAGGAAGCCATCGGCCAGATCGGCCACGGTCAGTTCCGCCTCTATCGCCTTGCCTTCCTCGATCAGATGGCGGCGCAGCACGCCCGGCAGCAGGCCCAGCCTGAGCGGCGGGGTTAGCAACATACCATCCCGCTCCACGAAGATGCTGGTGAAGCTGCCTTCGGTCAGCAGCCCGTCATCGCGCAGCAGCAATGCCTCATTCGCGCCTGCCCGCTTGGCGAGGTCGAAGGCCATTTCATAAAAGGCCCGGTCGGTGGATTTGTGGCGCAGGCGCCAGTCCCCGGTTACCACCGGCAGGGGCACCAGCGCGCAGCGCATGGGCCCGGCGGGCGGCGCGGGCATCGGCCCGGTTTCCAGCGTGGTCGCCCCGCCGCGCGCCAGCAACAGGCGCAGCTTGGCAGGCTCTTCCAGTTCGAAGCACAGGGCCTGAATCTGGTTGCGCGCCGCATGGCGGTCAAAAGCGAAGCCCAGTTCGGCAGCGCTGGCCTTCAGTCGTTCCAGATGGAGTTCCAGCAGCGGAATGCCCTTTTCAGGATCGAAGCCCATCGTCTCGATCAGGTCGAACCCGGCGGCGGCTTGCCGCACGAAATCGGCCTTCACCAGGCATTCGCGCCATTCGGACATGGCGGTACTGTCAGCCACGATGGCCCCGCCCACGCCCATCACTGCCGTGCCGCGGCCGTTTTCCTCCGGCGTCAGGCGGATAGTGCGGATGGCGACGTTGAAGGCGGCATCGCCATTGGCGTCGATCCGGCCGATGGCGCCGCAATAGGGGCCGCGCACATCGCGCTCCGTCTCGTCGATCAGTTCCATCGCGCGAATCTTGGGCGCGCCGGTGATCGAACCGCAAGGGAACAGCGCGCGGATCATGTCCATCGCGCCCAGCCCCGGTTGCAACTGCGCGCAGACCGTAGTGGTCATGGTATGGACCGTGGGATAGGTTTCGACCTGGAAAGGCCGCTCCACCCGCACCGTGCCCGCCAGCGCCACGCGGCTGACATCGTTGCGCATCAGGTCCACGATCATCAGGTTTTCGGCCCGGTCCTTCACCGACGCGGCCAGTTCTTCGGCCAAAGCGGCATCCTCTGCCGCGTCGCGCCCGCGGGGGCGCGTGCCCTTCATCGGCTTGCAGCGGGCGGCATCGCCCTTCAGGCTGAAAAACAGTTCCGGGCTGAACGACAGCAGCCAGTGCGACCCGTCGAAGATGACCCCGCCATAACCGGCATTGGCCGAAGGACGAATCGCGGCATAGAGCGCCAGCGGATCGCCCCGCGTGGAGCCGGAAAGCTGCATGGTGAAATTGGCCTGATAGATATCGCCAGCCTGGATCGCATCCTGCAGCCGATTGAACTGCTCGATATAGGCGCCGGTGGAAATCTGCGGCTGCATCGGCCCGATGGAGGGCGGCGGGCCCTCCCCGGCATGATCGGCCAGCCAGCGCGGCATATCGGCGGCGGGAATCACCTGCGGATCGCCGAACAGCGCCAGCCAGACGAGCGGCCCGCCTGCCCCGGTGCGCGCCTGAGCGCGCGGCATCAGCCGGGGTTCCAGCGCGAGGCCGGCCTCATAGGCTAAATATCCGGCAAGCGTTCCACCCTGCTCGCGGCGGGCAGCCTCGGCCGCTTCGAGCACGGCGGACACATCCTCCGGGCGGCGCGCGACGAAGATCGCGCGCGGGTTTTCGAACAATTGCGCGTCGCTCGCACCGTGCTCGCGCGCGTCATCGAACAGGATAAAGGGTTGCCGCGTGGCCATGCGGCCCCGCTTTAGTAAGTTTCCCGCGCAAGTCGAGCGCTTGACCGCGCCCGAGTGCGGCAGCATCACCATAAGTCAGTAATTCAGGGAGCCGGAGTGCCATGGCAGACATCTTCATCGGGCTGGGCGCCAATGGCGAAAGGCAGGTCCTCAACCTCAAGCGCGCCAACCGCCACGGGCTGATCGCCGGCGCGACCGGCACCGGCAAGACGGTGACATTGCAGGGCATTGCGGAAAGCTTCTCGGCAGAGGGCGTCCCCGTCTTCGTGGCCGATGTGAAGGGCGACCTTTCAGGTATCTGCATGGCCGGATCGCCCACATTCAAGAACGCGGCCAGCCTGGAGGCGCGGGCAAAGGAACTTGGCATGGATGACTATGCCTATTCCGATAACCCCGCGATTTTCTGGGATCTTTATGGCGAGCAGGGCCACCCGATCCGCACCACGATCAGCGAAATGGGCCCGCTGCTGCTGGCCCGCCTGATGGACCTCAACGAAACGCAGGAAGGCGTGCTGAACATCGTGTTCCGCTATGCCGACGAACAGGGGCTGCTGCTGCTGGATCTTGCGGATCTACAGGCCATGCTGGCCCATGCGGCGGAAAATGCCGGGGCTCTTTCCGCGAAATACGGCAATGTCACCAAGGCCAGCGTGGGCACGATCCAGCGTGCCCTGCTGACGCTGGACAGCCAGGGCGGGGCGCAGTTCTTCGGCGAACCGGCGCTGGAGATAAATGATTTCCTGAAAGTGGACGATCAGGGGCGCGGCTACATCAACGTGCTGGCCGCCGACAAATTGATGCGCAGCCCCAAGCTCTACGCCACCTTCCTGTTGTGGCTGCTGGCCGAATTGTTCGAGTCGCTGCCCGAAGTGGGCGATCCGGAAAAGCCGAAGCTGGTGTTCTTCTTCGACGAGGCCCACCTGCTGTTCGACGATGCACCCAAGGCACTGCAGGACAAGATCGAACAGGTTGTGCGTCTGATCCGCTCCAAGGGCGTGGGCGTCTATTTCGTCACCCAGAACCCGATCGACATTCCCGAGGAAGTGGCCGGTCAGCTGGGCAACCGTGTGCAGCACGCCCTGCGCGCCTTCACTCCGCGCGACCAGAAGGCAATCAGGGCAGCGGCGGAGACGTTCCGCATCAACCCCGATCTGGATGTGGCGCAGGCCATCACCGAGTTGAAAGTAGGCGAGGCGCTGGTTTCCACCCTGATGGAAGATGGCGCGCCATCGGTCGTGCAGCGCACACTGGTAAAGCCGCCCCGCTCCCGTCTGGGCCCGGTGACGGAAAAGGAGCGCGCCATCATCCGCTCGATCAGCCCGGT
Source organism: Sphingomonadales bacterium 63-6 (assembly GCA_001898545.1). Classification (GTDB taxonomy): domain Bacteria; phylum Pseudomonadota; class Alphaproteobacteria; order Sphingomonadales; family Sphingomonadaceae; genus Andeanibacterium. Next base: position 46,438 of record MKUB01000173.1, on the reverse strand, counting down.
GGACGGGAAATATGACGAGCGGATCGACCGCGAGAGCGCGCAAGAGGTGCTGGCGCAAAAGGCTGCCGATGCCGCCGCCACTGCGCAGGAAGTGGCCCAGAAGGGCGAAGAGGAAGTGAACAAGCGGGAACGCACCAGCACCTCCATCTGGGGAGCGATCTTCGGCAAGGCGACCAAGCGCGCGACCGGCGCCGTTGCGGGATCGGCCGCCAGCATCGCCGCCGCGAGCATTACCGGCCGCAAATCCCGCGCCGACCCGATGAAGACCGGGGTGACTGCGGCGGCAGGCTCCATCGCCACGGATATTGCCGGGCCGCTGGCCGGGCGTTTCGTGCGCAATCTGATTGGCGGGCTGATGCGGTAAGGTTCCTTTTCGTCACCCTGAACTGGCGTAGGATTCATTCTCGGGATCGAGAACTGCGCGCGGGGAAGGATGTATGCTGAACCAAGCTCAGCATGACGATGACGTGATTTTAAGTCGCCTCGCTCGCCACCTCCAATTTGACAATGTCCGTGACAGCGGCCCGCCGCTTTGCTTAACTGCCCCGCAGAAAAATATCTCGGGGGAGAATCCATATGCTCAATCGTATCAAGCGGGGCCTTGTCCAATCCGCACTGGGCCTATCCGCGCTCGGGGTGGTTGCCCTGACCGCCAGCCCGGCCGCAGCGCAGGAAAAGGCGCGGATCGAATGGAAGACGTTCCACAGCAAGGCGATGGAAGGCAATCTGGAAGGCAATTCCGCCGATCGCGGTGCCTTTGTGGTCACCCCTCCGGGCTATGACCAGCATCCTGAAAAGCGCTATCCGGTGGTCTATTTCCTGCACGGTTACTGGGCCACGCCCCAGATGTATCAGGAGACCATGAAGTTCGACGAGGCCGTGGACGAGGCTGCCCGCGCCGGGAACGAAGTGATCATGGTCATCCCCGATGGCCATTCCAAGCTGAAGGGCGGCTTCTATTCCAGTTCGCCCACTGTCGGGAATTACGAAGCTTTCGTGGGCGAAGATCTGGTGAAGTGGGTGGATGCCACTTACCGCACCGTCGCCAAGCGCGAGGCGCGCGGCCTTTCGGGCCATTCCATGGGCGGTTATGGCACCATGCGGCTGGCGATGAAATATCCGCAGACCTTCTCCAGCATCTACGCGATGAGCGCCTGCTGCCTTTCACCCATGAAAGTGGACGAGGCGGGCGCCAGGAAGATCGAGGCGATGACTGAAGAGGATATCGCCAAGGCCGATTTCGGCGGGCTGGCCCAGCTTTCCACTCTGGCCACATGGTCGCCCGACCCGACCAAGCCGCCCAAATATGTCGATACCGGGCTCAAAGCCGACGGCACGATGGACCCGCTGGTGAATGCCAAGCTCGCCGCCAATTCGATTCTGGCGATGGTGCCGCAATATCTCCCGGCCCTGCGCCAGATGAAGGCCATCGGGCTGGAAGTGGGCGACAAGGATTTCCTGTTCAACGACAACACGGCGCTGAATGCGGAATTGACCACTTATGGCGTGGCCCATGGTTGGGAAACCTATGACGGCGATCACGGCAACCGCATTCCGGAACGTATCCGGACGAAGCTGCTGCCCTTCTTCGCCCAGCATCTCGCGCGGCAATAAGCGCATGGCCCGGCGCCTTGCCGTCCTTGCGGCGCTCATTCTCGCCACCTTCGCCCAGATCCACCCCGCCGCCGCACAGGAAAAGGCGCGGGTGGATCTGGTGAAGGTCCACAGCCCCGCCATCGCGAGCAATCTGGAAGGCAATCCGGCGGATCGCACCGTCTATGTCGTCACCCCGCCGGGTTACGACCAGCACCCGGATAAGCGCTATCCGGTTGTCTATTTCCTCCATGGCTATTTCGTGGAGCCCAAGGCCTATGCGGAGCTGTTCGATCTGGAAGCGGCGCTGACCGGCGCGGGCGCGGCGGGCAATGACGTGATCTTCGTGATGCCGGACGGCTTTTCCAAGCATCGCGGATCGTTCTATTCCAACTCGCCCACCACCGGGAATTACGAGGATTTCGTGGCGCACGACCTCGTCGCCTGGGTGGACGCTCACTATCGCACACTTGCCCGGCGGGAAAGCAGGGGGCTGGCCGGTCATTCCATGGGCGGTTACGGCGCGATGCGCGTGGGGATGAAGCACCCGGAAGTGTTCTCCAGCCTTTATGTCATGAGCGCGGGCGGCGGATCGGTGAAGCTCATCACCAGGGAAATGGCGGAGCGCGCGCAGGCCGACGATGGAACGGTGGACCTGTCCGCCCCTGTTGGCGGCGTACAGGGCGATCTGGCGCAGCTGGCCGCATGGTCGCCCGACCCGCAGCGACCGCCCAATTTCATCAATGCCGGGCTGCTGGCCGATGGCGCGATCGACCCCGTGGTGCAGGCGCGCATGGCAGCCAACTCGCTGATCGGCATGTTGCCGCAGCATATTCGCGAGTTGCAGCAATATGAAGCGATCATGCTCGATGTAGGGGACAAGGACGGGCTCGCGACGGACAGCCGCGCCATGTCTTCGGAACTGACCCGCTTCGGTGTCGTTCACAAGCTGGAGATCTACGATGGCGGCCATGGGGACAAGGTGAAGGATCGGCTGCGCAGTGCTGTGCTGCCCTTCTTCGCCGCCCATCTGGACCGCTAGAGGAACAGGGAAGGATTCTTGGAAATGCTGAAGAAACTCGCGGCTCTGGCGGCGACATTCGCCGTGCTGGCCGCCACGCCCGCCATGGCGCAGAACATCACCGCGCCCCCCGCCCCGGTGCCTGCCGGAATCACGGTGGAAACGATCAAGGTCCACAGCCCTTCGCTGGAAGGCAATCTGGAAGGCAATTCCACCGAGCGCGAGGCGCTGGTGGTGCTTCCCCCCAGCTATGGCAAGGACAAGAAGAAGCGTTACCGCGTGGTCTATTACCTCCACGGCTTCGCGATTGATGGGCGCAATTTCTACAACTTCATGAAGGTGCCCGATGCGGTGAACAACTCGGCCAAGCGGGGCGAGGAATTCATCGTGGTAGTGCCCGATACGCTCACCAAGCTGGGCGGCAGCATGTATTCCACTTCGGTGACGACCGGCGATTTCCGTGCCTTCGTGGCCAAGGATCTGGTCGCCTATGTGGACAGCCATTACCGCACCATCGCCAAGCGCGAAGGGCGCGGCCTGGCGGGCCATTCCATGGGCGGTTACGGCACCTGGGTGATCGGCATGACCTATCCGCAGACTTTCAACGCGATCTATGCGCAGAATGCCTGCTGCATCAGCCCGCGCACCGAAACGGAAGAAAGCGCGAAGAAGCTTTCCAGCCTGCCAATCGAGCAGGGCGTGAAGGCCGATTTCGGCACTCGTGCCGGGCTTTCCTCCATCGTCGCATGGTCACCCAACCCGCAGAACCCGCCCTATTTCGCGGACTTCCCCTATAAGGACGGCAAGGTGGACCAGCTGGTGATCGCCAAATGGGCGGCCAATTCGCCCTATGCCATGGTTGCTTCCCACGTGCCCGCGCTCAAGAGCTTCCGCGCCATTGGCTCGGATGCCGGGGACAAGGACGGGCTGCTGCATGACGATACGATGATCCACGAGGAGCTGGATCGCTTCGGCATCGCCAATCAATGGGCCGTCTATGACGGCGACCACGTCAACCGCATCGGCCAGCGCTTCGACGAAGTGGTGCTGCCCTTCATGGCGAAGCATCTCGACAAGAAGTGAGTTCCCGATCCTCCCCGGGGCATCCCTCGGGGGGGACCGCCCGGCGGCGCCAGGTGGCGGAGGGGCAGACAGGTACGCGCCTAGCTTTATGGAGTAAGGAATGGCGTTTCAGCCCTTCGGAATTTGCTTCGAAGTTGCCTCTCGCCTTGCTCCGCCTGATGTGAAAGCAGCCATGCAGGCCCGCCTAAAAGCATGGTTCGATGTCAGGCAAGGGCCGCGCGGATGGATTGTCGGGCCGGTCATCTGCCTGTGGCTTAGCGCCTTCAATCGCCATGGCCCCATGCTGTTCGGCATTATGTCTAACCGGGATGGTGTGACCCGGATAAGGGGTCGCGCGGGTTCAAACCTCACCGGAATTGCGCTGGCAGTTTTTGTCGTGGTCGCTTTTCCTATCGTCGCCATTGCCCTTGCACCAGATCGTCGAATTTCTGCAGGTCTTCTATTCGTTCTTGGAATCCTCTTGCTGATGTGCGGACTGGTGTTGTGGTCGGGGCATGCCTTCCGGCGGGACGCTGCGCCGCTGGTCGATTTTCTTGATAAGACTCTCGCAAAGGGGCCTGCACTGCAGCGCCAGGAAACGGCTGTTTCCGAGTATGCCGGATCCTATCTCCCGATGACCCTGCAGGTCGACGGACAGATACTGGAAGGTTGCGCCACGCCGGAAGCCATCCGCGAGGCAATCGACGAGATCGCAGCGGCCGGGACAGGTTTCGCCATCCTCGATCATGCGGATGGCAGTTTCATTCAGACCGCTCTGGAATATCCGGGCTTCGTGATCGAGCGCGGACCCGGTTCGGGGGCGTATATTGCAGCCCGGCGCTTGCCTCTGGCTTCGGAAGATGAGTGGGGATCATCCCGCCACTTCTCCGCTGCAGAAGTGCAGTCTGCCTTCATTGCCTTTCTTGCGGGAACTCCGGAACCGAAGAATATGCTTTGGGGATAATCCCTAATGCTGCGCCACGTCCACTTCGCGCTGTTCCTGCGGTACGGCGCGCGGCTTCTCTCCCTTCACCCAGACTTCCAGCGCTTCGATATCGCTCATGCCGACAGTCGCCTCGCGCTGGGCTGCCAGAAGGGTGAAGCTGTCTCCGCCATTTGCCAGGAAGCTGTTGGTGGTGACGCGGTAGCTTGCCGCCATGTCGAGCGGCTTGCCGTCCAACTCGATCCTCACGATCCGGTCTCCAATGGGGAGGCTCCTGTCGTACCAATAGGTAAAGCCCGCCGAGGGGGCGAGGTGCTGTTCGGGGGCGTTGTCGTCCAAACCCTGTTCAAGCACGGCCTTGATTTCCGCCCCGGTCATGGTCTGGGTCACCAGCGTATTGGCAAAGGGCTGGGTCTTGTAGAGATCGCCGAAAGTCAGTGCGCCGCCGGGCCCCGGATTGAGGGTGGCGCGCACACCGAAGGGATTCATGAAGGTGATTTGTGCGCCGGCCTTGCGGGTCGCGGCGAGTTGCGCATCGGCGATGAGGTTCGCGGCGGTGCCGCCATCCGGGCCGTCGCCCTTGATTGCGGGTCCGGCAATCGCTCCCACCGGACGCAGGGCATATTCGGCCGCCCGGTCGGTATAGAGCTTCACATAGCTCGCAATGTCGGGGCGGGGCTGGAACTGCTCGAACAGAGGCGAATTGGGCGTTTCGCCCCGCGGCGAGACATAGGGGCGCGACTGCACGATCACATTATGCGCCTGCTTGCGCACCACGCGGCGGGCCGAAGGATCGATCTCCAGCGTGATGTCGGTCACCAATTCGCCGAACACCCCCGCGCTGGTCAGCAGGAAGGGCCGGGCCGGGTCAATCGTGCCGTAATCGCAGACATAGGACCAGTGGGTATGGCCCGATACGACCACATCCACCCGCGAGTCGAGCCGTGCCAAAATCGGCAGAATTTCGCCAGATAGCGCCTCACAGCCATTGGGGTTGGGCGTTCCGCCGGTCCTCCCGCCCTGATGGATCAACACCACGATGGCATCCGCGCCCTCGGCCTTCAGCTTGGGGATTGCTGCGTTGATTGCCTGCGCTTCGTCCCCAAAAGTGAGTCCGGCCACGCCATCGGGCGAGACGAGGCTGGGCGTATCCTTCAGCGTCAGCCCGATGAAGCCGACGCTGACCTTCGCCTTGCCGCTGCCGAAACTCTTGATGCCCGTGGCAGGGAACAATGTCTCGCCATCCTTCGTGAAGGTGCTGGCGGAAAGAAAACGGAAGCTGGCGCCCGGAAACTGTTCCACCTGACACGGTTCGCGAGTGGTGAATTTGGCGCAGCCGCCCGTCTGCTTACGCAGCAATTCCTGCTCGCCGCTGTCGAATTCGTGATTGCCCACCGCGTTGAAGTCCAGCCCGATGCGGTTCATCACGCCGATGGCCGGCTCGTCGAGGAACAGCGAGGAGGCAAGCTGCGAGGCGCTGATGAGGTCACCCGCGGAAACCACGGCATTGTTGGCATATTTCGCCCGGATCGAATCCACCGCCGAGGCAAGCCAAGCGGCACCGCCCGCGGGAACCATCGTGACGCTGCCCTTGCCGTCATCCACCAGAACAGACTGGTTGGGCGGTTCCAGTGCGCCATGGAAGTCGTTGATCGCCAAGATCCCCACAGTAACGGTCGCCGCCGGTGCTGCCTCGGGCGCTTTTTCCCGCAGCGAAAAGACGCCGTGATCGTAACTCGCGGCACAGCCCGAAAGGGTGAGAGCGAAGACGGCGGGAAGAGCGATTGCGCGGAGGTCGAGGCGCTTCATACGCGAATCCTGAGAGCCAAGCATGACAGCATCATGGCGCAGATGGCCCGAAAGGGCGACTGCGCATTGCGGCAAGTCACCGCCGCCGGGCGCCCCAGTCAAGCAGCGCATCCAGCGCAGGGCACATCTCCTGACCCCATTCGGACAGGCGATATTCCACGCGCGGTGGCACCTGGGGGTAGATTTCCCGCTCTACGATCCCATCCCGCTCCAGATCGCGCAATTGCTGGATCAGCATTTTCTGGGAAACTGCGGGGATAGCCCGCTCCAGTTCCGAAAAGCGCAGCACTCCCTTGTCGAACAGATGGAAGATGATGACCAGTTTCCAGCGCCCTTCGATCAGCCGCAAGGCCGCCTCCGCGCCGCTTGCCGCCATGTCAGGCGTTACATCCTCAATCTTACCCGTAGGTGAGTAGCTTACTTTTTTGTGGGTACTGGCCATAAGGAAGGTTGGAACCTACCCTGGCAGGCAAGGCAAGAGGAGATGAGCAATGGCCCTTGATTTACCCGCCCCGCTTGGAACCTATTTCAACGCCGGCAACGGACCGGATATCGCCCAGCTCACCCAATGTTTCGCAGAGGATGCGCGCGTTCTGGACGAAGGCGAATGGCGCCAGGGGCATGAGGAAATCACCCGCTGGGCACAGGATGCGCGGGCGAAGTACAACTTCATCTCCACCCCGCTCGCCATGGAAGGGCCTGCGCAGGAGCCCATCGTCACTGCACGGGTGGAAGGAAACTTCCCCGGCAGTCCGATTGAATTGCGGTATCGCTTTGTACTGGCGGAGGGGAAGATCGCTTCGCTCAGTATTGCCTGAGCGAAGCGCGCCTTCGTCAGATATCCAGATTCGCCACGTTCAGCGCATTTTGCTGGATGAAGTCGCGGCGGGGCTCCACCACGTCGCCCATCAGGCGAGTGAAGATTTCGTCCGTGACGTCGGCATCTTCCACCTTCACCTGCAGTAGCACGCGGTTTTCCGGGTCCAGCGTGGTTTCCCAGAGCTGTTCCGCATTCATTTCGCCCAGGCCTTTGTAGCGCGAGATGGACAGGCCCTTGCGGCCCGCTTCCATTACCGCTTCCAGCAGTTGCGAAGGCCGCGTGATGCCGCCATCGGCCACCACGGAGGACGCGACGGGGGCTTCCTCGCCCTCCTCGGTCGTTTCCGGTTCCGGCTCCGGTTCGGCGCTGCCCTTGGTCAGGCGGGCAGGAGCATCGTAAAACTCCGAGGTCTGCACGGCCAGCTGATGCATCTTGCGCGCTTCAGCGCTGGTGAGGAAGGCCGCGTCAATCTCATGCGCGTCGGTCACGCCGCGCCAGATGCGCGCGAACAGCACTGTGCCGTCCTCGCGGCGCAGCACGCTCCACCGTGCTTCGGGATCGCCCATGCCGAGATGGCGAGCGGCCTGTTCCAGTGCGGTAAGCCGCGCCGCATCCGCCAATGCGGGATCGAGCGCACCGGCCATGCCCATGGCTTCCACCACCGCGGAATCATATTTGCGGGGCACGAAGGCCATCAGGTTCTTCATGCGCAGCGCGTGCTCGACCAGCCCTGACAGATCTGCCCCGCCGCGCACGACGCCCAGATTGTTTTCCAGAACCCGGCCCTGCAGGCCCGCTTCCACCAGATAACGGTCAAGCTCGCCCTGGTCCTTCACATAGACCTCGCTGCGGCCCTTGCTGACCTTGAACAGAGGCGGCTGGGCGATGAACAGGTGCCCGGCCTTGATGATCTCGGGCATCTGGCGATGGAAGAAGGTCAGCAGCAGGGTGCGGATATGCGCACCGTCCACGTCGGCGTCGGTCATGATGATGATCTTGTGGTAACGCAACTTGTCGAGATTGAACTCGTCACGCAGGCCGGTACCCATTGCCTGGATCAGCGTACCCACTTCCTTGGAGCTGATGATCCGGTCAAACCGGGCACGTTCCACGTTCAGGATCTTGCCGCGCAGGGGCAGGATCGCCTGATACTGGCTGTCGCGCCCGCTCTTGGCCGAACCGCCTGCGGAATCGCCCTCAACCAGGAAGAGTTCGCACTTGCTGGCATCGCGTTCGCGGCAATCGGAGAGCTTGCCGGGCAGGCTGGCGATGTCCATCGCGCCCTTACGCCGGGTAAGCTCGCGGGCCTTGCGCGCCGCTTCGCGCGCGGCGGCGGCATCCACCACCTTCTGCACGATTTCCTTGGCGTTGGCGGGGTTTTCCTCCAGCCACTCGTTCATCTTGTCCGCCATCAGGCTTTCCAGCGGCTGGCGCACTTCGGAGGAGACCAGTTTGTCCTTGGTCTGGCTGGAGAATTTCGGATCGGGCAACTTGACCGAAACGATCGCGGTCAGCCCTTCACGCATATCCTCGCCGGTGAGATTCACCTTCTCCTTCTTCAGCAGGCCGGATTTTTCGGCGTAACTATTGAGCGTGCGGGTCAGCGCGGCGCGGAACGCAGCCAGATGGGTGCCGCCGTCGCGCTGGGGGATATTATTGGTGAAGCACAGCACGTTCTCGTAATAGGAATCGTTCCATTCAAGAGCGACGTCGATCCCGATCCCGTCCCGATTGGAACTGATCGCAATCGGATCGGGCAACAGCGCTTGCTTGTTACGGTCGAGATACCGGACGAAGGCCGCGATGCCGCCTTCGTAATAGAGATCGTGTTCCACCGGCTCGGCAGGGCGACAGTCCCGCAGCAGGATGTGAACGCCCGAATTGAGGAAGGCGAGCTCGCGATAGCGATGCTCAAGCTTCTCGAAATCGAATTCGGTGACGTTCTTGAACGTATCGGTAGAGGCGAGGAAGGTAACCCGGGTGCCCTTCTTGGGCAGGCCGCCTTCAAGAACCGGGGCATCGCCGGTGATCTTGAGCGGCTCGACCGGATCGCCATGCTGGAAGCGCATCCAGTGTTCCTTGCCGTCACGCCAGACGGTCAGTTCCAGCCATTCGGACAGGGCATTGACCACACTGACGCCCACGCCGTGCAGGCCGCCCGAAACCTTATAGGCGTTGTCGTCGTTCGTATTCTCGAACTTCCCGCCCGCGTGGAGCTGGGTCATGATCACTTCGGCGGCTGAAACGCCTTCTTCCGAGTGAATGTCGGTTGGAATGCCGCGCCCATTGTCCTCGACGCTTACCGAGCCATCGGGATTGAGCTCGATCAGCACCAGATCGCAATGACCGGCCAGCGCCTCGTCAATGGCGTTATCCGATACTTCGAACACCATGTGGTGCAGGCCCGAACCATCGTCCGTATCGCCGATATACATGCCGGGGCGTTTGCGCACCGCGTCCAGGCCCTTGAGGACCTTGATGCTGTCAGCGCCGTAGGAGTTGGAGTTCGGGGTGTTATCGGGTGTTTCTGCCATAGCCATCATATAGGCAGGACCGCCCCGGTTAGGAAGCATTGATGGCCATGTTCCAACAGGCTTGTGGCAAGGCTGTTGAAGTAGTGAGCCCGCCGCCAAGGGAGAGGGTGCGGCGGGCCACCGATTGGCCGCCCCGCAGGGCGGCGAAAGCTCAGTCAGCGGCGGGAAGCATGGCTTCGAGTTCGTTCATGGCCTTGGCCTTGCCGTCGGCAACGCAATCGTCAACCGCCTGCTTGCCATAGAAGCGGAACATTGCCGGCATGCGGCAGGCGCGCGAGACGGCGGTGTCGATACGATCCTTGGCCGTGTCGACAGCGCTCGGATTGCTCAGGTCCAACCCGGCCATGCGAACGCGGATGGTCACTTCGCCGGCAAGAGCGGGGGAAGCTGCTCCGGCGACAGCGGCGGCGGCGAGAAGGGGGAGGATGAACTTACGCATTGCACATTCCTTTTCGAGGTTCGACCGGTGCGGGCCTGGCGACCCTCTTGTGGTTTCTCGCCAGGAGCAGGCTGTGTTTGTCGAAGCCATGCTGCAGTGCAGCAGGAAATTGTGCAAATGCAAAAATTTCGCCGGTTGTTGCGTCTGCGACAACTACCGCAGCACAAGATACGGAAACGAAAACAGCCGCCCTAAGGGCGGCTGTCTACTATTCCGCGTGAATGCGTTCTTGGAGGCTCAGAGCGTCCAGATAAACGGCATCGGATACCTGGCGGCACCCCGAACATAGAGTTCGACAACGCGCTTTGCGAAAGCGGTCATGACTAGGCTCCTTGGAAGGGATCGCGGGCAGCTAAAGGGGGGGAGAGGAGCTGCCCGCGAAACTGTGTAACTGTTTGCTGAGGGCGCATATGGTGGCCTACCGCCGATGCTGCAAGTGCGAAAATAGCGACGTCCATTGCGCCCAATGCAACTGCGATAACGGATGCTACATAACGAAAATGCCGCCCCCGCTGAGCGAGGACGGCATTCGAATTAACTGGCGGCCGCGGCTTAGATGCTTGCGAACGCGAAACTCTTGGCCAGCTGTTCTTCAGCGCCGGACTTGGCTGCCGACTTGCAGCTTTCCCAGGCCTGCATGGTCTTGAGATCGCGGCTGTCCGGCTTGACGCAGGCGACCTTGATCGCGGCGGCAACACGGGTTTCGAGGGCCTTGCGGCCAGCTTCGGTGGTGAGGTCCAGATCGGTGTGCGGCACGGAAACGGACACTTCTTCAGCCGCGGCGGGGGCGGCGAAAGCGCCCGAGAGGCACATGGCGGCAAAGGCGGTTACGACAAGGCTACGCATTTCGAATTCTCCGTTAAGGTGGTCCAGGCCGCCTTCCTTGGTCATCCTGTACTTGTCGTTCTAATCGTTCTGTGAGCCTCATGGTGCACTGCACAAGCAAACTGTGCAAATGCGAAAATTGCGAGGGGCGTTGCGTGAAACTCAACGCTGCTTGTCATGGAAATGAAATGGGAACAAACGCCCTTTGGGGCCGCCCCCTCTTGGGTGGGGGCGGCTTGCCTTGGGGGTCCAATTGAGAGCGTGATCAGATGATCGCGGCGCTCAGCAGCAGGCCGCTGGTCGAAACCGCAGCAAGCAGCGGAAGGACATGGGTTGCGAGGATGCGCATAGTGTCCACCTGTCGTTTGTGTTTTCTTTGGGTTCGCCGGAAGGCTTCGTGCCCCCTCAGCTTCCGGGGGCGCAAATGGTCGCGATGTGGAAATGTTGCAAGTGCGAAATATGACAGCGGTGTTGCATAATTTTCACCATTGATTGCCCGGGCGGAAACTCTCGTCATGCTCGGCCTTGCAATCCCCCGATGCTCTCCGCGCGGGGTTGCACGCGCGCGATGGCTGGACAGCGCGGCGTGCTTGATACTAACGCGCCGGGATGGAACCATCACATCTTCCCGACTCCATCCTGATTGTCGACTTCGGCAGCCAGGTGACCCAGCTCATTGCCCGCCGCGTGCGTGAAGCAGGGGTCTATTCCGAAATCGCGCCATTCTCGATGGCGGAAGAGGCGTTCCATCGCCTCAAGCCCAAGGGGATCATCCTTTCGGGATCGCCCGCCTCGGTCTGCGACGAAGACAGCCCGCGCGCGCCGCAAGTGTTGTTCGACAGCGGACTGCCGATCCTGGGCATCTGCTATGGCCAGCAGGTAATGAGCCATCAACTGGGCGGCGAAGTCCGCCCCGGCCATGAAACCGGCGAAGGCGGCGAATTCGGCCGTGCCTTTCTGACGGTGACCGAGCCCTGCGTGCTGTTCGACGGCCTGTGGCAAGTGGGTGACCGGCATCAGGTGTGGATGAGTCACGGGGACAAGGTAACGAAATTCGCTCCCGGCTTCCGCATCGTTGCCACCAGCGATGGCGCGCCCTTCGCCCTGATCGCGGACGACGAGCGGCGCTATTACGGTACGCAGTTCCACCCCGAAGTGGTCCACACGCCCGACGGCGCCAAGCTGATCGCCAATTTCGTGCGCCATGTCTGCGGCCTGAAGGGCGACTGGACGATGGCCGAGTTCCGCAAAACCAAGATCGAGGAAATCCGCGCCCAGGTGGGCAGCGGCCGAGTGATCTGCGGCCTGTCCGGCGGGGTCGACTCTGCCGTTGCCGCCGTGCTGATCCACGAGGCGATCGGCGATCAGCTCACCTGCGTTTTCGTCGATCACGGGCTGATGCGGATGAACGAGGCCGAGCAGGTCGTCACCCTGTTCCGCGACCATTACAATATCCCGCTGGTCCATGTGGACGCGGAGGAGATGTTCCTTGGCGGCCTGGCAGGTGTCACCGATCCGGAAGCCAAACGCAAGTTCATCGGCAAGGCCTTCATCGATCTGTTCGAGGCGGAGGCCAAGAAGATCGGCGGGGCGGACTTCCTTGCGCAGGGCACGCTCTATCCCGACGTGATCGAGAGCGTCAGCTTCACCGGCGGGCCTTCGGTGACGATCAAGAGCCATCACAATGTCGGCGGCCTGCCTGAGCGCATGAACATGCAGCTGGTGGAACCGCTGCGCGAATTGTTCAAGGACGAGGTCCGCGCGCTCGGTCGGGAACTGGGCCTGCCGGAAATCTTCGTGGGCCGTCACCCCTTCCCGGGGCCGGGCCTGGCCATCCGCATTCCGGGTGAAGTGACCAAGGAACGCTGCGACATTCTGCGCCGCGCCGATGCGATCTATCTGGAAGAGATCCGCAATGCGGGCCTCTATGACGCGATCTGGCAGGCCTTCGCCGTGCTGCTACCGGTCAAAACCGTGGGCGTAATGGGCGACGGGCGAACCTATGACAGCGTCTGCGCACTGCGCGCCGTGACCAGCACCGATGGCATGACCGCTGACATCTATCCCTATGATGCGGCCTTCCTCAGCCGCGTCGCCACGCGCATCATCAATGAAGTGCGCGGGATCAACCGGGTGGTCTACGATTATACGTCGAAGCCGCCTGGCACTATCGAGTGGGAGTGAGGGCGAGCGAGAATTGGTCGGATTGGGTGCGCTCCCAGAAGCGCACCCATCTCGATAGGCCGAGTCAGATAATCCCGACGGCCTTCCCGGCACGCTCGAACATGCCGAGGATAGTCTGCACCTGCTCGGCCGAATGTTCGGCGCAGAGCGAGCAGCGCAGCAGGGTCATGTTCGCGGGGGTTGCCGGCGGGCGAGCGAGGTTGACGTAGAGCCCTTCGTGCAGCAGCGCTTCCCACATGGCCGCGCCCTTCTGCAGGTCGGGCATAATCACCGCGATGATCGCGCTCTGCGGGGCGTCGGTGCCCAACTGGAAGCCCAGCTGCTTCAGCCCGCCATGCAGCGTGCGGGAATTTTCCCACAAATGCGCGCGCTTTTCCCCGCCATGCATCAGCTTGCGGATGCTGGTTGCCGCCGTCGCCACCACGCTGGGCGGCAGACTGGCGGTGAAGACATAGGGGCGGCAGACAAGGCGCAGCACTTCGAACTTGGGATGGTTGGACACGCAGAAGCCGCCCACCGTACCCACGCTCTTGGAAAAAGTGCCGATCACGAAATCGACATCATCCAGCACGCCCTGGGCTTCGGCCACGCCGCGCCCGTGCTCGCCGATGAAGCCCATCGAATGGGCCTCGTCCACCAGCACCATGGCGCCATTGGCCTTGGCGACCGCGATCATTTCCTTCAGCGGGGCGATGTCGCCCAGCATGGAATAGACGCCTTCCAGAACCACCAGCTTGCCTGCGCCTTCGGGAATGCGCTTCAGGCGCTTTTCCATCGCCTCGATGTCATTGTGCTTGAAGGGCACTACCTCGGCGTTGCCGAGCGCACAGCCATCCCAGATGCTTGCATGGCTATCGATATCGAGGACGATGTAATCGCCCTTTCCGGCGACCGTGGATATGATCCCGAGATTGGCCTGGTAGCCGGTGGAGAACACCATGGCATGATCCATGCCATAGAACTCTTTCAGCGCCTCTTCGCATTCCTTGTGGCCCTGATAGGTGCCATTCAGAACGCGGCTGCCTGTGGTGCCCGCGCCATAATTGTCCAGCGCGTCCTTGCCCGCCTGGATCACGTCCGGGTCGAAGGTCATGCCCATGTAATTGTAAGTGCCGAGCAGGATCGTGTCCCGCCCGTTGCAGATCGCGCGGGTGGGGGAGAGCACTTTCTCCATCACCAGGCTGAACGGATCTTCACCCCCGCCGGCCAGCAGGCTCTGGCGCAGGGCAATGATGTCGTCGAACTTGCTGAACAGGTCGCCAGTCATTTCCGGGCTACTCCCTGATTGCCCGCTCAATTGCCGCTGAGCTTGCAGACGGCATCCACCAACTGGCCGAAATTCTCGATTTCCGCCTGCTGGTTCATGCTGATGATGATGTCGAATTCGTCTTCGATCGCGGCGACGAAATCCATCACGGTCAGGCTGTCGAACTCCAGATCGCCAGCAAAAGTGGTGGCGTCGGCAATGTCTGCGCCCTTCTTGTTGAAGGGGGCGATCAGCGAACGGATACGGGTTTCGACTTCTGCGCGGTCCATGTGGGGCTCCTAGGGCTCGATTGCGGCGCAAAAGCGGCGCGGGGGGAGGATGTCAAGCGAAGCTGGAGCTATGCCTCTTTCTCCCGGTCCGGAACAGGGGATGGTTGGGCAAGCGGGGCCTGACATCCTTCGCCTCCCGGCAATCCCTCTTCGCACTCCGCCAAGCGGCTTGGCAGGCCCAGGGTCTATCGCCCTACCAGGCATGGGAGAGATGCGCGGGATGAGTGGTACCGAATTCGATTACGTAGTGGTGGGCGGCGGAACGTCAGGCGCGGCGCTGGCGGCGCGGCTGGGGGAACGGGAAGATCGGACGACCTGCCTGCTGGAAGCGGGCGGCCCGGATATTCATCCCTTCATCCATGTGCCCAGCTTCGTGGCGGCGGCGATTCACACCAAATCGCTCAACTGGAACTTCGCGACAGTTCCTCAGCCGGGCATGGCCGGGCGGCAGATTCCCGTGCCGCGCGGCAAGGTACTGGGCGGTTCGGGCAGCATCAACGGCATGGTCTATTTCCGGGGCCATCCCACCGATTATGACGATTGGGCAGATGCCGGGGCAACCGGCTGGTCCTATTCGGAAGTGCTGCCCTATTTCACTCGCACCGAGAATAACGAGAATTTCCCGGCCAGTGTGTTTCACGGCAAGGGCGGGCCAATCAACGTCAAGGTGGTCGATAATCCCAACCCGCTGAACTATGCCTTCATGGACGGGCTGGCATCGCTGCAATTCCCGGCCTGCCCCGATTTCAACGGCGCCAATCCTGAAGGCTATGGCCGTCGGCAGGGCCTGATGCGGGCCGGGCGACGCGAAACAACATCGGTCAACATGCTGCGCCCGGCGCTGAAGCGCGGCAATGTACATGTGCAGACCAATTCCCCCGTCCGCCGCGTGCTGGTGGAGGAGGGCCGCGCCATTGGCGTTGAACTGCTCGACGGGCGGATCGTGCTGGCCCGGCATGAAGTAATCCTGAGCGCGGGCGCGGTGCAAACGCCGCAAATCCTGATGCTGTCAGGCATCGGGCCGGGCGCGCATCTGCAGGAGATGGGTATCGAGGTGATCCGTGACATTGCCGGAGTAGGCGGCAATTATCAGGACCATGTCGCCTCCCCCATCCATGTCGAAACGAAGAACACCACATCCTATGGCCTGTCGCTGCCGGCCCTGCCGCGCGACATTTTCCAGCTGTTCCAGTATATCCTGACCCGCAAGGGGCCGCTGGCGGGCAATGTGTTTGAAAGCGTGGCCTTCCTGCGCACGGACCCTTCGCTGGCCCGGCCCGACGTCCAGTTCGTGTTCCAGCCCGCCAAGCGCCTGACCACGAAGATTCCCTTCCCCATCGGCCATGGCTACGCGATCAGCCCCGTGGCGCTTTATCCCAAGGGGCGCGGCACCTTGCGGCTGGCCAGCCCCGATCCGGCAGCGCCCCCCGCGATCGATCCGCGCCTGCTGGCGGAGGATGGCGATATCGACTGCCTGATCCGCGCCATCCGCATCGCGCGCAAGGTCTTCGCCAGCGAAGCCTTTGCCCCCTATGGCGGGGTGGAAGTCGCGCCCGGGCCCGATGTGCAGAGCGATGCTGAGATCGACGCCTATATTCGCGGCACCGGCTATACCGTGCACCACCCGGTCGGCACCTGCCGCATGGGCGGCGACAAGGACGCGGTGGTCGATCCGCAATTGCGCTTAAACGGCATTGCCGGGCTGCGCGTGGCCGATGCCAGCGTGATGCCCATCATCATCGGCGGCAATACCAATGCGCCCTGCGTGATGATTGCCGAGCGTGCGGCCGATTTCATTCTGGGCAAGGCACCCCTTCCGGCTGCCGATCTGCCGCCGGAATCCGTGGCCCGTTACAAGACCGCCCCAAAGAAGGCGGCCCCGCGTTCGAGGAAGAAAGCCGCCTGAGGAGAGGCATTGCATGGCCAAGGAACACGTCAAGAGCTGGAAGGTGGGTGACGTCACCGTCAGCCGGATCGTGGAAGTGTGGGATTTCCATGACGACATCCACATGACCATGCCGGATACGACACCGGAGGAAGTGCTCGCGCTGGAATGGCTGCATCCCCATTATGCCACGCCCGAAGGCCAGCAGCGGATGAATTTCCAGGGCTTCGTGGTGCAGACCCCGACCACGACCATCGTGGTGGACAGTTGCATCGGCGCCGGGCGGGAACGACAGTTCGAGGTGTTCAGCCACCTGCCCGAAGGGTTTCTGGAGGACCTCGCCAGCCTAGGGATCGGCCGGCACGATGTGGACATTGTGATGTGCACCCATCTGCATTTCGACCATGTCGGCTGGAACACTTACAAAGACCCGGCAACCGGCGAGTTCAGGCCGACTTTCCCTAATGCCCGCTATCTCTTCGGCAAGACCGAGTTCGAAGCGTGGAAGCATATACGCAACGATGGCATCCACCACCCCGGCCACATGATCGAATGCGTCGATCCCATCGTGGAAGCGGGCATGGCCGATTTTATCGAGGCCGATCACCGCATTTGCGAGGAGCTCTATTGCGAGCCCAGCCACGGCCATACACCAGGCCATGTGCATGTCTGCATCCACTCCAAAGGTGAGCGCGCCGTCATCACCGGCGATCTGATGCACCACCCGATGCAATGCGCCATGCCGGAACGCGACGCGACCTTCGACATGGACAAGGATGCCGGGCGCGCCAGCCGCATGCGCTTTGCCGAGCAATATACCGATAGCGGCGTGCTGATAATCGGGGCTCATTTCGCCGATCCCACGGCGGGCCACTTCACCACCGACGCCAAAGGCGAGCGCTGGTTCAAGGGGCTGGGGCTGTAAGATGGCGCGCGCGATCCCCGATTACCCGCTCGACATCTTCACCCCCGATGCCGTGCGTAACGCGCGGGAAGTGGACGATGCCCTGCGCGAATTCGCCCCCGCCGTGCGGCTGCATGATGGTGTGGTGATGATCGCCCGGCATGAGCATGTGACCAAGGGCCTGCTGGACTGGCAGACCTTTTCCTCCGCCTCGCGCCCGTGGCACGATCCCAATTCGCCCCGACCCGAAATCCTGCTGACCGACGATCCGCCGCGCCACACGCAGGTGCGCAAGGTGGTGGCCGATGCCCTTTCCCCCCGCGCGCTGGAACGCGTGAAGACGATTTTCGAGGGTGCCGCACAGGAATTCGTGGACGAGCTTCGCGCGAAGGAGGGCGAAGTGGTGGATGCCGTGGGTGACATTACCCAGGCCTATATCTTCCGCGTGCTGCCCGACATTCTGGGCCTGCCCAAGGAAGGGCGGCACCATATGCACGGCTTTTCCCAGATGGTGTGGGCCACGATGGGCCCGCCCGGAGAGCTGTTCGACGAAGCGATGGACCAGGATTTTTCCGGCGTCATCGAATGGCTGGAAACCACATGCGAGCGCGATGCGATCGATCCGGAAGGGATCGGGGCGGAATTCTTCCGCGCGGCCGATAGAGGCCAGGTCACTCTGGCCGAAGCCAAGCTGCTGCTGCAAACCGTGCTGAGCGCGGGGGCGGATACCACCTATCTCACCATGGCCAATGCCATCCGCGCATGGGCAATGTTCCCCGGCGAGTACGAGAAGCTGCGCGCCGATCCAAAGCTGCTACGCGGGGCCTTCGATGAAAGCCTGCGCTGGGACAGCCCCAGCCGCATGGCCGGGCGCATCGCGGTGAAGAACGTGGAGGTGGACGATATCCTGATCCCCGCTGGCACGCGCTGCGGGCTGATGTTCGCCGCGGCCAATCGCGATCCGCGCTTTTGGGAAGCTCCGGAAGAATATCGGATCGAACGCGATACCAAGCACTCGCTCGGCTGGGGTTATGGCGTGCATGGCTGCGTGGGCCGCGTGCTGGCGCAGATGGAAGCGCAGGCGCTGCTCGGCACCATCGTCCGTGAGGTTGAAGGCTTTGAACTGGCCGGCCCTTACGAGCCCTGGATGACCACGGTAGGCCATGGCCCGATCCGCCAGCCGGTGCAGCTGAAGTTTGCATGAGACCATGACCGCCCCCGTCACCCGTATCGACGCGATCCTCTATGCCCGGCACGAGCGGGTGACGGCGGCCAACTTCACGCAGCCGGTGGACGATCACGATCTGCCAATGCCGCTGGATTACTTCGTCTGGGCAATTCACCGCGAAGACCATCCGCCTGTGATCGTCGATACCGGCTTTGGCGAGGCGGCGGCGATGGCACGGGGGCGCACGCTGATCCGCCCGGTGGCCGAAGGGCTGCGCGATGCCGGGATCGACCATCTGCTGGTGGAGCATGTGATCCTCACTCACCTCCATTACGATCATGCCGGATCGCTGGGCACATTCCCCAACGCCCATTTCCATGTGCAGGATGCCGAACTGGCTTTCGCCACAAGCCGCGCCATGTGCGACCATGATATCCGCGCACCCTTCGATGGGGAGCCGGTCACCCAACTGGTGCGCAAGCTCTATGCCGACAGGGTGGTTTTCCATACCGGGGATAGCGAATTCGCCCCGGGAATATCGCTGCGGCTGTGCGCCGGACACACTGCCGGGCTGATGGTGGTGGCGTGCGAGACCGCGCGCGGCACGGTGGTGCTGGCCAGCGATGCGGCCCATCTCTACGCCAATATCGCACGCAAGCTGCCCTTCCCGATCTTCATCGACGAGCCGCAATATCGCGCCGCGCAGGCACGCGCGCTGGAGCTTGCGGGCGGATCGCTCGCTCATCTCATCCCGGGCCACGATCCGCTGGTGCTGGCCTGTTTCCCGTCGGAAAACGGCATCGCCCGCGTAGATCTGCCCCCGCATACATCTGTTTCGGAGTTTCTATGAGTAGTGTCGGTTTCATCGGCCTTGGCCGCATGGGCGCCAATATGGCGGCCAATCTGATCGGTCAGGTAGATCGCCTGCTGGTGCATGACGTCTCGCCCGACGCCGTCGCCGCACTGGTGGCGCAGGGGGCGGAGGCCGCCGGATCGGCAAGGGCGCTGGGCGATGAATGCGACATTGTCTTCGCCAGCCTGCCCACTCCGCCCATCGTGCGCGAGGCGATCCTCGGCCCCGGCGGGGTGGCCGAAGGCGGCAGGGTGAAGATAGTCTGCGATCTTTCGACCTCCGGCCCGCGTCTGGCGCAGAATCTGCACGCCGCGCTATCGGCCAAGGGCATCGCCAGCATCGACGCGCCCGTATCCGGCGGGATCAAGGGCGCGAAAGACGGTACTCTGGCCATCATGGCGGGCGGGCCGCAGACAGAATATGATGAGCTTCTCCCATTGCTGCAGCGCATGGGCAAACCCTTCTACATGGGCGAAACGCCGGGCGCCGGGCAGGTAATGAAACTGGTCAACAATCTGCTGGGCGCGGTGGCCATCGGCGTCACTTCCGAAGGCATGGCCATGGGGATCAAGGCCGGGCTGGACCCTGCCCGCATGATCGAAGTTCTGAACAGCGGCACCGGCATCAATTCCGCCACGCGCGACAAATGGCCCCGTTCCGTATTGCCGCGGAGCTTCGATTTCGGCTTCGCCGCCGCGCTGAGCCTGAAGGACACCAACCTGCTGCTGGAAGAAGCGGAGGCCATGGGCGTACCGCTGCAACTGGGGCAGGTGGTACGCAGCTATCTGGAACGGGCGCTGGCCGATTACGGGCCGGACGCGGATTTCACCACCATGGCCAAGGTGGTGGAGGCCGACGCCGGGCTTGACCCGGAACGAGACGCGTGAGGGTCCGATTCGCACGCCGCTTGCCAAGCGCCCAAAGGCTCCATAACCTCCCCTCCCAATGGCCCGATACGAGGCCCGCCGCGAATCTCGCGGCATTGGGAGTTTGGTTGTCATGTCGCTGCTCGAGCAACTGAGCACGGCAGAGGTCGCGCCGTCCGACCGCCTGCCCTTCTGGAACGATATCGCGCGCCTCGTCGCGCCCATTCAGGTCGAATCCCTTGGGGAATCGCCATTCGAGGCGCGGCTCTATCGCCGCAAATTGCGCGATTGCGAATTGCTCTCCCCCTGTTCCAGCCCGGCCCGCATTTACAGCGCACCGGACCATGAAAATGCCGGGGTGTTGAACATCCAGGTACAGCACCGGGGCCGCAGCACCAATCACACCGGCGGACGCACTGCCGTGCTGGAGGAAGGGGACTTCGTTCTTTACGATCCGTCCAAGCCCCTCTGGCTGAGTTTCGAGGAATATACCCAGGCCATCGTGCTCCGCCTGCCGCTGGCGACGGTGGAGGAACGCATGCCCCATCTGCGCAGCCAGGTGGGCGTTCCCGTCAGCGGACGGCGCGGCGCGGGCGCGCTGTTTTCCACCTTCATGCGCAATGCGTGGGAAGAACTGGAACATGACGGCAGCGGCGAATGGGTGGATGCGCTGGGCGATGCGATCTGGCCCCTGCTGGACATGGCCTATGCCGCATCCCGCCCCACCCTCGAACCTAACCGCCGCGACGAGCGCCGCCGCGCCCTGTTCGAAGCGGTGGAAGCGGATTTGACCGATCCCGATCTGGATGTTCACCGCCTCGCCCGCCGCATGGGTGTTTCGGCGCGCTATGTGCAGATGCTGTTCGCCGAAATGGGCACCACCCCGCGCGCCTTCATCCAGAACCGCCGGCTGGAACTCGCCGCCCGCAGGCTGGAGCGCGAGGGGGGTGACGTGACAGTGACGGATGTGGCCTATGATGTCGGCTTCAACGACCTCTCCAGCTTCTGCCGCGCCTTCCGCCGCCGTTTCGAAATGAGCCCGAGGAATTATCGCGCGGGCGGGCGGGGGTAGTCCAAACTTCTCCGATCATCCCGGACTTGTTCCGGGGTCCCGCTCCTATTTTTCGCACGAAGCCGCAGGATGCGCGATGACGTTGCGCCCGATCTTCCTATCGTCATTCCCGCGAAGGCGGGAACCTAGAGGCAACAGCGGAACTGGGTTCCCGCCTTCGCGGGAATGACGAAGCGTGGACCAAGAAGGTACTCCCTGCGTGTCTGCATGAATCCTGGCCCGGCACCTGTTCAGCCACAGACATATCTGGAAAACCTCCCTTCCCCCCTTGGTCCTCCCGGAACCAGCCGCTAGCTCAGGCGCGTGGATTCGCACATCGTCATAGGTGAGGACGAAACGGGCCAGCCGGTCCGGATCGATCTCGAAGAATTGCTGGCCACCCGCTTGCTCGTTCAGGGCAACAGCGGGTCCGGCAAGTCGCACCTGTTGCGCCGGCTGCTGGAAGAGAGCGCCGGCATGGTGCAGCAGGTGGTGGTGGACCCTGAGGGGGACTTCGTTTCGCTGGCCGACCATTTCGGCCATGTGGTGATCGACGGCGCCGCCCATTCCATTGCCGAGATCGAGGCGCTGGCCGCGCGGGTGCGGCAGCATCGCGCTTCGGTGGTGCTGGCGCTGGAAGGGCTGGATGTGGAACAGCAGATCCGCTGCGCCGCCCATTTCGTGACCGCCCTGTTCGATGCCCCACGCGAACATTGGTTCCCTGCTCTGGTGGTGGTGGACGAGGCGCAGATGTTCGCGCCCGCCGTGGCTGGCGAGATCAGCGAGGATACGCGCCGCATCACGCTGAATGCCATGACCAACCTGATGTGCCGCGGCCGCAAGCGCGGGCTGGCCGGGATCGTGGCCACTCAACGCCTTGCCAAGCTGGCGAAGAATGTCGCTGCCGAAGCCTCCAACTTCCTGATGGGGCGCACTTTCCTCGATATCGACATGCTGCGCGCGGCGGACTTGCTGGGCATGGAGCGGCGGCAGGCAGAGCGCATTCGCGACCTTGAGCGCGGGCGCTTCCTCGGCCTTGGCCCCGCGATCTGCCGCCGCCCCAGCGCGGTTAAGGTCGGCCCGGTCAAGTCCGGTCCCAAGGTGACGGCCAGCAAGCTCGCCCCGCTCCCCACCGCGCCTGCGGAGGAAATGCAGGCCTTGCTCCATGCCGAACTGGCCGCCGTGATGGAAAGCCAGGCGGAAGCCAAGCGCGCCGCGCCGCCGCCGCCCGCTTTCACGGCCGAGCAGCTGTCCGAACAGATTACCCGCTTCGAATCCGATCCCGTGGCAAGCGACGAGGATGGGGTAGAGCCTTCTTCCGCATCGCCCGGCGCCGCCGCGCAGGTAGTGGAAGACATCATGCGCGCCATGGCGTCGGACCCGCGCGCCGCCTTCCAGCCTTCCGCCGCGCTCTACCAGACTTTCCTGCTCCATTGCCGCAAGCGACAGGCCAGCGCCGCCACGCCCGACATGGCCGGATTTCGCCGAATGTTCGCCATCGCGCTGGCCCGGCTGGACGGACTGGAGCCCCATGTGCGCGAGCACATTCTGGAAATGGGCAGCACGCTGGATGACGATGTGCTGGCGCCCTTCCTCACCATCGCTCGCCATGCCGCCGAGGGGATCGAGGAACCGGATGACGAGGAACTGTCCCGCGTTTACGGCACCAGTTCCCCGGGCCGCACGCGCCGCCTGCTGGAACATCTGGAAAGGAAGGGCCTGATCGTGGTCCGCCACGATTTCGGCGGCGGACGCACACTGATCGTGCCCGGTCTGGACGCGGTGCTGAGCGGGTAATTTTCGTCATTGCGAGGACCAACGGTCCGAAGCAATCCAGGGCCCAAAGCGTTCCGCTCTGGATTGCTTCGCTACGCTCGCAATGACGAATAGGACTGAAAACCGACGGACAAGCTCCGTCAGATGTCGTTGCGGATCGTCGCCAGCGCGCCGCCGTCGATCTCCCATTTCGCGCCGTTGACGTAGCTGGCTTCGTCCGAGAGCAGGAAGCTGACCACATTGCCCACTTCGGCGGGCTGGCCCACGCGGTTGAGCGTGGCGACTTCACCCAACTTGCGCATTCCGGCGGCGACATCGTCGAACATCTGTTCCAACATGCCGACCAGCAACGGGGTTTCGATCACGCCGGGCATCACGCAGTTCACGCGCACGCCCCTCTGTGCCACTTCGCTCGCCGCCGTGCGGGTAAGGCCCACTGCGCCATGCTTGGCTGCGTTGTAAGCGCAGGCGCCCGCAAGGCCGCGTTCGGAACCGATGGAGGCAGTGTTCACCACCGCCCCCGCGCCGCGCTTCACCATGTCCGGCAGCACGTAACGCAGGCCCAGGAACATGCCGCGCAAATTCACATGCAGCACCCGGTCGAATTCGGCGACTTCATATTCATGCGTGGGGGCAAGGTGCCCTTCGATTCCGGCATTGTTGAAGAAACCGTCAACCCGGCCCATCGCCTTCAGCGCCGCCTCCGCATAGCCGATCACCTGCTGCTCATCCGCGCAATCGGCGTGATGGCCGAAGACAGTGTAGCCCGCATCGCTGAGCGCCTTCACTCGTTCTTCCAGCTTGGCCCCATCGATATCCACCAGCATCACCTGCGCCCCTTCGCGGGCGAGGATTTCGCAGGTGGCATAGCCGATGGCACCGGCCGCGCCGGTGACGAGCATGGTCTTGTCTTCGTGGCGCTTCATTTCTTGGCTCCTTTCGAGGACCGGAACGGCATGGTGAGCAGGAACAGGATCAATTGGGGCGTCAGCAGCTTGAAGGCCGCGCGCGCCTGTTCGGGCGTGAGCGTGGCGCTCATCGGCATGGTGCCGAAGACCTTGCCCTTGAGGACGAGATCGTTGCCTTTCCGCTCTATGGCGGAAACCTGCATCAGCTCGCTCTTGTCGGCGGAATAGATCTTCATGCGACGCTGATCCCGTCGAAATCGATGCCGAAGTCTTCGGCCATCACCTGGGCCGTCGCGCGCCCGGCGCCGAACACGCCGCCGCCCGGATGCTGGAACGGCCCGACGAGATAGAGCCCCTCCACCCCCGGAACGCGATATTGGCCCAGCTCGGGCGTCGGCCTGTGCGAGCCGGACTGATAGGTGGTGGTGGCAATGCCGTGCAGATCGCCGCGGAAGAAGCTGGGGCTGGTCCGCTCCATGTCCACAGGGCTGTCGCAGTGATAATCGAGCACGATATCGGGCACGTTCTCGATGAAATCGCCCATGCGGCGGATCATCTTCTCGGCGAATTCGCCCTTCGCCTCATCCCAGTCGCGGCCATCCTTGCGCGTGTAGGGCACATAGTCCCAGGCGTGGAAGATCGCCTTGCCATCGGGCGCGCGGCTGGGATCGTGCTGGGTCAGCTGGCCGACGCCGACCAGCGGCGTGGGCGAGAAATTGCCATAGCGCAGCTCGTCGAACGCGCGGCGCATGTCCTCATAGCTGGCGGGCATCAACTCATACATCACGGCCGAGATGTCGCCCGCTTTGAACTTCATCGGCGCATCGAGCGCGGCATGGACCGTGAAGCAGGCCGCATCGGTGATGTGAGTGCGCTTCGCATTCTTCGCGACGTTGGCGGGCAGGGCCGCGACCATATCGGGCAGGATGTGCGGATGGATCGCGCCGATGATCCCGTCATTCGCCGAAAGACGGGAGCCATCGTCCAGCACCACGCCTGTCGCGTGCGTGCCGTCGGTCACGATCTCGCGAACCTCGCAATTGTTCAACACCTTGCCGCCATGGTCCTCGATACAGGCGATCAGCGCGGCAGTAAGGCTGCCCGATCCACCCACGGGCACGCCGAAGCCGAATTTTTCGAGGAAGCCGAGGAACACATAGGCGCCGATGCCGGTGGCCTTCTCATCCGGGCTGACGAGGTTCTCGCCCGCCACGCGGCCGAAATGGGCCTTCACCTTGTCATGCTCGAACAGCTCTTCCATCAGGTCGAAGGTGCTGACGGCCATGGTGCGCATGATCTCGCGGCCCTCGGCGCTCTGGTCCATCATCGCCGTCTGCGCGCCCATGGGCATGGGCGGGGAATAAAGCCCTGCCTGGATCATAGGCAGCCATTGCGCGGCCTGCCGCGACATCTCCAGAAAGGTTTCGGCATCCTTGTGGGAGAATTTGCGGATCGCCTTGGCCGATTTCGCCGGATCGCGGTGCAGCGGCAGGGTGGCGCCATCTTCCCACACGCTCATCATTGGCACATCGGGAAAGACGTAGCGCAGGCCATATTTCGACTTCAGGCCCAGATCGTCATTCAGCAGCAGCGGATTGCCCTGGATGAAGATGTGGCTCATCGAATGCTGATCGTGCCGGAAGCCCGGGCGCGTCAGTTCGCGCGTCACCACGCCGCCGCCGAACCATTCATTGCGTTCCAGCACCAGTACCTTCTTGCCCGCCACCGCCAGATAGGCTGCGGCGACAAGCCCGTTGTGGCCCGAACCGATGGCAATGATGTCTGCGTCGCTCATTCAATCATCCTCAATCCTGCGGCCCTTTGGGCCGTCAGACCATTGCCGACACGACGAGGTCGGACAGTTTCTGGAAGCGTTCGATATTGGCCGTCTGCGTCATCACTCCGGCGCTGGTGGCGGCAAAGCTGACATCCAGTTCGGGATCGACCCAGAAGAGCGTGCTGCCCGCGCCGTAATTGCCGTAAGTCTCCGGCGAAGTGAGCGTGCCCAGCTGATGGTTCACGATGGCCGTGCCGCGCACGTTGAAGCCCAGCCCCATATAGGCAGGCGCGACAGGCCAGCCGGCGCGCAGATGGGCGGCCTTGTAAAGCTCGTTGGGCATTGCACCCGTATGGACCTGCCGGGCCACCTTGATAATGCGGGGGGAAAGGATGCGCACCCCGTCCAGCTCGCCGTCCCGGCGCAGCATTTCCGCGAAGCGATAGAGATCGCCCGAGGTTGATGCGCAGCCGACATGCGGAGCCTCGGTCGCCGGGTCTTCAAACAGGGCGTGGTCGCCCTCGATATTGCGGCTGAGGTGCTTGATCGGCACCGTGCCGCGCAGATCGGGCCGCACATGGCGGTCTTTCAGATCCGCCCGCAGACCCATGGAAGTGCTGTCCATCTTCAGCGGAGCGAAGAGGTCTTCATAGAGCAGCGTCTGATAATCCCGCCCCCTGGGGTCGGTGCGAACCAGCGCCATGCCCATCAGCACGTGATTGACCAGCGGCGAATAGTCGCAGCGGCTGCCCGGTTCCACCACGCCATGCACCGCCTCTATCGTCGCCTCATAGAGGTCGGACAGACGGTCGAGATACATGCCCGGCTTGGGGGTCCATACGCCGGGCATGCCAGCCGTGTGGGTTAGGAGGTGATAGAAGGTCGCCTCCTCGCGAGGCTTGCCGGTGAATTCCGGCAGCACATCCCGCACCTTGGTGGTCAGCGCGAAGCGGCCTTCCTC
>MKUB01000173.1:8335-19514 GCA_001898545.1 Sphingomonadales bacterium 63-6 | reverse complement strand
CGCTTCCTCGAACAGTTTCTCCCCGCCGTGCCCGACGGTGAGCACCAGCCCGTAATAATCGCCGCGCGCAATATCCGCGAGGATCACCTCGCGCAGTGTGTCGAGCCGTTCCTGCCAGACCTTTGCCATGTTCTCTTTTCCTGTCGTGTCAGCCCGCCGCGATGATGCCGCCATCGATGGCCAGCATTGCCCCGTTCACGAAATCCGCTTCGTCCGAGAGGATGAAGGCCGCTGCTCGGGCGATGTCTTCGGGCGTCCCGTTGCGGCGCAGGGGGATGTTCTTCGCGCGCTGCGCATATTGTTCCGGCGTTACGAAGCCATCGGTCGCCGGGGTCGGTACGCTGCCCGGAGCAATGGCGTTAACGCGAATGCCGCGCGGGCCTAATTCGCCCGCCAGCACCTTGGTCAGTCCGGCAATCCCCGCCTTGATGGTGGTATAGACCCCGGTATTGGGTCGCCCACGATAGGCCACGGGCGACGAATAATTGAGGATGTTGCCGCTCGCTTCCTCATCCCGATAGGCGAGGAAGGCCTGCACACCCCAGAACACCGATTTGAGCCCGGCGGACAGCATGAGCTCGAGCGTTTCCTCGGTCACATCCTCAATCGGTTCGTAAACCAGCACGGAGGCATTGTTGATGATCGCGCGCAGCGGCCCGGCATCGTAGCGGAAGGCTTCCGCCACGCTGAAGAACTGCGCCCGCTGGCCCAGATCGCCGCCATAGGGATGCGCTTCACCCCCGGCGGCGCGGATTTCATCCACCACTTTGTGGGCGGAAGCCTGGTTGATATCCGCCACGCCGACAATGGCGCCTTCGGCGGCAAGGTGTTTCGCGATCCCCTCGCCAAGGCCCCGCCCTGCGCCGGAGATCAGGATCGGGCGGCCATCGAACCGCATGGCTCAATCCATCCCGAAGAGTTTGGCGGTATAATGGCTGTCCATATATTCCCGCATCGCGTCGATCTTGCCGTTCGAGATTTCGAACACCCAGCAATAATCATTGTCATAGACCTTGCCGTCCATGGTGGTGCCGGTGGAATTGGATTCCACGCAGACCCAGCCATCTCTTGAGAACATGGCGTGGACATGGACCTTGGGATCGCCTGGATGGAACATGCCGCGCACCGGGGCGAGGAACTTGTCGATGATGTCCATGCCCACATGGCGTCCGGCCCCGGCGATGCCCTTCACCTTGGGTTCCCACATGGATTTATCGTGATAGAAGCCGCGAAGTTTCTCCAGATCGCCCGAGGAGAGCACCTCGAAGAAATCGAGCACCAGCTGTTCGTCGGCATTGGCGGCCTTTACGCTCATCTCACTCTCCCTTGCCCACGCCGCGCGCCTCGTCGGTCGGCGGCGGGATGACGGGCATCGGTCCGCCCTGATGCAGCGCGACCTGGCCGTAACGGCTGGCGAATTTCCACCCTTCGGGCGTCTTCACGTAATGGTCCTCGAACCCGCCGACATAGAGCCCGCCCGCTTCCTGTGGCGGCTCCACCGATTTGTGGCTGGAGAGCATGGCGAGGTAATTGGTGCCCTTGGCTTCCGTCTCCGAAATCACTTCCACCAGCACATTGGTGACGATGTGGCGGACCAGAATCGGCGGACGGTCACGGAAGATCGCCTGCACCTTGTCACGCCCGTAAAAGGGGTAATCCGGCTGGAATGGCCGGGCGAAGATACAATCCTCGGTGAACAGGGCAGCCATCGCCTCGTGATCGCCATTGTCGGCATAGCGGGCAAAAAGCAGCGGCAGCTTGCCGCATTCGGCCTCAATCCGCAGGCGTTTCCGGTCTTTCACGATGCTTCCTCCGCTTCGATTTCGGCAAAGGCTTCATTGGCGATACGGAAGCTGTCCACCGTGGCCGGGATGCCCGCATAGATGCCCACCTGCAGCAGCACTTCGCGGATTTCCTCCTTGGTAAGGCCATTGTTGAGCGCGCCGCGAATATGCGCCTTCAGCTCGTGGCTGCGGTTGAGGATGGAAATCATGGCGAGGTTGATCAGCGAACGGTCGCGGCGCGGCAGGCCTTCGCGCCCCCAGGCCCAGCCCCAGCAATAGGTGGTGACCAGTTCCTGCAGCGGATCGTTGAACGGCCCGCTCTTCGCCAGCGCCCGGTCGACATAGGCATCGCCCAGCACCTCGCGGCGGATCTTCATGCCCTTGTCGAAAAGTTCCTTGTCCATCTGGTCGTATCCCTTTCTCAGCCGATCGCCGCGTAGACCGCGTCGATCAGGCGTCTTGCGCGCGGGCCGTTGTCGCCCACGCTGTGCATCTGGTTGCAGCAATAGGAAAAGCCGAGCTTCGCATCCGGATCGCCGAAGCCAATCGATCCGCCCAGGCCGTGATGGCCAAAGCTGCGCGGATTGGGGCCCATGTAGACCGCCTCCGGCGTGTTCAGCAGCACGCCCAAGGCTTGATGATAGGGCCGGTCCTGCAGCAGCTCGATCTGGTTGTGCTGCTCGACCAGCATGGCCTCCAGCGCTTCCTTCGACAGCAGGCTTACTCCATCGACCTCACCCACGGCAGCGCCATAGATGCGCGCCACCCCGCGCGGATTGCCATGGCCGGAACCGCTGGCGATCTCGCAAGTGCGCCAGATAGGCGAGTTCATCGTGGTGTGCCACGGCTCGTTGGGGTTCTGCAGGAAGGCGAAGCTGCGGAGGGTCGCCCCGTCCTGCCAGCCCTCTGGCGTGGTCGGCTTGGGCGGCACGGTCTGGTCCTTTGCGGCGAAGAGCCGAGCCTTGGTGTTGGGCAGCACTTCGGCGACGTGGGACTGTTCCTCCTCGCTCATCCCGCCAATGTAATATTCAGCGCCCAGCGGCCCGGTGACGTTCTGGCGCAGGAACGGACCCACGGTCATGCCTGTCACCCGGCGCATGATCTCACCCAGCAGGAAGCCCTGATTATGCACGTGATAGGCCGCTCGCGTGCCCGGCTCCCACAACGGCTCCTGCACTTCCAGCGCGCGGATATAAGCGGGGTAATCGAAGAAGCCCCCCGGATACATCGTGTCGGTGGTCAGCACCGGAATTGCCGCGCGGTGATCGAGGCACCAGCGCACAAGGATCCCTTCCTTCCCGTTCTGCGCGAATTCGGGCCAGTAGTGAGCGACTGGCTTGTCGATATCGATCAACCCGCGATCGACCGCCATGTTGAAGGCGATACCGGTAACGCCCTTGGCAACGCTCATCATGCAGACGGTTGAATGCTCGTCCCACTCCTGAGAGCGATCCTCGCGCGCCCAACCGCCCCACAGATCGACTACCGTTTCGCCATCGATCACCACCGAAGTGGCCGCCCCCAGTTCTTCCTCCACCCGGAAATTCTCGATGAAGGCTTCGGCAACTCCGCTGAATTCGGGATTGTAACGGCCGCGCAGGCGATAGGTCCCGCCGCGCGCCTCGATTGTTTCGTCTAGCTGGGGCTGGGCCACTGGCATCCTCTCCTCTTCCAGCAACAAGTCCTAGGCCCGCCCCCCATTTGCCGCTTGAACATGGGCGAAAATCTCTTGGCAGCGCGCGAAGCCCTCTGGCAGGTGTGGGAGTGGAGAGAGATGCATGCACGACTTCGATGTGATTATCGTGGGCGGCGGCCCGACCGGCTTCGTCACGGCTTTGGGGCTGGCACAGGCGGGCGTGAAGGTGTGCCTCGTGGAAGCGGAGGACGCGATTATCGATAGCCCGCGCGCCGCGGTCTATCACTGGTCTGTCCTGGATGGGCTGGAACGGCTGGGCATTCGCGAAGAGGCGGAGCGGATCGGCTTTACCAAGCAGGATTACCTCTGGCTGGTGCGCAGCACGGGCGAAGAAATCCGCTACGATCTCTCGGTTCTGGAGGGGTATACAGCGTTCCCCTACAACCTTCACCTCGGGCAGGACCGGTTGGCCGCGATAGCGCATGACCGGCTGGAGGCGCTGCCAAATGCCGAAATCCGTTTCGGCACGGCTATGACTACCCTGGCGCAGGATGCCGGCGGCGTGCGCGTGGCAGTGGAAGGGCCGGAAGGCGTGGAATACCTCTCCTGCGCCTATCTGGTGGGGGCCGACGGCGCGGGCAGCCTGGTGCGCAAGGCCCTGAACCTCGGTTTTGAGGGAATGACATGGCCCGAACGGTTCGTGGCCACCAATGTCTATCACGATTTCGAAAGCGCCAATTACGGCCTCACCACCATGGTGATTGACGATCAATGGGGCGCGGTAATCGTGAAGATCGACGAGGAAGGGCTGTGGCGCTGCACTTACATGGAAGACGCCGCTTTGCCGGAGAGGGATTATCTCCAGCGTCTGCCGGATGCTTACAAGCACCTGTTGTGCGGACAAGGTGGCCACAGGCTGGACCGGGCGGCACCCTACCGAATGCATCAGCGGGCGGCTGAGAGCTTCCGCAAGGGCCGCGTGGTTCTGGCGGGGGATGCTGCCCACGTGACCAACCCCACCGGCGGCTATGGCCTGACCACCGGCTTGTTCGATGCCTATGCCCTGTGGCCCACTCTGGCAGCCGTAGTGCTGGAGGATGCGAACCCCGCCTTGCTGGATATCTATGCCGAGGACCGGCGGCGGATCTATCTTGAGCGAACCTCACCCAAGGCCGTCGCCAACAAGCACCTCGTCTTCCATGCCTGCGGGGGCGGGGCTGCGCTGGAAGAGGCGCTGGATGGACTGCGCGTGATGGCACGCGATGCCGATGCCCGGCGCATGGGCTTGTGGTTCGTCAAGACGCTGGAGACGCCTTCGCCGGTGGAGGCCTGAGCGGCCTTCATTCCATGAAGGAAATCGTCCGCAGCTCGATGCTCTGGCGGGGCACGGCATCGGGCGGGGTGCCGGGAATGTCGAAAGCGCTGTGCGCGGTAAACTGCACGGCATCGGAATCGCTGTCATAGAGCTTGAAAGCCAGCGCCTCCCATGGCTGCATATGCGGCACCCAGTACCAGCGCTGGCCCGGCGCCCAGGCGAGGTTGAAACCCCAGAGCGAGCGGCGGCCGAAATCCCCCAGCCCGCCCACCACTTCGCTGTCGAACATATCCTCCCGCTTCACCGTGCTCGCATCGCACAGGGCCAGAGGTGCGCTTTCCACCATCACGAGCGGCCGCCAGACATTGATGAGCATGTAGCGGCCCGAAAGCCGCCGTTCCGCCTCTTCCTTCGGCAGGAGATCGAACACAAAGTCCCGCACCGTGCGGTCGCCATAATCCACATGAGCGCCATAGGCCGGCATGTTGTGCCCATGGGTGCCGCCCGCATTGGTGCGCACCACCGCGCCGAAGCTGATCGTCTTCGCCGCTCCGGTCAGCCGCTGCACCAGCGCTTCTGTTTCCCGGCAATAAGTGCCCAGCTCACTCTTGTCGGTGAAATCGGTGACACGGGTCGGCTCGTCCAGCAGAACGAAGCCGTTACGGTCGAAAGACAATTCCCCCGCAATCGGGCGCATGTCCCGGATGGTGATCCGGTGTTCCTCGACCGGCCAATAGCTCTTCTCGCGTGCGCCGGGGTGGAAGGTCGCCTTCTCACCGCGCACGATGTGGTTCATCACTGTCTCGACATCCAGAACGATCTGTTCGGCTTCGCTCACGATCAACCTCTCCTTCGCGCAGTGAACTTGGCGCATTATGCTGCGCAGCATAGCTTGCCGGCAGGCCGCAATATAGCGGTCGGCAGAGGGGGAAGTCTTGGTGGCAAGCGAAACGCCCAAACCCGTTTCGGCACCCATTTTCGATCCGCGCGAGGTGCTTGGCAACCGCCCCATGCAACTGCCGCAATATGCGGTGATCGGCCTGTGCGTGCTGATCAACATGATCGACGGCTATGATATTCTCGCCCTTGCTCAGGCAGGCTCCGCCCTGAAGCGCGAATGGGGCATGGGCGATGCCACGCTGGGCACACTGCTCTCCATGAACCTTGTCGGCATGGCCCTCGGCGCATTGGGCGTCTCCCCGGTGGCGGACCAGTGGGGCAGGCGGCCAGCCATCCTTTCCTGCCTGATCTTCATGAGCACAGGCATGGCGATCTCCGCCCTGTCCCACGGTTTTTACACCATGGCAGCCGGGCGGATCGTAACCGGCATCGGCATTGGCGGGATGACCAGCACCGCGGGGATGCTGGCGCTGGAATATGCCAGCTTCAAACGCCGCGAATTCGCATCGAGCTGTGTGGCCGCCGCATATCCGGTGGGCACGATCATCGGGGCGATGGTAGCCGTGGCGGTGCTGGGCAATTATGGCTGGCGCGGCATCTTCTGGGTAGGCTCCGCCCTGTCTGCATTGCTATTTCCCATCGCCTTCCTGTGTCTGGCGGAATCACTGGACTATCTACTCTCGCGCCAGCCGAGAAACGCCGTGGCCCGCACCAACCGCATGTTGCGCCGAATGGCCATTCCCGAGATTTCCGAACTTCCGCCCAAGCCGGAAGGCGCGCGCAGCGCGGTGCTGGCAGAGATTGCCCAGCCGATCCATGTGAGGGAGCTGGCTAAACTGTTCCTGGCGCACGCGCTGAACATGTTCGCCTGGTACTTCATCATCAATTGGGGCCCACCGCTGGTGGCGCAGGCCAATGCGTCCGACACGCTCGGCGCGCAATATTCGGCCTGGGTTTCCTATGGCGGGATCGTAGGCGGGATGGCCACCGGCTTCCTGTGCGGCACTATCGGCGTAAGGCGCATGATGTGGGCAACCATGCTGTGCCTGGCCGCGCTGATTGCCCTGTTTGGTCAGTTCACCGGCAATCCCCAGGTATTGTGGCTGATCGCACCGCTGACCGGGGCCATGCTGTTCGGATCTGCCACGGCCAACTGGCTGACCATCGCCTATGCCTTCCCGCCGCAATTGCGCGCCACCGGGCTGGGCTTTGCCACCACGGCGGGGCGCGTGGGTTCCATCTTCGGGCCGATCGCGGGCGGATGGCTACTGGGCGAGGGGCTGGCCATTGGCGCGGTGTGCGCCGCCATGGCCGTGCCCGCCGTGCTTTCCGCCCTGACTTTCAGCCGCGCCCGGCGGATCGAGCCGGGGCGATAAGACTCACCCTAGCAGGAAGTCCTTCGCCGCCTTGCGCGCGGCCATGTTCTCGTCGAGCAGCAGATGGGCCCCGCGAGGGATCACCACCACTTCCGCATCAGGCAACACGCTCTGCCATTCGGGAATGAAGCCGGGGGGCACGATCCGGTCATCCCCGCCCCACAGCAGCAGCACCGGCCGATCGAAGCCCTTCAGCGTTTCGCGCAGCTTCGCGTCCGAGACCGCCACATCGTCCCGTGTACGGAAAGCAGCCGCACCTTCTCGCTGACGCAGGGCCAGCCATTCCGGGCCGGGCTGGGAAGGCCAGTAAGGCTCCAGCCATTCGCGGCTCTCCACGAACCAGTCGGGCAGTTCCTCCGGCGGAATCTGCGAGAAATCGGGAATCGCAGCCTTGTCGCTCTGCAGTCCGGCAGGGGAAACCAGCACCAGCTTATCGATCTCGTCCCAATGCTCCCCGGCATAGCGCGCGGCGAAATGCCCGCCCATGGATGCGCCCATCAGGTGGAACGTCTCCAGCTCCAGCGCAGCGAACAGCATTTCATAATGCATCACATAATCGGCCACGCCATTGAACTCGGCGTCACCGCTTTCCCCGAAATTGGGGTGGATCGGCAAGATCATGCGAAAGGAATCGGCAAAATCGCGCGCCCATTCAAAGCCGTGATAGGTTCCGCCGCCGTGGAAATAGACGCAGGGTTCCCCTTCGCCTATTTCATAGACCACGCTTTCCACCCCATCGATGCGATAGACGGTGCGTTCAAACCCTTCGGTGCTGTAGGCAAATTCGCTCATGCGTCTTCCTGTATCGTCATAGGCGCGGGAACCGGCATAGGCTGGCCCTTCATCAGCTCGGCGAGAGAGGAAGCGCGGATCTCTGCGCCGCCCTTTTCCCCTTCCGTCAGCATGTCCTGCCTGTCTTTCGCCCGCTGCACCGGATCGCTCTCCGAAAGCAAGCGCTTGAAATTGGAAGACAGGGGAGAAGCGACCTCCAGGAACACGCGGCGGCGTTCCTGCGAATAGAAATCGAGCACGCTGTCGTCAGCCTTGCCATGGATAACCGCGCCCAGCGCATCGCTCAGTGCATCGGCATCCAGCACGCCGCCGGTCAGCCCCAGCCCGCCACAGGGATTGCAGGCATGGGCAGCATCGCCCGCCAGCAAGGCGCGGCCCACCCGGTAAGTCGGAGCGCTGCGCTGGTGGACGCGATAAGGGGAGAAATTGTCGATCCGATAGGGGATGGAGGGATCGGGCAGGATAGCGGCGAAGCGTTCTGGCAGGCGTTCCAGAATGGAAGCCTCATCCAGTTCGGCATCCTCGCCATAGGTAAGGCGCCACAGATTTTCGCGCCCCAACCTGCCGACCACAGCCCAATTGACGGGATCGACCACCATATTGGCGTTGCAGAACCCGTTCTCCAGGAACGGATATTCGATATTGGTCGCGACGAAGCGGTCAGGCCAGGTGAAACCCTTGAACTCCAATCCCATGAGCCGCCGCATGGTGGAACGGGCACCATCCGTGCCGATCACCCAATGGGCAGCCATCTGCTTCACGCCATCCCCGGTCTCTACCGTCAGCGTCACACCGTCCGCCTGCTGGTCCATCGCCGTGACCTTGTGGCCCCACAGCACCTGAGTATGCGGCAAGCGTGCGAGATGCTTCATCACCAGCTCGGCCAGGATGTGCTGCCCGAAATGGAGGTTGTGATCATATTCCTGCCCGGGCTCCAGCGTCTCCCGCATGTCGGAGCTCATCGTTTCCCCGGTCGCGAGCCAGTGCATGCGAAACTCGGTGCTGGGCAAACCGATCGCATGGGCATCATCCGCCACGCCCAGCTTGTTCAGTATCGAAAGCGTGGTGTGGTAATAGACGGCCGCACGCGGGGAGGCGTTCACCTCCTGCTCGGCATCCAGAATGGTGACTTCGATCCCCTGCCGGGCAAGGCCCAGCGCAGTAAGGAAACCAACCGGCCCCGCGCCGACGATGATGACATTCTGCTTTTCAGGCATGGGTCACCCCCAACTGCCCCCGCCTCGCAAGCACACGCGGATTGGTTTCGCTGAGCAGCAGCGCGGTGAGCGCGCCCGCGGCGGCAAGCCCGGCCTGCAGCCACATGGCGACATCGAGGCTGTAATTATCCGCCAGCTGCCCGGCTACCAGAGGGCCCAGTACGCCGCCGGTCAGTTCGCCAATGCCCACAACCAGCCCCATCGCAGTAGCCGCGCGCGCCTTGCCCAGCGTTTCGGCCGGAACAACTCCCATAAACAGCGGGAATATCCCCATGCCCATCCAGCCAAGGAACATCAGCACCGTCAGGAATGTTGGCGTGGCGGGCACCAACAACAGGGCCAGCGGGGGGATGGTCATTAGCGCCGCGCCCACGATCATCGGCGGCTTGCGCCCGATCCGGTCCGACAGGGTGGCCAGCACCAATGCGCCGACGCCCGGACAGACGCCGACCACGGCCATCATCCATTTCCATGTGGTTGGGTCGATCCCCCGGGGGCCGTCGAGGTAAAGCGGCATGAAGATGGAACCGACCACTGCCGAACCCACAGCGAAGCAGCTGAGGATGGAGCAGAGCAGCACATTGCGCTGCGCCAGCATATGCCATGGCGACAACGAAGCATCGTGAGCAGAACTGGCCGGAGCAGCAGGAGCGCGCGGAGGTTCGGCGATGAAGCGCCAGATCAGCAGGGCGAGAATCAGCCCCGGCACGCCCGCGAGATAGAACGCCACTCGCCAGCCATAAGCCTCCGCCAGCCACACCAACACGATGGGCGCCACCGCCGTGCCCAGCAGCGATCCGAAGACGTTCTGCACCACTCCGGCATTCAGGCCCTTGCGCCCCTCGGAGGAAGCTGCCGCCATGATCGCCAGGCAGATGGGCAGAAACGGCCCTTCAGCGGCGCCCATCACTACGCGCGTGGCGAAAAGCGTGCCGAAATTCCAGGCGAGGCCAGACATGACCGAGCAGAAGGAGAAGATCACCAGCGCTGCGAGCAGGAACGGTTTGCGCGCGCCAGTACTGTCCGACCAGCGCCCCACGAAATAGGCGCCCAGTGCCCAGGTTACCGAAAGTCCCGCGCCGAGCGCGCCAACTTCGGTGTTGGAAAGCGAAAGATCCTCGATCACGAATGGACCGAGGAAAGTCATCGCCATGCGGTCAAAATAGGCAAAACCGAACGCCAGACCGAGCAGAAGCAACACGCGCAGCTCATAGCCAGTGGAATGGCTCGCCCCGGCAGGCTGTGCGGAAGGCACCGCTTCCGCCTGGGTCAGGCCCACCATAGGCGCCTCTTACAAAAGTATTTTCTCATATTCGCCCTCTCCCGGCCGGGGTTTTCCCCTGCACCGGGATTACCCCCTTCGGAGGGTAGCGTCTTGTTCGCGAGCGAAGTGGCCGTTTCGGACTTTGTCAAATTCTGGCGCAACTTGGCATATAAGACACTGTTGCCACATAGTGACATCAAGTTCGCTTTCAGCATGTAGCGTGCGCTCTGGGCTCTTTGCGCAGCCCATGAACAGAGTTACTTCATTGCCATGGGGAGGAAATTGAGCGCCTTGAATGCGCCTTTAGTGAAGCCTCCCCGAAGGAATCTTTCGCGGGTCAGCGACAATAGCCTGTTTTCGCGACTGATAACTTGGTGAGTATTCGGGGCCGTGCTGGCCCCGGTATGGGAGGATGTTTACATGAAGCTCAGGACTATGGGCGTCGTGTCTTCGCTGGCCGTCATGGCCAGCCTGGCCGCGCCGGCATATGCACAGGACGAAGGCAGCGGGGACACGGGGGCCCGCACAAACGAGATCATCGTCACTGCGGAATTTCGCGAAGCAAACTTGCAGGATACGCCGATCGCCATCACGGCGGTTAATGCGGAAATGCTGGAAGCCCGCGGCCAGACGGATATTTCGCAAGTTGCGGCCAATGCCCCCAACGTGACCCTGAAGGCACAGCCGCAGGGCGGTGGCACTGGCCTCATTGCCTTCATCCGCGGTGTCGGCCAGACCGACTTCAACTACGCGCTCGATCCCGGCGTCGGGGTTTATATCGACGATGTTTACATTCCCACCCTGTCCAGCTCCCTGCTGGATCTGATGGACCTGGAGCGCATCGAAGTGTTGCGTGGCCCGCAAGGTACGCTGGCCGGGAAGAACTCCATCGGCG